>NZ_JBVJPM010000007.1:0-69296 GCF_055582645.1 Streptomyces sp. NPDC107517 | reverse complement strand
TAACCACCGTCACCCTTGCCGTGACCACCGTCGCCCTTGCCGTAACCACCCTCGTTCTTGCCGTAACCACCCTCGTGCTTGCCCGAGCCGTGGTCACCCTTGCCCGAGCCGTGATCGTCGCCGCGCTCGTCCGAGTCACCCTTCTCGTTCTCGTCCTTGCTCCAGTCGTCACCCTTCACCATGGAGAGGGCGCCACCACCGGCGTGGACGCCACCACGAGGCTTGCCGTGGCCCGAGCCGTAACCACCGTCACCCTTGCCGTGACCACCGTCGCCCTTGCCGTAACCACCCTCGTTCTTGCCGTAACCACCCTCGTGCTTGCCCGAGCCGTGGTCGCCCTTGCCCGAGCCGTGGTCGCCCTTGCCGGAGCCGTGATCGTCGCCGCGGTTGCTGTCGTTGTCGTGCCCTGTGCTGTAGGAAGAGTCATCGTTGTCCCAGTCGCCTGCGGCGACTGCGTACGCACCGGGAGCAGCCATGGCGAGTGCAGCCGTGGCCGTCGCGGTAGCGAGGAGCATGCGAGCAGAACGCATCGTCGAAGTCCTTCCGCCGCGGCCAGGCCACTGACACTTCGTCAGCTCGACTTACCCGGCCCCGACGTGATAACCGTCGACCACAGGCGCCCCTCTCACCACTCGAACCGCCCGCCCGGCCGATAGCCGTGTCGTCACCCACTCGGCCCCCAATGGATCGACCAGTGGGCTAGTCGGAGATCCTGACCAGGCATTTCACCATAATATTTGCCCGGCTTCCGGCTCGTGGACCGCTTCGCGCACAACCCGATCGGCCCCGACACGACTGCGCGCACCCGGCCCCCCGAACGCACCAACCCGTCCCGCCCCTATCGCTGACGATGGGTCCGATCCGCCCCGCCCCGGCCCCCTGACGCCCAGTCCGATCCGAGCACACCCGATCGCTGACGAAGAGTCTGATCCGCGCCCGCCACGCTCCCTGACGACGGGGCCGATCCGCCGACCCCGATCGCTGACGGTCTGTCTGATCCGCCGGGCTCGGTGACTACGGGGGCCAACAGCCGTCAGGCTGTCGCGACACGCCGACGCGCGCTGAGCTTGACGCTGCTCACCGTCTCCTCATGGTGGCTCCCCGCATAGCACCGACCAAAACTATGGTGCCCCACCACATGTGCCGTTGACCTGCGTCTTTCTACCTTGTGCCGACACGTACCCGTCCCCGCCCAACGCCTGGAAGTGGTCCACATGGCCTCCGCAGCAACCGCTCCCCCACCGCCCGCGAGCCTCCGGCGGATCGTCGCCGCGAGCCTCATCGGCACCACCATCGAGTGGTACGACTTCTTCCTCTACGGCTCCGCCGCCGCGCTCGTCTTCAACAAACTCTTCTTCCCCAACTCCGAGCCGCTCGTAGGAACGCTCCTCTCGTTCCTGACCTACGCCGTCGGGTTCGCCGCAAGGCCGATCGGCGCGCTCGTCTTCGGGCACTTCGGCGACAAGCTGGGCCGCAAGAAACTGCTGGTCCTGAGCCTGCTCATGATGGGCGGGGCGACGTTCGCGATCGGCGTCCTGCCGACGTACGACACGGTCGGCATGGCCGCTCCGGTACTGCTCACCGTGCTGCGCCTCGTCCAGGGCTTCGCGCTGGGTGGCGAGTGGGGCGGAGCTGTGCTTCTCGTCTCCGAGCACGGGGACGCCGAGCGGCGCGGCTTCTGGGCCTCCTGGCCGCAGACCGGAGCGCCCGCGGGACAACTGCTCGCCACCGGCGTGCTCTCCCTGCTCACCGCGCTCATCTCGGACTCCGCCTTCACCTCCTGGGGCTGGCGCATCCCGTTCCTGCTGTCCGGTGTCCTCGTCATGGTCGGTCTGTGGATCCGGCTCTCCGTCGATGAGTCACCTGTCTTCAAGGAGGCGCTGGCCCGGGCCGAGGCACGCAAGGCCGAGCAGGGCGGCGCGAGCGAGAAGACGCCGCTCGTCGCCGTACTGCGCCACCACTGGCGCGACGTCCTCGTCGCCATCGGGGCGCGCATGGCCGAGAACATCAGCTACTACGTCATCACCGCCTTCATCCTCGTGTACGCCACCATGTCGGCCGGCGTCTCCAAGCAGACCGCGCTGAACGCCGTACTCATCGCGTCCGCCGTACACTTCGCGGCCATCCCGGCCTGGGGCGCGCTCTCCGACCGGGTCGGGCGCAGGCCGGTGTACCTGCTCGGGGCCGCGGGCGTGGGCCTGTGGATGTTCCCGTTCTTCTCGCTCATCGACACCGGCGGCTTCGGGAATCTGATCCTCGCCGTGACCGTGGGCCTCGTACTGCACGGGGCGATGTACGCACCGCAGGCGGCCTTCTTCTCCGAGATGTTCGCGACCCGGATGCGCTACTCAGGTGCTTCCATCGGCGCGCAGTTCGCCTCGGTCGCCGCCGGAGCACCCGCGCCGCTCATCGCCACGGCGCTCCTCACGGACTACGACAGCTCCACTCCGATCGCCCTGTACGTGATCGCCGCCGCCCTCGTGACGCTCATCGCCGTGGGCGTCGCGAAGGAGACCCGGCACCGCGACCTGGCCCACGTCGAGGAGGACAGCTCCGCCGGCGAGCAGGCCGCCGCGGCCCGCACGGCGGACGCCCGCCCCGTCTGACCCGGTCACCGCTCCCCCGGCCCCCGTACGCACCACCGCGTACGGGGGCCTCGCCGTCAGCGAGGCGCGGCGCACGACACGCAGCACCCAGCTCACCACGCCCCGGCCGTCAGCCCGATATCGCCCCGGCCAACCGGTGGAGCCGCAAAGCGAGTTGGATCTCAAGGGCACGCGCGGGCGACTGCCAGTCCGGGCCGAGCAGGCGCCCTATGCGTTCCAGGCGCTGTGCCACCGTGTTCACGTGTACATGCAGCGCGTCCTTGGTGCGGGCGGGACTCATGCCCGAGGCGAAGTAGGCGTCGAGCGTGCGCACGAGGTCGGTCCCCCTGCGCTGGTCGTACATCACGACCTCGCCCATGGTGCGTTCGACGAATCCGGAGATGTCCCGGCTCTCCGCGAGGAGCAGGCCGAGGAAGCCGAAGTCCTCCGCGGCGGCGCCCTCCCCGGCTCTGCCGAGCAGGCGCAGGGCGTCCAGGCAGCGCTGCCCCTCCGCGTACGCGGCGGCGACGGTGTCGGTGCGGGTGGTCAGGTCCTCCACGGGCGCCGACGCGCCGACGGTGACCTGCTCGTGGACCGCGGCGGAGAGGTGCTTGGCGGTGCGGCGGGCGAGGTCGGAGGCACGGTCCCCGGTTCCCAGGGGAAGCAGCAGGACCGTACCCCCGTCACGCGCGGCGGCGAGCCCGTGCCGGGTGGCGGCGACGTGGGACGCGGCGGACCACAGGCGGCGCCGGGCGGCGGCCTCCTGTTCGGCGTCGGAGCCCGGGGTCTCCAGGCGCGCGGCCAGGACCACATGGGTGGCGTCCAGGTCGGCGTGCAGCCGCGCGGCGCGCTCCCGCAGCAGTCGCGGATCTCTGTCCCGCGCGTCGAGCAGGTCGTCCAACAGCTCGCCCCGTACACGCTGTTCCGCCTCGGAGGCGGAGCGCCGGGCGAGGAGCAGGAGCGAGGTGACCATGGCGGCCCGTTCCAGAGTGCGCTGGTCGACGGGGTCGAGCCCCGGGTGGCCGCGCAGGACGAGTGCGCCGAGGAGCTCACCGCCCGCCGCGACGGCGGCGACCCAGTCGTCCCCGTCCCGCACGGCGTGCCCGTCGGCGCGGGAGGCGTCGAGGGGTTTGTCGGGGGCGGTGACCGCGTCGGCGAACTCCACTGTCCCGTCGAGGACTTGGGAGACGGCGGCCGCCACGTCGTGAACCCCGCCGCCCCTCAGGACGAGTTCGGCGAGGCGGTCGTGGACGTCGGACGCGCGCTCGATGACGTCGCCGCGGTCCCGGATGATCTCGTTGGCGTGCTCCAGTTCGCCGAGCGCCTCCCGGGTCTCCGAGAGGAGGTTCGCGGTGTCGATGGCGGCCGCGGCGAGCGCCGCGAAGGAGCCGAGCAGCGCGATCTGCTCCCTCTCGAAGACCCGCGCGCGCCGGTCGGCGGCGAACAGCACGCCGATGACATGGGGGCCGAGCATCAACGGCACCCCGAGAATCGCGACGAGGCCCTCGTCGTGGACTCCGGTGTCGATGGTGCGCGTGTGCTTGAAGCGGATGTCCTGCGCGTAGTCCTCGGTGACGTACGGGCGGGCGGTCTGGGCGACGAGTCCGCCGAGCCCCTCGCCCATGCCCAGCCTGAGCTGCTGGAAGCGCGCGGCGACGGAGCCCTCGGTGACCCGCATGTAGGTGTCGCCCCTGGCCGGGTCGTTCAGCGTCAGATAGGCGACGTCCGTGCTGAGGAGGGAGCGGGCGCGCTGCACGATGGCCTGCAGGACGGCGCTCAGGTCGCGCAGGCCGGCGAGGTCGTGGGCGGTCTCGAAGAGCGCGGACAGCTCCGCCTCGCGGCGGCGCCTGCCTTCGAGGTCGGCGCGGACCCGCAGGGCGAGCCCCTTGGCGTGTTCGAGGGCGTCGATCCGCCCCTGCGGCTCGCCCTCGGCGCGAGCGACCAGCACGGGCTGTTCATAGGCGTCGGCGGACGCGCCCCGGGCGAGGAGCTCGAGGAACGGCGCCTCGGCACCCGATGCGGGGCGTTCAGGGCCTGCGGGGCCCGACGGGGACTGTGCTGGATCGTGCGACATGCTCAACAGGATTACCCGCCGTACGGCCGGCCCCGCCAGCCCTGTGGACAACTCATTGGATCAGACAATCGCCGCCACCCGCGAGGGTGATCAATGTGCGGTCCAGCCGCCGTCCAGGACGAGCGACGTCCCGGTGATGAAAGAGGCCTGCGGGCTGCACAGGTACGCGACCGCCTCGGCGACCTCGTCGGGCTCGATGAGCCGCTTGAGCGCGCTGTCCTGGAGCATGACTTCGGCCAGGACCCGCTCCTCGGGGATGCCGTGGGCTGCGGCCTGGTCGGCGATCTGCTTCTCGACCAGCGGCGTGCGGACGTAGGCGGGGTTCACGCAGTTCGAGGTGACACCGTGCGGAGCTCCTTCGAGCGCGGCGGTCTTGGACAGCCCTTCGAGGCCGTGCTTGGCGGCGACGTACGCGGACTTGAACGCGGAGGCGCGCAGGCCGTGCACCGAGGAGAGGTTCACGATGCGGCCCCAGCCCTGCTCGTACATGTGCGGCAGGGCGCCGCGGACCAGGCGGAAGGGTGCCTCCAGCATCACCGTCAGGACGGTGTGGAAGACGTCGGGCGGGAACTCCTCGATGGGGCGCACCAGTTGGATGCCCGCGTTGTTGACCAGGATGTCCGCGCCTGCGGCGCACTCCTCGGCCGCGTCCAGGTCGGTGAGGTCGAGGACGCGCGGCTCGATGCCGCCGGGGGTGGCACCGGCCTGCTCGACCAGCGCGTCGAGGCCCTCCCGGTCACGGTCGACCGCTCTCACCTTGGCCCCGGCCGCGGCGAGCCGCAGCGCGCAGGCGCGGCCGATGCCGCCAGCGGCGCCGGTGACGAGTGCGGTGCGGCCGCCGAGATCGAGCGGCGCGGTGAGGGGTGCGTTGGGCGCGGTCATGCTCCGCACCCTAGGCAGCGCTCGCGCCCCGCCCGATGTGGTCAGCACCCATACTTCAGCGCTCGGACATGGTCTCGAACCATGTCGGCCCGTCGGCGGCCGCCTGCTTGATCCGGAGCACACAGAAGTCCCCCAGCGGCGGCAGCGAGTCCAGCTCGAACCAGCCCACCTCGAGGGACTCGTCGTCGTTGACCCGGGCCTCGCCGCCCGTCGCCCGGCAGCGGAAGGAGATGTCGGTGAACTGGCACTGGTCACCGTTCGGATACGTCACCGGCTTGAGGGTCTTCACCAGCACGACCCGCTCGGGCACGCAGTCGACACCCGTCTCCTCGTACACCTCACGTACGGCGGCCTCGGCGGGCTGCTCACCCGGTTCCGGGATTCCGGCGAGGACCGCCCACATTCCGGTGTCGGCGCGGCGCCCGAGAAGGACCCTGCCGGCGTCGTCGAAGACGACGGCGCTCACGCCGGGCAGCACGAGGAGCTGGTGGCCGACGGTGGCCCGGATCCTGCGGATGAACTCTGGAGTAGCCATGCCCGCGACCCTATCCGGCGGCGGAACCGTTCCGGCGGGAGCGCACCACGGCCCAGCCCAGACCGCCCACGCCGACGGCCACGAGCAGCAGCTCAGGCCATCCGCCCAGGCGCGTGGCGAGGGTCAGCGAGGTCCGCTTGGGCACGTCGGCGACCAGGGTGTCGGCGACGAACATGCCGGTGCGCTGGGCGACGGATCCGTCGGGCCGGATGACCGCGCTGACGCCGCTGGTCACCGGCACCATCACGGCGCGTCCGTGCTCCACCGCGCGCACCCGGTCCATGGCGAGCTGCTGGTAGGTCATCTGGCTGCGGTCGAAGGTGGCGTTGTTGCTGGGCACGGAGAGAATCTGCGCGCCCGCCTCCACCTGGTCGCGCACGACGGAGTCGAACGCGGCCTCGTAGCAGGTCACCGGGCCGATCCTGGTGCCCGCCATGTCGAAGACGACCGGCTTCTTGCCGGCCACGAAGTTGCCCGCGCGGTCGACGTCCTTGCTGAAGATGCGGAAGAAGCTCCGGTAGGGCATGAACTCGCCGAACGGCTGGAGCTGCCGCTTGTCGTAGACGGCGCCCGGGCCCGTCTTCGGGTCCCAGAGGATCTGCCGGTTGCGAGGCGTGCCGTCCTTGGCGGTGACGACGGCGCCGACGGAGATGGGCGCGCCGACGGCCTTGGCCGCCTTGTCGATCTCGGCGTACGCGTCGGCGTTGACGTAGGGGTCGATGTCGGAGGAGTTCTCCGGCCACAGCACGAGGTCGGGCTTCTTGACCTGGCCCGCCTTGATCTTCGTGGCGAGCTTCATCGTCTCCCGTACGTGGTAGTCGAGCACGGCCCGGCGCTGGGAGTTGAAGTCGAGGCCCATGCGCGGCACGTTGCCCTGGATGACGGCCACGCGCGCGGTGCCGTCCTGTGCCGAGGTGGAGACGAGGGAGGCCGCGCCCGCTCCGGCGATCACGGGCGCGACGGTGAACACGGCCGCAACGGCCACACCCCGGTCACGTACACCGCGTACGTCCTTGAGGCGCAGCGCGAGAGCGGTGAGGCCGAAGCCGCACAGGACGACGGCGAACCCCAGGAGCGGGGTGCCGCCCAGCGAGGCGAGCGGCAGGAACAAGCCACTGGGCTGACCGAACGCGACCTTGCCCCAAGGGAAGCCGCCGAACGGGAAACGTGCCCGCAGCGCCTCGTCCGCGATCCACACGCCCGCGGCCCACAGCGGCCACAGCGGCAGCCGCGAGACATAGGCGATGCCGAGACCGGCCAGAGCCATGACCAGCGATTCGGCGAGGGCGAGGGCCAGCCATGGCAGCGGCCCGACGTCGACGCCCGTCCACGACAGGAGCGGCAGCAGGAAGCCGAGGCTCATGAGGAAGCCGAGGCCGAACCCCGCGCGCAGCCGCCGCCCGTACACGGACGCTCCGAAGAGCCCGAGGGCCAGGGGCGCGAGCCACCACAGTTCACGGGGCGGGAAGCCGGCGTACAGCAGCAGTCCGGAGAGCACCGCGGCGGCGGCCGGAGCGATCCGTCGCGGCAGGCGGGCCCGGCGCGAGGCGGGCGCCGACTGCGGATCGAGCTGTTCCGGCTCGTCTACGGAGGTTGCGGTGGCAGTCACTCGGGGAGTGTACGGCGGGTCACCGGCCAGGCGACACGGCGGTCCGCGGGGGTCGTGGCCGCCACGCGGACCACTCCGTGCAGCATCGTTCCTGCGCAACCCGTGCACAAACCGGTGCAACAGCCGTTACGGTGTGCCCGAGTCCTCGAGCAGCGGCCGGATCCGGCCATGTCGCTCGGGGCCCGTCACAGTCGGGGGGCGACGGGGTGGTGGGGACCACGGGGATGTCGTCGGCGGCCGGTCCGTCGACGGAGTACGAGCGGCGCAATGTGGCCGACGCGGTGGGCATCGTCGCGCTCGGGGCGTGCGCCGTCTGGTCGCTGATCACCGCGACCGCCCGCGCGGGCAGGCCCGAGGGCGTGCTGCTCGCGGTGCTGGCTGTCGCGGCGGGCTACGCGTGCGGCCGGATCTCCGGCGCGCTGCTGCCCATGGCGGCGCCCTGTGCGGCGGCCCTCGCGGGACTCGGGCTCGCGCTCGCATCCCCGCACGCGGTGCCCGCGCCCGACACGGGCTCTCCGCTCGGCCGCACCGGCGCGACGGCCGCGCTCCTCGCGCTCTCCACCGGCGGGGCCTGCTGCGCGGCCTGGGCGGCGCGGCGCCTGCCCGTGCGCGCGGCCCTGTTCCTGCTGGCCGGCGGCACCGTCGCGGCGGCCGCCGCCGTCGGATCGATCGCCGGTGTCGCGGCGTGCACGGGCGTGCTGCTGTGCTCCCTCGCCTCGGTCATGATGCGGCACCACAGGGGCCTCGGCCTCGCCGGTCTCGGCGTCGTGACGGGGCTGGTGGCCGGGCTCTGGCTGGCTCTGCTGAAGGGCGGACTGCCCTCGGGACTCACCGCCTCCCTGGAGGGGCAGCTCACGCAGCACCGGATCCTTCTGTGGCAGGACGCGCTGCGCCTGGCCGAGTCCGATCCCGGCCTCGGCAGCGGCCCGGGCCGCTTCGGAGAGCTCAGCCCCACCGTCGGCGAGACGCTGCTGCCCGACGGCAAGCCGCACTCCGCCCCGCTCCAGCAGGCCGCCGAACAGGGACTCGTGGGCGTCTGCCTCCTTGCCGCGGTGTTCTGCTGGCTCCTGTACGTCCTGTGGCGGTCGGCGCGCTCCACGCCGGTGGTCCTGACGGCGGGCGCGGCCCTGACCGCTCTCGCCGGCCTGGCGACGCTCGGCAACGCCTTGAGCTTCACGACCGTCACCGCAGGAGCGGGACTGCTCGCGGGGGTGGCGACGGCGCGGCCCTGGGGCGACGAGCCCCCGGACAGCACGACGGCCGCCCCGGTGCGTGTCCGGGGCGGCCGTGTGTAAGGGTGCGGGTGCCGTCAGACGGCCGGGCCCATCGAGGCCGGCTTGAGCCTGGCGTGAATGGCGCGCACCGCCGACTCGGCGTTGTCCACGGTCACCGTGAACTTCCTGCCGTCGACCATGATCAGAACGACGCCCTCGCCGCGCCGGACGATGACGGCCGTTCCCTGCTCGGGACGCCAGCGGTAGCCCCAGCCGCCCCACTGCCGCGGTGTGACGCTGGGTTCGAACTCGGCTCCCACGACATGGGCGAGCAGGATGCGGCGGCGCGGGACTCCTATGTGGCCGCACCGCACTTCCAGGTAGTCCTTGTCGACCTTCACGGCCACATGGACGAAGGCAAGGGTGCCGAACAGGATCAGGAGACCCGCGGCGATGCAGCCCACCACCGACATCACCAGCGCGACGATCCCGGAAGTCCACTGGGAAGCCACGGCGATCTCGATGCCGAGCGCCAGGCACGCGACGCCGCCCAGCGCTGCCAGCCACTGCACGCGATTGCGTGCGCGGCCTGTCCAGACCTCGGGGGCGACGGAAGCGCGCCGCTCACTACCGGAGTGGTGCCTCATGAAAACGAGACTACTCATGTTCCGCAGTGAAGGCACTGGGCTGCGGAGAGTGATTGCGCAAAGCCCTGGTGCACCTGGGTCATGCCCGAAATGCGGGCCCCGTCGTCACTGTGCGTGGCTGACGATGGCCTGGAGCAGCCTGCCCTCCGCGTACGCGAGGGCGGCGGGCGGCAGCGCGGAGGTGCGGCCGCTGAGGAGGACGGTGAGAGCGCCCTGCGCACCGGTCTCGGCCTCGGGCCCGGCGCCGATCCTGCGCAGCGCCTGCGCGGCGACGGCCCCTGCGCTGCCGTGCAGGGCGAGCGGCGGCATGCCGGGCTGCTGGACCGCGGCGCGGATGCGTTCCGCCACGAGTTCGTAATGGGTGCAGCCCAGGACGACGGCCCTTACATCCCTCGGAGTGAGCGCCGCGGCGGCAGCGATCGTCCTGTCGATGGCGCCCTCGTCGGCGTGCTGCACGGCGTCGGCGAGCCCCGGGCAGGGCACCTCGGTGACCTCCACCCCGTCGGCGAACTCCCGGATCAGCCCCCGCTGGTAGGGGCTACCGGTGGTGGCGGGAGTGGCCCAGATGGCGACGGGTCCGGTGCCGGCGGCGGCCGGCTTGATCGCGGGGACCGTGCCGATGACGGGGATGCCGGGTTCGAGACGGGCCCGCAGCGCCGGCAGGGCGTGGACCGAGGCGGTGTTGCACGCGACGATGAGCGCGTCGGGGCGGTGCTCGGCTGCGGCCTCGGCGACGGCCAGGGCCCGCTCGGTGATGCCCTGCGGGCTACGCGGCCCCCAGGGCATCCCGTCGGGGTCGGAGGAGAGAACGAGCCCGGCGTCGGGCCGCAGGCGCCGTACCGCGGCAGCGGCCGCGATGAGTCCGATTCCCGAGTCCATGAGCGCGATCTTCACCCGGAAACCATAGACGATGGCTCTCACAACGAGCGGGCGGTGGGGCAGACTGCGGCGGATGGACGCCGTTGTGTGGATCTCCGCAGCATCGCTGGCCGCGTGGGTGTGGCTGCTGGCCGGGCAGGGCTTCTTCTGGCGCACGGACCTGCGTCTGCCCCCGCGTAAGGAGCCGGCGAAGTGGCCCTCGGTGTGTGTCGTCGTCCCCGCACGCGACGAGGCGGCGGTCCTCCCGGACAGCCTGCCCTCGCTCCTCGCGCAGGACTATCCCGGGCGGGCCGAGGTCTTCCTGATCGACGACGGCAGCACGGACGGCACCGGAACCCTGGCAAGGGAGCTGGCCCTGCGGCACGGCGGGCTGCCCCTCACGGTCGGCTCACCGGGCGAACCGCCGGCGGGCTGGACCGGCAAGCTGTGGGCGGTGCGCCACGGGATCGGCCTGGCACGCGCGCGTGAGCCCGAATATCTGCTCCTGACCGACGCGGACATCGCGCACGAGCCGGACAGCCTGCGGGAGCTGGTGGCGGCGGCCCGCGCGGGCGGCTTCGACCTCGTCTCGCAGATGGCGCGGCTGCGCGTGGAGAGCGTGTGGGAGCGGCTCGTCGTCCCGGCCTTCGTGTACTTCTTCGCCCAGCTGTACCCGTTCCGCCGGATCGCGCGGAAGGGCTCGCGTACCGCGGCAGCGGCCGGCGGCTGCGTGCTCCTGAGCGCCGGGGCCGCCGAACGCGCCGCGATCCCCGACTCGATCCGGCACGCCGTCATCGACGACGTCGCGCTCGCGCGGGCAGTGAAGGACGCCGGGGGCCACATCTGGCTGGGCCTCGCCGACCGCGTCGACAGCGTCCGCCCGTACCCGCGGCTTGGCGACCTGTGGCGCATGGTGTCGCGCAGCGCCTATGCCCAGCTGCGCCACAACCCGCCGCTCCTCGCCGGGACCGTGGCCGGCCTTGCGCTCGTCTACCTGGCGCCGCCGGTCGCGCTCGTCGCCGGGCTCGCCACGGGACATGGGCTCACCGCGCTGCTCGGCGGGCTCGCCTGGCTGCTCATGACCGCGACGTACGTTCCGATGCTGCGCTACTACGCGCAGCCTCTGTGGCTGGCGCCGCTGCTGCCGGGCACCGCGTTCCTGTACCTCCTCATGACGGTCGACTCCGCGGTGCAGCACTACAGAGGGCGGGGGGCGGCCTGGAAGGGACGTACGTATTCCAGGCCGGACCCCGCGCCGGAGCGGCAGTAGCCGACCTCGGCGCTACTTTCTGCCCGGCGTCCAGTTCATGCCCCACCCGTAGGCGTGGTCGACGGTGCGCTGCGGGCTCACACCGCGCTCGGGCACGAGGTAGCGGGCCTCGCGCTGCACGGTCAGGTCGCCGCCCGTGTTCGTGATGAGCGCGAGGGCGCACACCGTCGACGGCACGGTGCACTCGTCCAGGGAGAAGTCGACGGCCGCGCCGAACTGGGGCTGGAGCGTGACGGTCGCGTGCAGGTCCGCGAAACTGCGGGCGCCTTCGTAGATCGTGACGAAGACGAGGATGCGCCGCAGGTCCTTCAGGTGGTCGAGGTTGATCGTCAGGTTCTCGCCGCTGGAGACGGAGCCGGTGCGATCGTCGCCGTCGAGGTGGATGTACGGCGGCCGGTTCAGGGCGCCGAACGCGTTGCCCAGGGCCTGGACAACGCCCTTGCGCCCGTCGGTGAGTTCATAGAGGGCGCACAGGTCCAGGTCGAGGTCCGCGTGCTGCGCGACGGCGCGGCCCAGCTTGCTGCCCCACCCCTTGAACTGCTTGCGCACCTCCCAGTTGAGGTTCACGCGCATCGAGCCCGACGTGCCGCCCTGCTTGGCAAGGGAGACGGACGGCGCCGCCTTGGTGAGCGTCACCTTCGTGAGGCGGACGGGCTGCTGCGGGGGTGCGGTCGGCGGCTGAGGCGGAGGCGGCGGCGCGGTGACCGGGGCCGCGACGGGCGCTGCGGGGGCGGGCGTGACCGCGGGCGCGGGCGTCGGTGCGGGCGCGGGTGTCTGGGGTTCGTCGACCGTGATCCCGTAGTCGGTGGCCAGGCCCGCCAGGCCGCTGCCGTATCCCTGGCCGACGGCGCGGAACTTCCAGGCGCCCTGGCGCCGGTAGAGCTCGCCGAGGACGAAGGCGGTCTCCACGCTCGCGTCGGCGCTGTCGTAGCGCGCGATCTCGGCGCCGTTCGCCGCATCGAGGACTCTGATGTACAACCCGGGGACCTGCCCGAACGTGCCGCCGTCCGACGACGCGGCGAGCACCACGTTCTCGATCGCGGGCTCCACGCGCGCGAGGTCGACCGAGATCGTGTCGGTCACCTGGCCGTCCGCGCTCCGCTTGCCCTCGTGACGGACCGCCCCCGAGGCGTGTGCCGGCTGGTTGTAAAAGACGAAGTCCGCGTCCGAGCGGACCTTTCCGGAGACGAGCAACAGCGCGGAGGCGTCCGCGTCGGGCACCCCCGCACCTGAACGCCACCCCAATTCGATCCGCACGGCCGGCGCCGCCACGACGACATTCGAACCTTTAGACATTGGCATGTCCGCCCCCAACAGAGATCTCCGGCTTCCTGGTCAACCTATTCCCCGCGACCGAAAGCGGCACAGAGGCAGGCGTTCGATGATCACTGGCCAACCGCCGGTAACCCTTCGGAACTCGCCTTTACACGATCCGAACGCTGAACGACGACCGATTTTGCCAAGTTCGCTCGCATTGGGGATCTCCAGTCACTGCCGACACGCAAAACAACCCTCTTATCGGTCTCCCCAACCAGCACATCGTGGGCTTAACTTATGTGCCATGACCTCCCCCCGCTCCACCTATGGCGGCGGTTACTACTCCGCGCCGTCCTTCCCGGACACTCCGATCTACGACTCCCTCGTCGCAGAGCGGGGCACACCCCAGATCGCCCCGATCCGGGTTCCTGCCATGTACGACACCGGCAGTCATCTGCCCGCGCTCCCGTCCGCGCTTCCCGCGCTGCCGGCCGCGCCCTCCGCTCCCATGCCGCAGTACGGTTACGGGACCCCGCAGCAGGCGCCGCTCCAGCACGCGCCGGCGCCGTACATCCCGCAACAGGCCTCCGGGCCCCGCGGCTACGCCGGCATGCAGCAGCCGCAACAACAGCAGCAGCGCCCCGCGCCCGGCACCGGCTACGAGGCCATGCGCCCCGCGGCACCCCGCCCCGCCGCGCCCTACGAGGATCCGTACAACCGTCAGCAGTACCGCGGTTACTGACCTTCCGGACATGGGGCTGTCCGTGCCGGCTGGCAGGATGGCCCCATGTCGCATGCCTCGCTCCATTCGATTCACATACACCCACTGAAGTCGGTTCGGGGGCACGCGCCGCGCGAGGCGGCCGTGGAACCGTGGGGTCTTGCAGGAGACCGCCGGTGGGTGCTCATCGACGCCTCGGGCAAGGTCGTCACCCAGCGCCAGCACCCGCGTCTCGCGCTCACTTCGGCCGAGACCCCGGACGGCGACGCTCTGCGCATGTCTGCGCCCGGCCGCGCTCCGCTGACCGTGCAGGTGCCCCGGCCCGCCGGGACGACCACGGTGAACATCTTCGGGGACAAGGTCGAGGCAGTTCCGGCCGACGGCGCGGCGCACGCCTGGTGGAGCGCTCACCTCGAGGCCGACGTACGGCTCGTCCACCTCGACGACCCGGCGACGCGGCGCCCCATCGACCCCGAGTACGCGAAGCCCGGCGAGACGGTCAGCTTCGCCGACGGGTATCCGTTGCTGCTCACCACCCTGTCCTCCTTGGACGCCCTCAACTCCCTCATCGCACAGGGCGATCACGCGGACGAGGGCCCGCTGCCCATGAACCGCTTCCGGCCGAACGTCGTGGTGGACGGCACCGCGCCCTGGGCGGAGGACGACTGGTCACGCATCTCGATCGGCGACGTCACGTTCCGTATCACCAAGAAGAGCGGCCGCTGCGTGGTGACCACCACGAACCAGTCGACTTCGGAGCGTGGCAAGGAGCCGCTGCGGACGCTCGCACGCCACCGCCGCTTCGGTGACCAGCTGTGCTTCGGGACGAACCTGGTCCCGGAGACGACCGGGACGGTCCGGATCGGTGACTCGATCACGATCCTGGGCTGACGCGTGGCCGCGAGGGGAACCCCGCGCCGGAACACGGTCGTTGGAGCACAATGGAGAGACAAAGACGGGGACAGGCGGAGAGCTTCGTGGAGTGGGGTGATTTCGCTCTCTCTTCGCCGCACCTGCGCGTGAGCAGTGCCGTTCACGGTTAAGACGGAGGCGGAAGGGGGTGCTGGCTGTGCGGGCAATCGCCGGACTCTGGCGCTGGCGGCACAATCCGCTGCGCCGCGCGACCGACCTCGCCGAGGCCTGGGTCGCGCTGGTGGCGCTGCTGCTGATCATCGTGGTCGCACCGCTCGTCGGCGTCGCGACGGGGTCCCTCGCGCAGGGCGCCCTGATGCAGTCCGTGCAGGAGCAGCGCAAGGACCGCCGGGAAGTACCGGCGACGGTCGTACGGAAGCTGCCCCAGCCGCCGCTGGACCCCGACCCCGAGACGTCCACGGCGAGAGACGCGCACAGCAGGGTCGTCGCCGACTGGAAGGGACCTGACGGCGTCAAGCACACCGGCCGCGTCCTGTCGAGCCTCAAGACCCCGCATCCGGGCGACCGGTTCACGCTGTGGGTCGATGCCACGGGTCAGGTCGCCGCCCGCCCGCTGGACAACGCGACGGCGACAACACACGCCGTGCTGGCCGGATTCGGGACCGCGGCGGGCGTGGCGGGGCTCGTCGAGGGTGTCCGGCGCCTGGTCGTGTGGCGCATGGTGCGCCTCCGGTACGACCGTTGGGACCGCGCCTGGGACAAGGCGGGCCCGGACTGGGGCAGGACAGGGACCGGCAGCTGAGCGGCCTTCCGCTCCGGTCAACTCCCGTCCTTCGCGCACGCTACGGTGGACCCACCTTCGCCGCGGGGATCGCAGCGAGGACCCGCGTACGACGAGGTGGGGGCAGTACAAAGCCATGGCACAGGGCACGGTCCAGGTGACGCACACCGGCACGTCGCGGTGGCGGCGCCGCACTGGGGAGTACGGATCGCTCGCCGCGGCACTGGAGGCCGCGGGTGACGGCGACGTGCTGACCGTGGCGTCGGGCACGTACAGGGAGAACCTCGTCGTGGAGCGCGCGGTGACGCTGCGCGGCCCGGAGGGCTCGCCCGGGTCCGTGCGGATCGCCCCGGTCGACGGGGTGCCGCTCACGGTGCGCGCGTCCGCGACCGTCATCGACCTGCATGTCGAGGGGCAGGACTCGGCCGCCCCGGCACTCCTGGTGGAGGAAGGCGCTCCGGAGCTCTGCGATCTGCGGATCGTCACGCGCTCGGCGGCCGGCATAGAGGTGCGGGGCGGCGCGCGGCCCACCGTGCGGCGCTGCACCGTCGACAACCCCGGAGGCATCGGCATCGCCGTGCTCGACGGCGGGGGCGGTGTCTTCGAGGAGTGCGAGGTCGTCTCGGCGGGCCAGGCCGGAGTCGCCGTACGCGGCGGCGCGCACCCCCGCCTGGAGCGCTGCCGGGTGCATCACGCGTCGGGTTCCGGACTGTCCGTCACCGGCGAGCACAGCGGCCTGGAGGCCGTCGGCTGCGAGGTGTACGAGGTCAAGGGCACCGGCGTGCAGATCACCGGGCGCGCCACGGCGCACCTCACGGACTGCGATGTGCACCGCACCACGGCGGACGGTGTCACGCTCGACACGGACGCGGTGCTCACCCTCTCCGACTGCCGTATCCACGAGATCCCGGAGAACGCGATCGACCTGCGCTCGCGATCGGTTCTGACGCTGACCCGCTCGACGGTGCGCCGGTTCGGGCGCAACGGCCTGTCCGTGTGGGACCCGGGCACGCGCGTGGACGCCAATCAGTGCGAGATCCACGACAGTACGGGCGACTATCCGGCGGTGTGGGTGAGCGACGGCGCGACCGCCGTGCTCGACGCGTGCCGGGTGCACGACGTGCCGGACGCCCTGTTCGTCCTCGACCGCGGCTCCCGCGTGGACGTCGTCGACAGCGATCTCTCCCAAGTCCGCAACACGGCCGTGTCGGTGAGCGACGGCGCCACGGCCCAGCTGGACGACTGCCGGATCCGGGAGACCGCGACGGGTGCCTGGTTCCGTGATCACGGGAGTGGCGGCACCCTCGCCAACTGCACGGTGGACGCCGTCCAGACCGGCGTGATCGTCACCAAGGGCGCCGATCCGACGATCGAGCGCTGCACGGTCACCTCCCCCGCCGAGGCCGGCTTCTACGTGTCGGCCGGGGGCCGGGGCAGCTTCCACGGCTGCCGGGTGACCGGCAGCGAGGGCTACGGCTTCCACATCATCGACGGCTGCCGCACGACGCTCAAGAAGTGCCGTACGGAACGGTGTTCGCGCGGTGGTTACGAATTCGCCGAGGACGGTCCCGTCGTCGAGGACTGCACCAGCGACGAGAGCGGCGGGGTGCGCTCCGCGGGGCAGGCCGCTCCGGCGCCGGGCGTCCAGAAGGCCACGCAGACCGTGGGTCTGCTCAGCTCCCTGCCCGACCAGCGTGCGGCGGCACCCGAGACAGAGGCGCCGGACAGGACGCGTACGCCGACCGACGTCCTCGGTGAACTCGACACCCTGGTGGGCCTGGAGAGCGTCAAGCGCGAGGTGCGCGCCCTGACGGACATGATCGAGGTGGGCCGGCGCCGGCAGCAGGCGGGCCTCAAGGCGGCTTCCGTCAGGCGGCACCTGGTGTTCACGGGCTCCCCCGGCACCGGCAAGACGACCGTGGCTCGCCTGTACGGGGAGATCCTCGCCTCGCTCGGTGTCCTGGAGAAGGGCCATCTCGTCGAGGTGTCCCGGGTCGACCTGGTCGGCGAGCACATCGGTTCGACCGCCATCCGCACGCAGGAGGCCTTTCAGCGGGCCACCGGCGGCGTGCTGTTCATCGACGAGGCCTACGCCCTGTCCCCCGAGGACTCCGGCCGTGACTTCGGGCGTGAGGCGATCGACACGCTGGTGAAGCTGATGGAGGACCAGCGCGACTCCGTCGTGGTGATCGTCGCTGGCTACACCGCGGAGATGGAGCGCTTCCTCTCGGTCAACCCCGGTGTGGCGTCCCGTTTCTCACGGACCATCACATTCTCCGACTACGCGCCCGAAGAGCTGCTGAGGATCGTGGAGCAGCAGGCCGACGAGCACGAGTACCGGCTCGGCGAGGGCGCGTCCGAAGCCCTCCTGAAGCACTTCACGGCGCTCCCGAAGGGACCGGCCTTCGGCAACGGCCGCACCGCGCGGCAGACCTTCGAGTCGATGGTCGAGCGCCACGCGGGCCGGGTCGCCCAGCTCGCCGAGCCGAGCACGGACGACCTGACCCTGCTCTACGAGGACGACCTGCCCGAGCTGCCCTGAGGCGCGGCGGGCTCGCCGTCCGGGCGTGGCCCCGGTACTTCCGGGCGCAGCCTGGCGAGGAGGCGGGCCCGTTCCTCGGCGAAGACGGGATCGGCCTGGTAGTCGGAGTGGCCCAGGATCGGTGCGGGCAGCGGGTGTTGCTCGGTTCGGCCGTAGGCGAGGGGGTCCTTCAGCGCCGGGTGGTCGACCTGGGGGCCGTCCTCGCCGGGCAGCCGGACGGGGCCGCCGATCGGGTCGGTGGTGCGGTGCAGGTTGCGCCAGCAGTCGACCTGACGGTGCAGGGCGCCGAGCGCGGCGGGGCCGAAGTGGGCCGGGAACCAGCGCCCGTAGAGCCGCTCGAGAGGCGAGCCGTAGGTGAGCAGGGCGACGCGTCGGCGGACCGTGGGGTGCAGCTGCCAGGCGGCCGCGGCGGCGAGGACGCTGCCCTGGGAGTGCCCCGACAGGACGAGGCGGCCGCCCGTGGTGCGGGTCCAGGTGGCCATGCGCCAGGTCAGGTCGGGCACGGCGCGCTCCGCGTAGCAGGGCGGCGCGAAGGGGTGCGCGGCGCGCGGCCAGAACGTGCCGACGTCCCACAGGATGCCGATCGTGCGGCGGGCCGACGCGTCGCGGTAGGCGCGCCTTCCCCAGGTGACGAAGAGGATGAAGCCGAGGCCGATGAGCCAGGAGCCCATCGCCTGTGCGGTCTGCGCGGCGCCTTCCACGATGTCGTACGTGCCCTGTGCCGCCCGGCCGGGGACCTGGTGGGTCGCCCACGCGCCGGTGAGGGCTCCCGCGCCGAGGAGGAGAGTGACCGTGGAGACCACGCCGATGATCATGGGCGCCTGGTCGGTGAGGGCGGCACGCGCGCGCGTGCCCGCGATGCGGCTGGTGCGGGCGGCGTCCTCGGGCTCCCCCGGGTAGTCGGTCGCGACAGCGGCCGTCTCGCGGCGCTTGAGCCGCATGGTGCGCTGGGCGAGGACGGCGCACACCACGGCGACGACGATCAGCAGCGGCGGGATCACGGAGGCCTGCCAGGACAGCAGGACGGGCGGCCCCTCGATGGTGCCGCCGGCGCCCGGCGTGCCGGAGCCGTCCAGCCAGTCGGCGACGCGCTGGGACACTCCCCCGGACATCACACCGCCCAGGGCGCAGGCGAGCATCGCGGTCGCGGGTCCGCCGAGACCGCGCAGGGCCGTGCGGGAGTCGCGGGTACGGCGGTGGATGGCGTGGGCGACAACGGCGAGCACCACGATCACGGCGCCCTGGACGAGGACGATCCCGCCGAACGTCGCGTCTCCGGGCAGGCGCCCGTGCGAGCGCCACTCGGGGCGCGCCCAGCCGGCGTACAGGAACGTGAGCACCAGGAGGGCGAGGGCGGCCGCGGGCAGGAGGCGGACGAGGGTCCGGTCGAGGGTGTGGTCGACCGTGTTCTCGCTGCGGCCCCTGCGGCACACCACCCAGACGACGACGGCGGCGCCCACGACGAGCGCGCCGTCGAGGATCCGGCCGAGCACGTCGAGGAGGACGGGGCCGCCGCTCCCGCGGTCGAAGCGGGCTGCCGAGGTGCCGACGGCGGCCGCCACCGTGAGCAGGCCCGCGGCGGTGTGCGCGGCACGCAGCCGGGCGACAAGACGGCGGCCGTACCAGAACCCCGGCCGGCCGAGCGCGTTGGTCGGGGCCTCCTCCTCCGGGTCGGGCTGGTGGGGCAGCGGCTGCTGGGACTCGTATGCGCCCCAGGTGCGCTGGGAGAGGTACCAGAGGAGTCCGGTGAGGGCGGCAGGGACGAGGGCGGCGAGGGCGAGGCGGCGGCCGGGCTGGCTCCACCAGCCGCCGTGTCCGTGCGCGTCGACCGACAGGAAGCCGAGCCAGGAGCGCCCCTCGGCGCACGCGGGCGTGCCCGCGCACTGCCAGGCCACCAGGTCGAGCGCCACCTCGCAGGCGGCGGCGACCAGGAGGACGGTGAGGCTGAGGCCGACGAGGCGCACCAGGAGTCCGTAGGCGCGAACGGTCCGCGTGCGGCGGTGGGCGTTGGGGCGCATCCAGTGGGCGAGGTTGACCACCATGAACGGCAGGAGCAGCAGCCATAAGGCGCGCGAGCCGTTGCCGGACGTGAGGTTGCACCAGACGTACGCCTCGGGGACGGGCTTGCCCCGGTAGTCGTCGGGGCGTTGCTCCGCGTCGGCGTCGTCGGCGCGGCGGTAGACCGCGGCCGTGTCGTCGCCGGAGACCCGGACCGTGCGCGGGTCGCCCAGCATCGCCTCGGGGGTGGTGCCCCCTACGCCGTGGACCAGAAGTTCGAGGGCGGTCTCGTCCGCCGTGTCACGCTCCACCGTTCAGCATCCCCCGTTTGACGTGCGCGTGTGGTGCCGGAATCAGAATCCCCGCTCACGCCCGCGCTACGCATCCCTCGTCACCGAATCTCCCCCATCCGTGCCACCGCGCGCCACACTGCCCGCGCGAGCGGGCAGTGGTCCCTCTGTCTGTGGGGCGTGCGAGGATGTGGCGACCGTGGACGGCTGTGACGAGGCGAAGGGATCCGACAGGACGTGAGCGAGAATCAGAACCTCCTCGCGGAGCAGCGCCGGGCCTTGATCCTCGACGAGGTCAGGCGCCGTGGCGGCGTCAGGGTCAACGAGCTCACTCGCAAGCTGGGCGTCTCCGACATGACGGTCCGCCGTGATCTCGACGCGCTCGCCCGGCAGGGCGTCCTGGAGAAGGTGCACGGCGGCGCGGTCCCCGTGGAGGAGGCAAGCACGCACGAGCCGGGCTTCGAGGCGAAGTCGGGTCTGGAGCTCAGCGCCAAGGAGGACATCGCGCGGACCGCCGCGGCCCTGGCGGCTCCGGGCACGGCCATCGCGCTGTCCGGCGGCACCACGACGTATGCGCTGGCCCACCACCTCCTTGACGTGCCGGACCTGACCGTGGTGACCAACTCGGTGCGCGTGGCGGACGTGTTCCACGGTGCGCAGCGCTCGTCGGGACAGCGGCAGGGCGCGGCGACCGTGGTTCTCACCGGCGGCGTGCGAACGCCTTCCGATTCTCTGGTGGGGCCGGTCGCGGACCAGGCCATCGCGGCGCTCCACTTCGACGTGCTGTTCCTCGGTGTGCACGGCATATCGCTGGAGGCCGGCCTGTCGACGCCGAACCTGGCTGAGGCGGAGACGAACCGGCGCCTCGTGCAGTCCGCGCGCCGGGTCGTCGTGGTCGCCGACCACACCAAGTGGGGGACGGTGGGCCTGAGTTCGTTCGCCTCGCTCGACCAGGTGGACACACTCGTGACGGACGCGGGGCTGCCCGCGGACGCGCGCGCGGAGATCTCGGAGGAGCTGCGGCTCGTCATCGCGGGCGAGCCCGGAACAGGTACAGACATCTGACGGTTCGCCAGCTATGGTGACCTCTTGCCCGGTCAACCGCCCGATTCCGCTTGGGGGCTGAACGTCCATGGCACGCCGACTGAAGCCCGTGGGGCTCGAGTTCACCGAGTCCGCGCCGCTGCGCCTGGTCTTCGCCCGTGAGGTGTCCGCACCTCCGCAGGCGGTGTTCCGGGCGCTCTGCGAAGACGTGACGGGCTGGCCCGAGTGGTTCTCCGCCGTGACGCTCGCCCGCCCGACGGACGGCGGCGCGGGGCGCGAGGTGCGGCTCAGGGGCGGTACGCGCATGCGGGAGTCCATCCTCGCCGCCGAGCCCGACACGGTGTACGCGTACCGGGTGGACGAGACCAACGCGCCGGGGATACGTGCCCTGGTCGAGGAGTGGCGGCTCACGCCGTCGGGTGTCGGCGGGACGCGGGTGCAGTGGACGTTCGCCGCGGACGGCGCCGCCGCTTTCCGGGTGGCTCTGCGGCTCGGCCGGGCCGGACTCGGCCGGGCGTTCCGTGACGCGGTGGCCGCGCTCGACCGCAGGATCGCCGCGAACTCCCGTGATTCCAAGGCGAGTTGAGGCAGACCCCGGGCCTCAGTCGGCGCTCGGCCAGACGCCCGTGGCGAGCAGCGTCTCGATGGTCCGCGTGTACGGCGCGATGTCCATGCCCTGGTGGGCCAGCCACTGGTCGCTGTAGTACTTGTCGAGATAGCGGTCCCCCGGGTCGCACAGCAGGGTGACGACGCTGCCGGTCCTGCCCTCGGCCACCATCTCGGCGACGATCTTCAGTGCGCTCCACAACCCCGTACCGGTCGAGCCGCCCGCCTTGCGGCCGATGGCGCCCTCCAGGGCGCGCACGGCAGCGACGCTCGCCGCGTCCGGCACCTTCATCATGCGGTCGATCGCGCCGGGCACGAAGCTCGGCTCCATGCGGGGTCTGCCGATTCCCTCGATGCGGGAGCCGCAGTCGCAGGTGACGTCCGGATCCCCGGTCGTCCAGCCCTCGAAGAAGCAGGAGTTCTCGGGGTCGGCGACGCAGATGCGGGTGTCGTGCTGCATGTAGTGGACGTACCGGGCGATGGTCGCGGAGGTGCCTCCGGTGCCGGCGGTGGCGACGATCCAGGTGGGCTCCGGGTAGCGCTCCAGCTCCAGCTGCCGGTAGATCGACTCCGCGATGTTGTTGTTGCCGCGCCAGTCCGTGGCCCGCTCCGCGTACGTGAACTGGTCCATGTAGTGGCCGCCGGTGTCGACCGCGAGGGCCGCAGACTGCTCGTACATCGTGCGCGAGTCGTCGACGAAGTGGCACCGGCCGCCGTGGAATTCGATCAGGCGGATCTTCTCGGGGCTGGTGGTGCGGGGCATCACGGCGATGAACGGCACCCCGATGAGCTTCGCGAAGTAGGCCTCGGAGACGGCGGTCGAACCGCTGGACGCCTCGATGACGGGGCGGCCCGGCCGGATCCACCCGTTGCACAGTCCGTAGAGGAACAGCGAGCGGGCGAGCCGGTGCTTCAGGCTGCCGGTGATGTGCGTCGACTCGTCCTTCAGATAGAGGTCGATGCCCCACTCCTCGGGGAGCGGGAAACGCAGGAGGTGGGTGTCGGCCGACCGGTTGGCGTCCGCCTGGACCTTTCGTACGGCTTCTTTGAGCCAGCTTCGGTACGCGGCGTCCGTGTGGTCCACGTCCAGCGTGGGCGACGGTTCCGCCCCTTGGGGGATCACGGCTGACGGGTCCTGCCGAGGGGTGCTCACCGCATGGCTCCTTAGCGTCGTTCCGAGCGCCGGTCCGACGCCGTCCACACCCGGCCGTCGTCTTCACGACCGGTCGGACGCCCCGATCATAAACACCTTCCGCACGCTTCTCACCTGCATAAACACCCCTTTGAGCAACTCAAAGGAACACCTGCCCCAAGGCAGGAACAGGCGTGCGGAGGAACAAAGGCGTGAGTCGGCCCTTCCCCTGCCGAGCGCACTCCCCCACGCACTGGTGCGGACGCCTTCGTGGGGGCAGACTGCACCGCGGGGCCGGTGAGAGCTCACACCAAGGGGGCGGACGACATGGCGGAGCCGGAGTTCACGGCGACGGGTGTGCGCATAGGGCGACTGCTTCGCTCGCTCACCCGGGCAGGCGAGGTCCGCATCAAGGGCGGCCGTCTCGAACTGCTCACGAGTTACGGCAGCGAGATCGACAGCGCTCCGCTCCAGGAAGTCCGCGCCGGCAAGGCCTGGTTCGCGCCCGGCGACCGGGCGCTCGCCGATGTCGGCGGCAGGCGCTACCTGCTGAAACTCGGCGCCGATCATGAACCCGGCGACGCGGTGCCCCGCCTCGTCGGCGAGAGCGGGCCGCCCACGACGCGTCGGTTCCTCGACGCGGTGCGCAGGGCGCGCGGCCGGCTGACGTAGTCGGCGGCGGACTGGGGGACTGCGCGCGCGAGTTGCAGGCTCGCACCCCCTGAGTCACTCTGGTCACACATCACTACTCAGGGTTTACCGGCGATAACGCGCTGCGAACCAGCCCGCCGGACACGCAGCAGGCGGGCCTCGGCTGACAACGCGACCCTCTGCTGGCTCGGTACTCCGCCTTCTTCCGGACCTTCAATTCGGGGAGTCGCAGCCGTGATCAGCCACCCAAGCAAGCACTGCACGGTGGAGCTCCAAGCCCTGCCGTCGCGGATCCGCCAGGTCCGCAGAATCGTATCGGCGCAGTTGCGCTACTGGCATCTGGACCCTCTGATCGACGAGGCGATGCTCGGCGTGACCGAGTTGCTCACCAACGTCCATCGGCACGCCGGTCCCGACAAGATGTGCACCGTCGAGATCGAGCTGCTGCGCGACCGCCTCACCGTGTCGGTGCACGACCACGACCCGCACCTGCCGCAGCTGTGCGACGCCGACCCGCTCGCGACCTGCGGCCGGGGCCTCGCCCTGGTCGCCGCGGTCAGCGAGAGCTGGGGCGCGCGGCCGCAGGGCGAGGACGGCAAGGTCGTGTGGTTCACGCTCCCCGCGCCGCCGGCGGCGCTGCCACTGCCGCCGAAACCCGAGTACCGGGTGGCGGAGGCCTTCCCCGAGCTGGACGCCCAGGCGGACCGCCGCGCGGTCCGACATGCTCCCGCCCGGTCGGCCGTTGTCGGCTGACCGGGCGGTGACCACCCCCTCGTACGGCACGGGCCACGTCACTCCTCACGGCACGGACCACGTCACTCGGTGGCGATGGCCCGCAGCACGTCGAGGCGTGCGGCGCGGCGGGCCGGACGCAGGCCCGCGAGCGCTCCGGCGGCGAGGCCCACCAGGGCCACGACGACGAGCTGGAGCGGGGGCAGGGCGAACGCGAACGCGCTGTCGCTCGCGCCGTCCGACGCCTCGACCAGGACCCAGCCGAGGAAGCCGCCGAGCACCAGGCCACCCGCGGTGCCGAACGCCGCGACCAGGACGGACTCCCACCGGACCATGGCCCGCAGCTGGGCGCGGGTCTGGCCGACGGCCCTCAACAGGCCGAGTTCACGGGTGCGTTCGTGGACGGCCAGGGTGAGCGTGTTGGCGATGCCGAGCAGTGCGATCAGCACGGCGAGGGCCAGCAGCGCGTAGACCAGGGTCAGCATCATGTCGATGCCGCCGGCGGACGACTGCGCGTACTCGTCGCGGGTCTGCACCTCCGGATTCCCGTACGCCGCCGCGACCTTGGCGACGGCGGCCTTGCCGTCGGCCGTGCTCACGCCGTCCTTGAACGTGACGGCGATCAGGGTGTCGGAGTCCTGCGCGCGGTGCGGGGCCCAGGCCTCACGCGTGATGACGTAGTCCCCCGCGAGCTCCGACCGGCCGTAGACCGCGCGGACGGTGAAGGTCTGCTGCTTGCCGTCGGTGAAGGCCAGTCGGGCGGAGCTGCCCGGTTCCAGGTGCTGTCTGTCGGCCTCCTTGCGGGTGATCGCGATGCCGTCCGTGCCGAGGTCGTTCAGCGAGCCGCGGACGGTGCCCAGGTCGAAGGACCTGGCGAGCGCTGCCGGGTCGGTGACGGTGAGGGCGCGGCCCTCGCCGTCGACGTCCGCGACGCCCTTGCCCAGGCCGACGGCCGTCGCGACCTGCGGCTGCTCGGCGATGGCCGGGGCGAGCTTCGGGCTGAGGCCGCTGCCGCCCGCGCCGAACGACGGCGCGGACACGGCGATGTCGCCGGCGAAGGAGCGGGACACCGTCTGATCCATGGTCGCCTTCAGCGAGGCGCCGAAGACAGTGAACAGGGAGACGACGGCGACGCCGATCATCAGGGCGCTCGCGGTGGCGGCGGTGCGCTTGGGGCTGCGCAGCGCGTTGCGCCGGGCGAGGCCGCCGGTGACGCCGCGCAACGTGTCGAGGGGGCTGCCGAGGACGCGTACGGCGCGTGACGAGGCGACGGGTCCGAGCACCACGAACGCGACGAGGATCAGCACGCTGCCGAGGCCGGCGAGCCAGACGGACGGCGACGCGAGGACACCGATCAGGGTGACGGCGACCGCCGCGACACCCAGTGCGGTGCCGAAGACGGCTCGGCGGCGCGAGGCCCCCGACCGGTCGACCGCCGTCTCGCGCAGGGCCGCCAGGGGTGCGGTGCGTCCGGCCCGCACGGCGGGCAGGAGAGCGGAGCCGAGGCAGACGAGGATGCCGACGGCGAGCGGGAGCAGCATGGACAGGCCGCTGATCACGAGAGCGCCGTCGGGGAACGGGAAGCCGATCGCGGGGAACAGCGCCTGGAGTCCGGCCGCGATGCCGATGCCGCCGGCGAGACCGGCGACCGACGCGAGGACGGCGACGGCGCTCGCCTCGACGAGCGTGGTGGCGGTGACCTGGCGGCGGGAGGCACCGAGGGCACGCAGGAGCGCGTTCTCCCGGGTGCGCTGGGCGACGACGATCGCGAACGTGTTGTGGATCGAGAAGGTCGCCACGAGCAGGGCGATGCCGGAGAACACGAGGAGGAAGGTGGTGAAGAGAGAAAGGAACTGGCCGGAGATCATGTCCGTGTTCTCCTGCGCCGACGCCTCACCGGTGATGGCCTCGACTCCCTTGGGCAGTACGGGAGTCAGCTCGTCGACAAGTTCCCGCTGGCTGGTGCCGGGAGCGGCCCGCACCTGGATGGACGCGGCCTCGCCGGGCCTCGGCGTGAGGTACTTCTCCGCGTCGGCCTGCGTCATGCCGGTGTACGTCACCTGGGCCATGCCGTCCTCGCCGCCGAACGTGGCGAGGCCGACGATCGTCACCCTGACGGGGTCGGGGGTGCGCAGGGTCGTGGTGTCGCCGATCTTGAGGCCGCCCTTCTCGGCGGCTCCACGGTTGACGACCACCTCGCCGGTCTTCGAAGGGATGTGTCCTTCGGCCAGGCGGTACGGGTTGAGTTCGGGGTCGGTGATCCAGTTGCCCGCAAGGGTGGGCGGGCCCTGGCCGCCGATCGCCTTGCCGTCGCTGCCGACGAGCTGGCCCGCGCCCTGGATGCCGGGCACGGCGGCGGCGACGCCCGGGGTGTCCGCGAGCTCCTTCGCGAGCGACGCGGCGACCGGCTGCCGGGAGCCCTGGCTCTCACCGGCGGTCGTGATCACGTTCGTGCTGCGGACGACGGCGTCGGTGCCGCTCGACGCGTTGCCGAACATGGTGTCGAAGCTGGCGCGCAGGGTGTCGCCCATGACGAGTGTGCCGGCGAGGAACGCGACGCCGAGCAGGACGGCCAGGAAGGTGCCGGCGAAGCGCCGCTTGTGGGCGCGCAGGGACGACAGGCTCAGACGCGCGGAGGTGCTCATCGAGCTCATGCCGGGGCCTCTCCCGCAGGTCGTGGGCCGCCGGCCGCGTCGAAGGCCTTCATGCGGTCGAGGACCTTGTCCGGGGTCGGGTCCTGCATCCGGTCGACCAGGCGGCCGTCGGCGAGGAAGACGACCTCGTCGGCGTGGGCGGCGGCCACCGGGTCGTGGGTGACCATGACGACCGTACGGTCCATCTGCCGCACGGCGCGGCCGAGGAGCCCGAGCACCTCCTCGCCGGAGCGCGAGTCGAGGTTGCCGGTCGGCTCGTCGGCGAAGACGACGTCGGGGCGGCCCGCGAAGGCCCGGGCCACGGCGACGCGCTGCTGCTGTCCGCCGGAGAGTTCGGACGGGCGGTGGTGCAGGCGGTCCCGCAGGCCGACGACGTCGACCAGGGCGTCGATCCACTCCCTGGAGGCGGCGTCGTCCTTCGCGCCCGCGAGGTCCATCGGCAGGGTGATGTTCTCCGCGACCGTCAGCGTCGGCACCAGGTTGAAGGCCTGGAACACGAAGCCGATGCGGTCGCGGCGCAGCAGGGTCAGACGGCGGTCGTCGAGGTCGCTCAGATCGGTGTCGCCGATGAAGGCGGAGCCGGCGCTGAGGGTGTCGAGGCCCGCCGCGCAGTGCATGAGCGTGGACTTGCCGGAGCCGGAAGGCCCCATGATCGCGGTGAACCTCCCGGCCCCGAAGCCGACGCTCACGCCGTCCAGGGCCCGGACCGCGGTGTCGCCGCTGCCGTAGACCTTCACGGCGTCGACGACTCGGGCCGCGGTCCGGGTGAGGGTGGCGGTCGTCATTCCGCACCGCCCTTGGCGCGGCCGAACTCCTCGTTCAGGACGGAGCTGCGGCGCCAGTACTCGTCCTCGTCGATCTCGCCCGCGGCGAAGCGCCGGCCGAGCACGGTGATGGGCGAGTTCTCGTCGGCTGCGGGCCGCCAGGGGCCGCCACGACGGCGTCCGCGCCACACCGTGCGGCGCAGCAGCGTGACGACGCCGATGACGACGGCCGCCCAGATGAGCGGGAAGAACAGGATCCACGGGCCGGGCCCGCCGTCCCAGTTCGCCAGGGTCTGCATGAGAGTCATCTCCTCGGAACGTGTGCTCACGTTTTCTCGATGACTCGAGACTCGCTCCGAAGGGGGGTCGAAGTCGTCGTACAGCCAGCGGCAGCGCGCGTACCACCACGGGAGTACTGGGCCTGCCGCCGTCTACTCTCCTCGCTCTCGACTTCTGTACCTACTAGTATGTACAGTTGCTTCATGAGCACTTCGGACCGGTTGATCGAGTCCACCCGCGAGCTCCTGTGGGAGCGGGGGTACGTGGGCACGAGCCCCAAGGCGATCCAGCAGCGCGCCGACGCCGGGCAGGGCAGCATGTACCACCACTTCGGAGGGAAGCAGGACCTCGCGCTCGCCGCGATCGAGCGGACGGCTCAGGAGATGCGGGCCACGGCCGCGAAGTCGTTCGGCGGCGCCGGCTCCGCGTACGCCCGCATCGAGGCGTATCTGCGGCGCGAGCGCGAGGTGCTGCGCGGCTGCCCGATCGGCCGGCTCACCATGGACCCGGATGTGATCGCGAGCGACGCGCTGCGCGCTCCGGTCGACGAGACGATCGACTGGCTGCGCGAGCAGCTCGCCGGGATCGTCGAAGAGGGCAAGGAACAGGGCGAGTTCGCACCTTCGCTGGATGCCGAGGAGATCGCGGCGACGATCGTCGCGACGGTCCAGGGCGGCTATGTGCTGGCCCGCGCGTCGGGCTCTCCCGCCGCTTTCGACGCAGGGGTCCGCGGACTGCTCTCGCTGCTCGCACCCGCCGCCCGAGCCGAGGAGTGACACGACCGTGCACGCGATGCAGTACGAGATCACGCTGCCCGCCGACTACGACATGGCCGTCATCCGCAAGCGGGTGGAGACCAGAGGGCATCTCCTGGACGAATTCCCCGGACTCGGGCTCAAGGCCTATCTGATGCGGGAGCGCGGCGTCGCCGGGTCACCCGTGAACCAGTACGCGCCGTGCTACCTGTGGAACACCCCTCAAGGCATGAACTCGTTCCTGTGGGGGCCCGGTTTCCAGGGCATCGTGGACGACTTCGGCCGGCCCGAGGTGCAGCACTGGGCCGGACTCGCGTACGAGGAGGGGCAGGCCTCGCACGCCACCGCGAGGAGCGCGGTACGCCGCCGGACACCCCTCACCGGGCAGGCGCCGCTCGCCGAGGCGGCGGACGCCGCCGTGCGCGACGCGGCCCGCATCGCCGCGCAGGACGGGGCGGTGTGCGCGGCAGTCGCCGTCGACCCGCGCCACTGGGAGCTGCTCACCTTCTCCCTCTGGGACCACGCGGCGCCGGACACGCCGGGCGACCTCTACGAGGTGCTGCACCTGAGCGCCCCCGAGCGCGACCTGCTTCCCCGGGGGAGGCAGTGGTGACCGCGACCGTACGGACCGTGCTCGGGGACGTGGCGCCGGAGGAACTCGGTGTGTGCGACGCGCACGACCACCTCTTCTTCCGCAGCCCGCTCCTGCCCGGCCAGGAACTCGACGACGCGGCAGCCGCAGAGGCGGAACTGCGCGCCTACGGGAAGGCGGGCGGCGGCGCGGTCGTCCAGTGGACGCCGCACGGTCTGGGGCGCCGGGCCGAGCTGCTGCCCGGGTTGTCGGCCACGACGGGTGTACGCATCGTGGCCGCGACGGGCCTTCATCAAGGTGCCCACTACCCACCGGAGTTGCTCGACCGGCTGCGTCCCGACCTCGCCGGCGTGTTCGTACGGGAACTCACCGAGGGCATCGGCGCCAGCGGTGTGCGGGCCGGGCTCATCAAGGTCGCCGGCGGCTTCCACGCCCTCGACGGGCACGCGGTGTGGACGATGCGGGCCGCGGCCGAGGCGCATCACGCGACGGGCGCGCCGATCGCCGTCCACCACGAGCTGGGTACGGGTGTGCTGGACGTACTCGACCTGCTGTGCGGGGAGTTGGGGGTGGCGCCGGAGCGGGTCGTGCTGGGGCACCTCAACCGCTCCCCCGACTTCGCCGTGCACCGCCAGGCCGCCGAGTCCGGCGCGTATCTCGCCTTCGACGGGCCGTCGCGCGCCCACCACGCGACGGACTGGCGGATGCCGGACGCGATGGCGGCGCTCGCCGACGCGGGGTTCGGCGACCGGCTCCTGCTCGGCGGCGACACGACGACCGCCGGGGCGCGTTCGGTGAGCGGCGGGCCCGGGATGCCGTACCTCCTGCGCCGCCTCCGCCCACGGCTCGAACTGGCCCTGGGTGAGGAGTTGCTGGGCCGGATCCTCGTCGACAACCCGGGCAGGGCGTTCGCGGTGGAGCGGCTGCCCGGGTGACGGACGGACTTCACTCCGCGCGCGCGGGTCCGGCGGAGGGTGACGGGACGTCCGGCGCGAGTCCGACGGGCGCCGGTTCCGTCGCCTTGACCGGGAACGTCAGCCTGTTGGACAGGTACGCGAAGACCGGTCCGAGCGCGTTCATCGCGATGACGCTGACCCAAGCCGTCCAGACGTTGCCCGCGTCGTAGCCGAAGCCGCCGAAGAACGTGGCGAAGTAGCTGGCGAAGCCGAAGAACATGCCGGGGATCAGCGACAGCGCCTTGATCCGACCCGAGTACATCAGAGCGCTGTTGACGGCCAGGATGACCAGGGCCTGCATCGCGTTGCGGGCGAACTGGCCCTCGCCGAGGGCCGTGCCCGCGTGCTGTTCGATGAGCACGATGGCGAGGGCGAAGGTCGAGCCCGCGGGCATCGCGAGCCACAGCCTGCGGGCGTTGGCCCAGCTCGGTCCGCCGAGCAGGAACGTGCCCGCCCACGATATGAAGATCGCCCAGGGCGGCAGATGGAGTGCGTTGCCGCCGATGAACGCCGTCAGGCCGGCGAGGACGGAGGCGACGATTTCGTGCGGGAGGCGTTCGCGCATGGGGATTCCTCTGCTGGAGGTGTGGTTGACGGTGCGCGGGGCCGTGCGGGTGCAGTAGTCGGTGCGGGGCAGCTGCGGTTGCGGGCGCGGTTGTGCGGAGGGGCAAGTGGTGTCAGCGGGTGAGGAGTTCGCTGGTCCTGGTCGTGCGGGCCACCACCTTTCCCGCCTTGATGACATGGGCGCGTTCGGGCCGGTCCAGGATGATGTCGTCGTAGACGTGCGTGTCGAGGACCACCAGGTCGGCGCGGGCGCCGGGCCGTACGCCGTAGTCGTGGGCGATCCCGACGACGCGGGCCGCGTCGTGCGTGACCATGCGAAGGACCCGATGAAGATCGACGGGCCCGGACAGATGGCCGGTCTGCGCCAGCAGGAGCGCCGTGTCGAGGGGGTCCGCGCGCCCGAACGGGGTGAAGGCGTTCCGGATGTTGTTGGAGGAGCAGGCGGCGAGCACGCCGTGGTCCCACAGTTCCCGGACCGGGGCGATCCCCCGCCGGACCGACCGGGTGTCGCGTCGGCCACCGAGGTGCAGGTCCGTCGCCGGGAGCGGCACGACGGCGACGCCCGCGTCGGCGAGTGCCGCCATCGCCCGCGCCCGGTCCGCCGGCTCCCGGCCGCCCAGCGAGGTCATATGGCCGAGCGTCACCCGGCCACCCAGGCCCCGGCGCACCGTCTCACCGGCGATGAACTCGGCGAGCGCGTACCGGGGGTCGGACGCGTCGTCGGCGAAGTCGGCGTGCAGATCGGCCGGGACTCGGTGCTGTACGGCGAGGTCGAGCACGAGCTCGACGTGGCGGCGGCAGTCCTCCAGGGTGGCCTCGTTGTACGTGCAGCCGCCCACCACGTCGGCGCCCGCCGCCAGCGCCGCGATCAGCAGCTTCTCGGTGCCGGGTGAGCGCAGGACGCCCTCCTGGGGGAACGCCACGATCTGGAGGTCGACCACATCCGCGTATTCCTCCCGGAGCTGGAGCAGGACCTCGACGCCGAGCAGCCCCGCGATCGGGTCGACGTCCGGATGGGCACGGATCACCGTCGTGCCGTTGAGGACCGCCGCCTCGAGCACGCGCCGCGCACGAGCCGTCACGTCCTCGTGCGTGAACGCGCTCTTCAGTTCGCCGGTCACCGCGATCGCTCCGGCGAGGGTTCCGTCGGGGTTGCTTCGTACGCCGTCCAGGAGGGCCTTGTCGAGATGCAGATGCGGTTCGACGAAGCCGGGCAGGACGACCCGGCCCGCGCAGTCGATCACCTCGTCGGCGTCCTGGCCCGAGGCGTCCCCGACGGCTCGCACCCGGCCGCCGTCGATCACCACGTCGCAGGGCGACCGGGCGTCTTCGACGCGTGCTTGACGCAGTATCAGTTGAGGCATGCGGGCTCCCGGTGGGTGGATGGGCGGGGGCGGATGCGGGGGGTGACTGGCGTGGGCGGCAGGCGCGATCAGCCGCGACCGGACCTGACTGGACCGGATCAGTCAGGGAAGTCCGCCTTGCGGATGAGGCAGTGCACTCCCTGGACCTGGTCGACGACCTGCGAGATCTCGAAGTCCGCCGCCGCGCTCAGGTAGGCGTACGCGGCCGGCCCGTCCATGCCGAAGCGGTCCGTGAGGAAGCGGACGGCGGCGCGGACCGCTTCCCGCATCGCCTCGTCGAGGTCCTCGTGCAGCCCCACGGGGATCCAGTGCCGGTCGGTCTCGCCGAAGGGATGCGTGAGGGCCGCGGCTGCCGCGCGGGCCCGTGCGCCCTTGAGGAGGGTGAGCCGGAATGTGGCGCGCAGCGGCGCCTCCAGGGCGGTGAGGGCGACTTCGCCGTTGCCCTGGGCGTAGTGCGGATCTCCGGTGTAGAAGCCCGCGCCGGCCGTCTGTACGGGCAGATACAGCGCGGAGTGCGTCGCGAGGTCCTTGATGTCGAGGTTGCCACCGTGCCGTCCCGGCGGCACGGAGTGCTCCGGCCCGTCCGTGTCGGTGGCCACGCCCATGATGCCCATGAAGGGCCGCAGCGGGAACCGGGCCGCCGCCCGGCCGTTGCCGTAGCGGATCACGCCGACGTCCCGGCCGTCCGCACGCTCCACCGTGCAGAAGGTGAACTCCGGTCCTGTGCGGGCGAATTCGTCGGGCAGGGCGCCACGGCCGTGCCGGCTGGAGATGACGCCGTAGTCGGCGCGCCGGTGCAGGGACAGCACTTCGGCCTTGAGGAGGTCGCCCGGCTCGGCGCCCCTGATGTGGACGGGCGCACTGACGACATGCGGCCCGTCCTCGTCCGGGTCCCGTGGCGGCGGGGACTTCGCCAACAGGCGGGCGTCGGAGAGCACTTCGGTCGCGGCGATGCCGTACCGCCCGAAGAAGGCCGCCGGATCGCGCCCCTGGTCCTCCAGGATGCCCTCGTGCGAGACGGTGTCGAAGGTGACGCTGTCGCCGGAGTCGATGGTGAGCGCCGGCGCGGTGGTGCGGCAGGGCAGCCGCCCCCAGCCGGCGGTCTCCGGTGTGGCCCGCAGATAGTGCGTGCCGTCGATCGGGCCCTGTCCCGCTTCGAGTATCACTGCGGCCTCCCTGCCGTGACGGTGCCGTTGAGGGGTTCGGTGGTCCGCGCCGGTTCGCTGTCGAGCCAGGTGCCGCCGTGCCCGTCGAGGGCGGCGCCGAGCTGCTGCGGTGAGGTGATGAGCACCTGACGGCCGGGGGCGCCGCGCAGGAAGTCGAGGGCGGCGCGGATCTTGGGACCCATGCTGCCCGGCGGGAACTGGCCCTGCGCCAGGAGTCGTTCGGCCTCGTCGTGGGTGAGCCGGTCGAGGTAGCGCTGCGTGGGCCGGCCGTAGTCGACGGCGACGCGTTCCACTGCGGTGGTGATGACCAGCAGGTCCGCGCCGAGTTCCGCCGCGAGATGCGCCGAGGTCAGGTCCTTGTCGACGACGGCTTCGACGCCCCGGTAGCCGCCGTCGTCGGTCTCCACGAGCGGGATGCCGCCGCCACCGGCCGCGATGACCGTGAATCCGGCCGAGGACAGCGCCCGTACGGCCTCCGTCTCCAGGACCCGGCGCGGTCGGGGCGACGGGACCACGCGCCGCAGGCCCCGCGCGTCCTCCTCCGCCACGGTCCAGCCGTGGCGGTCCGCCAGCTCCCTTGCCCTGGCTGCCGGGTAGAAGGATCCGATGGGCTTGGTCGGGCGGCTGAACGCCTCGTCGTCCGCGGCGACCACGGTGTGGGTGATCAGCGCGGCGACCCGGTCGTCGGCGCGGCCGAGCGACCGGAGACGGCCCGCGATCGCGGTCGCCAGGATGTATCCGAGGCCGCCCTGCGAGTCGGCCACGCACATGTCGAGGTCGACGGCGGGCAGTTCGGGCGCCAGGGCCGCCGCGAGGTCCGCGCGGCGCTTGATGAATCCGACCTGAGGGCCGTTGCCATGGGTGACGACGACCCGCCACCCCGCGTCGGCCAGCGCCACGACGGGGGACGCGAGCCGGCGCGCGGCCTCGACCTGTTCGGCGACGGTGGCGTGGGTGCCACCGCGCAGCAGCGCGTTGCCGCCGATGGCGACCACCGCTGTCCTCGGCACGGCTCGGGAAGTCATGCGGGTCACCGTAGGAGAGGCGGGCCGAGCCGGTCATGGGCACCGGACGCCAGGATGAGCGGCCCGCCGTTGACACCCGCTGACAAGGGGCGTCCCCGACCGTGGCGGGAAACATGGAAGTTACGCGCGGGGTATTACAGGTTACTCGCGGCTGTCGCATAGTGACTGTGCATGACAGGCATCGGTATCGGCACCGCCCCGACCGTCCCCTACGGCCTCTCTCCCGGGCTGACCGTGAGCGAGGCGCTGGCCCTGCCGTGCCTCAGCGGCGCACGACTCGTCGCCGGGGCGAGCGGCCGCGGCCGCCGTATCCGCGTCGTCAACATCATGGAAGTCCCCGACATCGTGCGCTGGATGCGCGGCGGTGAACTGCTGCTGACCACCGCCTACGCCGTCCGTGACGACGCGCAGGCGCTGAGCGACCTGATCCCCGTACTCGCCGAGCGCGGCCTCGCCGCCCTGGCCGTGAAGGTGGGTCCCTATCTGCCCGCGCTGCCGCCGGCGATGCTGGCGCTGGCGGACGAACTCGGCTTTCCTGTCGTCGAGTTGCCGGGCGCCGTCATGTTCAACGACATCCTGTCCGAGGTGCTGGGCACCGTGCTGAACCGTCAGGCCCTGGAGTTGGAGCGTTCGCGCGCCATCCATGAACGGCTCACGGCGGTGGCCCTCGACGGAGGCTCCTATCAGGAGCTCATGAACGTACTGCTCGAACTGTCCGGCTGCGCGGCCGCCGTGCTCGACGAGCACGGGTGGATCCTGGCCTCCGCGGGATCCCCGCCTCCCGACCGTCCGCCCGCCGCCGAGCGCGCCATCGAGACGGGCACGGGCGCGAGCGGCGCCGTGGCCCTGTGGCGGGACGACGCGGAGGCCGTGGACCACGAGGCCGGGGCGGCCCTTGCATCCGCTCACGAGCTCGACACTCATCAGCGCATGGCGCTGGAGCACGCCACGACCGTCGCCGCCACCATCGCCGCCCAGGAACGCGCCCTGGCCAGCCGCCAGCAGCGCTACCGCACGCTGCTCCTGATGGAGCTGGTCTCCCGGCCGCCGCGCGACCGCGCCGAGACCGCGCGCCGGGCCGCGGCCATGGGCTGGAACCTGCGGCTGCCCCGCGCGGTCGTGCTCGTCGAGGTCGCCTCCACCGGCACCGGGGGTCCCACCGACACCGAACTCGCCCTGGAGGACCGGCTGTTGCCGCTCGTTCGGTCGGCGGCCGGGGCCGGCGCGATCATCTGGGGCAGCCAGAGCGGACTGGTCCTGCTGACGGAACCGGGGCCGTCACTCGCCGGCCGGTGTCAGGCCCTGCATGCGGCTGTCACCGCCGCGCACCCCGGCTGGGACGTGGCTGTCGCCGCCGGGACCGTCCGGGACGACTTCACCGACTACCACCACAGTTACGAGGAAGCGGCGCAGACCCTGACGCTCGGCCGCGAACTGCACGGCCCCGACTTCGTTCGCGGCTACGCGGACCTGGGGGTGTACCGGCTCCTCGGACAGCTTCCCGCGGCGGAGCTCACGGCCCTCGTCGACGACGCGCTCGGCCCGCTGCTCGCCCATGACGCCGAGCACGAGGGCAGCCTCGTCGAGACCCTCGGCGTCTATCTCCTCCAGGACCGAAACGGCGTGGCCACCGCCGCGCGGCTGCACATCCACTACAACACCCTGCGCTACCGACTGCGCCAGATCGACCGCCTCACCGGCGGGCTCGAACGCCGGCCTACGGCCCGGCTCCAGACCGAACTGGCCGTCCACGCCCACCGGTTGCTCTCCTCGCGGAACCGGCGCTGAGCAAGCCCTCGGCACGGCTGACGCCGACCCCGCAATGGCGGGTCACTGTCACCCGTTGCCGGTAAATCCCCGGCCGGTTCTGGCACTTCGAGCCATGCTGAAAGGGGCGGGCCGCTGCCTAGAGTCGGAGCCATGGTGCTACGAAACGCCGTGCACAAGGATCTCTACGCCGACTCCGTCGCCCTCATGAGGGTCGCCGCCCGCCTGGCCGAACCGCCGGGCGTCGAGACCATCAGCCTCGTGATGGGAACACCAGCCAACCGCGACGTCCTCGCGCGGTCGGGGCTGCTGACCACCCCGGGCCACGACGCCGGACCCAACGACCTGCTCGTCGCCGTCCGCGGCGAACCCGACGCGGTGGACACCGCCCTCGCCCTGGTCGTCGATGCCCTGTCCGGTCCCGGCGAGGGACCGGGCGCAGGACCGGAGACCGGTGCGGACACCGAACCCCCGGTGCGCTCGCTCGCCGGCGCTCCCGCCGACGCGAGTCTCGCGCTGATCTCCACGCCCGGACCGTACGCGGCCGCCGAAGCTCTCAAGGCGCTGCGCCTGGGCATGCACGCCTTCGTCTTCAGCGATCACGTGCCGATCGAACAGGAGGTGCTCCTGAAGCGGGAGGCCGCCCGCCGCGGGCTGCTCGTCATGGGGCCGGACTGCGGAACCGCGGTCATCAGCGGCATCCCCCTCGGATTCGCCAACGAAGTGCGGGCGGGCCGCGTCGGCCTGGTCGGAGCCTCCGGTACGGGACTGCAGCAGGTGTCGAGCCTGCTGCACTCCATGGGCGCCGGGGTCAGCCATGTGATCGGCACGGGCAGCCGCGACGTGAGCGCGGAAGTGGGCGGGCTGACGATGCGGGCCGGGCTCGACGCCCTGGCCGCGGACCCCGCGACGGACGTCATCGTCCTCGTGTCCAAACCGCCTGCCCCCCACGTGGCCGGACAGCTGCTGAGGCACGCGGGCGCGTCGGGGAAACCGGTGGTGGCCTGCTTCCTCGGCACGGACGAGACCTCCCCCGCCCCTGCCCGGGTCACGCTCGCTCCCACCCTGTTCGAGGCGGCACGGTCCGCAGCCTCCCTCGCTGTCGGCGGAGCGCTCCCGCCCGGCGAAGAGCTGCCCGAGCTGCCCGCCCCCGCTCCGCCTCGCCGCCTGCTGCGGGCCCTGTACGCGGGCGGCACCTTCGCCCACGAGGCGGCCTCGCTCCTCGGCACGGTGCTCGGTGACATCACCCGTACCGCTCCCCCGCCCGCGCCGGGCGCGACCCCGCGCCTCCCGGACCGGCATCTCGTACTCGACCTGGGCGACGACGAGTTCACCGCCGGACGCCCCCACCCGATGATCGACCCCACGGTCCGCACCGAGTATCTGCGGGCGGCCCTCGCGGACCCCCGCAGCGCCGCTGTCGTCCTCGACGTGGTCATCGGACACGGCGCCGCGCCGGATCCTGCAGCGGCTCTGGCCGGAGCGCTGACCGAGGCTCCTGCCGACGCACCACCGGTGATCGCGTTCGTCGTGGGCACCGATGACGACCCACAGGGGCTCACCGCACAGCGGCGGACTCTGCGCGACGCGGGCGCGTATGTCGTCGACAGCAGTACGACCGCTGCGCGGGTCTGCGCCGAACTCCTCGCCAGCAGTGACGACTTGGCACTCGCCCCAGCTCTGTCCGCCCCCGCCTCCCGGATCGGAGAGACCGCATGACCGCACAGGCCATGGCCGCACGAGCCGTGCCCGCGCAGGGCCTCCTGACCGGCGTCCCGCACGTCGTGAACATCGGTGTCGACGCGTTCGCCGGGCCGCCGCGGGCCGCGGGCGCGACGGTGACCGCGCTCGACTGGCGCCCCCCTGCCCACGGTGATCCGGAACTCGGCGCCGGGCTCGCCCGCCTGGTCGCGCACCCGGCCGTCGAGGCGGCCAACGCCGAAGCCCTCGAACGGATCCTGGGCGTCGTGCCGCTGTGGACCGACGTCCGCCCCGCCGGAGAGCTGATCCCCGAACTGGCCCAGGAGAGGCTCCTGTTGCACGCCGGACCGCCGATCGAGTGGGAGCGCATGTGCGGCCCGATGCGGGCCGCCGTCGTCGGCGCCGCACTCCTGGAGGGCTGGGCGGCGACGCCGCAGGAAGCGGAAGCGCTCGCCGACGCGGGGGCCATCCGCTTCGCCCCCTGTCATCACCACGACGCGGTCGGCCCGATGGCGGGCGTCATCTCCGCGTCCATGCCCCTGCTCGTCGTGGAGGACGAGGCCACGGGACTTCGGGCGTACTCCAACCTCAATGAGGGACAGGGCCGTTGCCTGCGCTACGGCGCACTCGGCGACGACGTCATGGAGCGGCTGCGCTGGATGGGTGAGCGCCTCGGCCCCGCTCTGCGCGCTGCGATCGGCTCGCTCGCCGAGCCGGTGAACCTGCGGTCGGTCACCGCGCAGGCCCTTCAGATGGGCGACGAGTGCCACAGCCGCAACACCGCGGCGAGCGCCCTGCTCACCCGCGAACTCTCCGCCGCGCTCGCCCGGCACGCGGACCTGGGCGGGATCGAGGCGCTGGACTTCCTGCGTGACAACAACTACTGGTTCCTCAACTTCTCCATGGCTGCCAGCAAGTTGGCGCTCCTGGCCGGGCACGGTGTGCCGCACTCCACGGTCGTCACCGCCTTCGCACGTAACGGTGTCGACGTCGGCATCCGCGTCAGCGGCCTCGGCGACACCTGGTTCACCGCGCCGGCCGCCCCCGTGGACGGCCTCTACTTCGCCGGTTACGGACCCGCCGACGCCAATCCCGACATCGGTGACAGCGCCATCACCGAGATGCACGGCCTGGGCGGGTTCGCGCTGGCCGCCGCCCCGGCGATCGTCGGCTTCGTGGGCGGCACCCCCGAAGGAGCCCGCCGCGTCAGCCAGGAGATGGCGACGCTCACCGTCGGCCGGCACCGCGACTACCGCCTCCCCGGCCTCGACTTCGTCGGCAGCCCCGTCGGCGTCGACATCCGCAAGGTCGTCGACACGGGCCTCGAACCGGTGATCACCACGGGCATCGCCCACCGCGAGCCGGGCATCGGCCAGATCGGCGCCGGGCTCACCCACGCCCCGATGCGCTGTTTCACGGACGCGCTGAGCGCCTTCGAGGTGCCCGAGGAGCCCGACGAGTGACGGGCACGGCGGCCTTCTGGAATGCCCTACGTGCTGGGGTGCCACGCCCTGAGCACGTACACCTCGGCGCCGAGGCTCACGTACACGTCGACACCAGCGGTCACGTACGCCTCGGCACCATCAGTACGGCCGTCGCCCCGCTGCTGCGCGGCCCGTTCCGGCCGGTGCGCGTCGTCGCCGCCACCCGCCACGCGGTCCATCTCGCCACCGGTGACCGGGAGATGCCCGCGCTCGCCGTGGTGACCCGGGACGCGATCCGACTGCCGAACGCGCTCGTCCTGCCCTTCTCGTCGGCGGACCGGCCGCTGGAACTGAACACACCATGGGCCGGCCTCGGGGCAGGCCGCGTATTCATCGAGACCGTTCGCTTCGAGCCGGAGGCGTCCTGGACACCGCCCCGTGTCCAGGGCGCCTCCTCCGCACCGGACCCCGCGCGCCTCAGGCGGGTGACGGTCCTGCTCGACGCGTCGGCGCAACCCCTGCCACTCGCGCTGGCTCCCCGCCTGATCGACCTGCGCCACGCCCTGCGCGCCGATGACGCGGGCGAAGTCCGGCGGGCCGCCCGCGCACTGGTCGGCCTCGGCCCCGGACTCACCCCGTCCGGTGACGACATCCTGTGCGGCGCACTGCTGGCGAGCCGGGCGTGGGGTGGCCCTCTCGCGCCTCTCTCGGACGCGGTCGCGGACGCGTCCCGCCGCACCCCGCTGCTCTCGGCCGCGCTCCTGCGGCACGCGGAGCGCGGCGAATGCGTACCGCAGGCCCACGCGTTCCTGCGGGCGCTGGGCGCGGAGGCCCCTCCCCTGGAACTGGAACCCGCCGTACGCGAACTGCTCGCCGTCGGACACCACTCGGGGGGCGACCTGGCGCGCGGGGTGCTCGCGGTGGGCCTGAGCAGAGCGTGCGCGGCGACCGGTGACCGTGACGACTACGCGTTGAAGTAACGGTTGCCCTTTTCGATGAGGTGGGAGGCGTAGACGCGGCCGAGGGCCGGCTTGCCGCGGTAGAAGCCGACGTAGCGCTGTGCGCTGTCCACGACCACGGGGCGCGCGAAGCAGGCGAAGCGGTTGCGCTGCTGCTGTTCGGCCCAGGCCATGGCGGCCGGGTCGACGCGCTCGCTGACGAGGACGGGGAAGGCGGCGAGGCCGGTCTGCATGCCGACCGGGAGGCCGCCCTTGTTCTGCTTCGCGTACGTCAGAACCTGCGAGGTGAAAGCGTCGATGCTCTGCGGGGTGATCTCGGGCACGGCGGCAGGTTGGTGGCCATCCAGCGCATCCGGAAGTCGGCCCGCCGCCCCACGAGGACGGGCACACCGAACCAGTCCTCCCAGCGCGTCGCGCAGCCGTCCGCCTGGAGGCGGCTCTCCACCGAGGCCAGGTAGTTCCGGGCCGATTCACCAGTCATGGCGGTGATTGTGCACGGTCAAGCCCTTGCCGGACCAGTCGGCGTGGGTTCGGAGTCCCGCGCGTCAGGCCGGGCCCAGCGCCGAGAGCGGGTCGTCGAGGACCGGCTGCCACGCCAACTCGGCAGCTCCGACGAGGCTGTTGTGGTCGAGCGTGCATGCCAGGATGGGCACGCCGCCGCTGCGGCCCCACAGGCTGCGGTCCGCGACGACGGCCCGCAGGCGGTCCGGGTCCGCGTCGAGGAGCGCCCGGTGCAGGCCGCCCAGGATGATGCGGTCGGGGTTGAGGATGTTCACCAGGCCCGCGAGGCCGAGTCCGAGACGGTCGATCAGGGCCTCGGTGGCCATCCGCACCTTCGGGTCGTCGAGGCTGCCGGCGATCAGGTCGCGGGCCTGCTGGAGCAGGGAGCCGTCAGGGCCCGGTTCGCGGCCCGCCGCGTCGAGCAGGGCCAGCGGATCGGTCTCCACGTCGAGGCAGCCTCGGCTGCCGCAGTAGCAGGGCCGGCCCTCGGGGTTCACGGTGAGGTGCCCGACCTCCAGGGCGAGGCCCGAACTTCCGGTGTGCAGACGGCCGTCGAGAACGAGCGCGCCGCCGACGCCGCGGTGGCCGGTGGCGACGCACAGCAGGTCGCGCGCGCCACGGCCCGCGCCGTGCCGGTGCTCGGCGAGGGCGGCGAGGTTGACGTCGTTCCCGGCGAACGCCGGCCGCCCGATGCCCGCCTCCCGTACGCGCTCGGCGAAGATCTCGCGGACGGGCGAGCCCGCGGGCCAGGCGAGGTGCAGCGGGTTGAGGGCGGTGCCGTCGGGTTCGGCCACCGCGGACGGGACGGCGAGGCCCGCGCCGACGCAGTGGCGCCCGGTCTCGCGCAGCAGTTGGGCGCCGGCCTCCACGACCGAGCCGAGCACCCGCGCCGGATCCGGGTCGATGATCTCGCAGCCGGGCGTGGTCGCGACGATCCGGCCGCCGAGGCCCACCAGGGCGGCGCGGTAGCCGTCGGCGTGCACCTGTGCGGCGAGTGCGACGGGTCCGTCCTCGGCGACGGACAGCCGGTGCGAGGGGCGCCCTTGCGAGCCTGCGGCGGCGCTAGGCTTGGCGTCGATCCTGATCAGCCCGAGCGCTTCGAGCTCGGCGGCGACCGCGCCTGCCGTGGCCCGGGTCACGCCCAGTTCGGCGGTGAGGACGGCGCGGGTCGGCGCGCGGCCGGTGTGCACGAGTTCGAGCGCGGGCCCGAGCGCACCACGGCCCCGCTCGAGACGTGGCGCACGCGCGGATCCCTCCGCCTCGCCCGCCGTCTGCCCCTCGGCCCCGGAGGCCGCCTTGCCACGCATCAGCAACTCCTCGCCCTGATCACCGTGTCGCATCGTAGCCGGTGAACGCCGCAGCCCCTGCGGGTGAACTCACCCCTGTGCGGAGGGTGGGGAAGGCGCGGAGGGCGGTCCGGTGAGTCCGGTGACGCGCATCGTGAGGTTCAGGCGGCCCCGGGAGAGCCCGGTGGCGGGGTCGCCGGTGCCGGGATACACCTTCGGCACCCCGTGGAACGCGAGCCGTGACGGCCCTCCGAAGACCAGCAGGTCCCCGGAGACCAGCTCCACGTCCTCGTACGGTTTGCCGCGGTTCTCGGTGTTCCCCAGCCGGAAGACGCAGGTGTCGCCGATGCTGAGCGAGACGACGGGTTCCCGTGCGCGCTCGTCCTTGTCCTGGTGCATGCCCATGGTGGCGGCGCCGTCGTAGAAGTTGATCAGGGCCGTGTCGGGGTCGTAGCCGTCGCCGGCGGCGTCGTCCTCGTACGCGTCGACGAGCGCGCGTCTGCCCAACTCCCTCAGCCAGTCCGGAAAGGGGGCCACCTGCGCGCCGTTCACATCGGCTGCCGTACGTGTGTAGCGGTAGGGCTGCCAGTGCCATCCGACGCACACGGTCTGGACGGACATCACGCCGCCGCCCGGCAGTCGCGTGTGACGCATCGGCACGGGCCCGGCGGCCCAGCCGCGGCAGGCCTCGACGAGTGCGCGCTGGGCCCCGGCGTCGAGCCAGCCGGGCATGTGCACGGCGTCGGGCGTGATCTCCCGGCGCTCCCGGTGCACCGGGAAGAGCGGGGGCGCGTGCGGTTCGTGCCGGCCGGCCATGGACCCATTGTCCCCGGTACGAGGTGTCTTCCGCGTACCGGGGCGGATGCGGAGGACGGATCAGCGGCGCATCACCTCGACCAGCTCCGTCACCGTGCGGGCCATCGCCTCGCGGCCCACGCTCAGGTACTTGCGGGAGTCGACGGCGTCGGGATGTGCGGCAAGGAACTCCCGGATGGCCGCTGTCATCGCTATGTTCAGGGCCGTGCCGACGTTCACCTTGGCGATGCCGCCCCGGACGGCCTGCGAGAGTTCGTCGTCACCGACACCGGAGGAACCGTGCAGGACCAGCGGTACGTCGAGGCCCTCCGAGAGCTGCTTGAGGAGGTCGTGGTCGAGCGTCGCGGTGCGGGTGGTCATGGCGTGCGAGGAGCCGATCGCGACGGCGAGGGCGTCGACTCCCGAGTCCGTCACGTAGGCGCGGGCCTCACCGGGGTCCGTGCGGGCACCCGGCGCGTGCGCGTCGAGCGGCGCCGCACCGTCCTTGCCGCCGACCTCGCCCAGCTCCGCCTCGACCCACAGCCCGTTGGCATGGCCCCAGTCGGCGGCCGCGCGGGTGGCCGCGAGGTTCTCGTCGTAGGGGAGCCGCGCCGCGTCGTACATCACCGAGCTGAACCCGGCGTCCGCGGCCTGGCGGAGCAGCTCGTCGCTCTGGACATGGTCGAGGTGGAGCGCCACGGGGACCGAGGACGCCTCGGCGGTGGCGGCCGCGGCCCGCGCGAGGGGCAGCAGACGCCCGTAGCGGTACCGCACGGCGTTCTCGCTGACCTGGAGGATCACCGGCGCGTTCGCCGCCTCGGCGCCCGCCACGACGGCCTCGATGTGCTCCAGGGTGATGACGTTGAACGCGGCCACCGCGGTACGCGCCGCGGTGGCCTCGGCGACGAGCGCGCCGGTTGCTGCGAGGGGCACAACCCCTCCTTTCGGGAGGCTCGGAAGCTCGGTCGACGGTCAGCCGGCGGTGAGGATCACCGAGCGGGTGAGGTGGCGCGGCTGGTCGGGGTCGAGGCCGCGGGCGGCCGCGACGGCGACGGCGAGGCGCTGCGCGCGCACGAGTTCGGCGAGCGGGTCGAGGCTCCCCTCGACCCAGAGCGCGCCGGTGCCGGCGACCTGTTCGGCGAGCCCCTCGGGCGCCGTGCCGATCATCCAGGTGGCGGTGCCCGCGGTGGTGACGCTGATGGGGCCGTGGCGGTACTCCATCGCGGGGTACGCCTCGGTCCACGACAGGGACGCCTCGCGCATCTTCAGCGCTGCCTCGTTCGCGAGGCCGACGGTCCAGCCGCGTCCCAGGAAGGTGAACTGGCCGCACTCCACGAGGCCTTCGGGCAGCGGCGCCTCGAGCGCGGTGCGCGCGTCGGCGACGGCCTGCTCGGTGTGCAGGCCGAGGTGGGCGCGCAGGAGCGTGAGCGCCGTCGTCGCGAAGCGGGTCTGGACGACGGACTGCTCGTCGGCGAAGTCCAGGACGATCACGTCGTCGGCGGCGGAGACGATCGGTGTGTTCGGGTCGCCGATGACGGCGGTCGTCCGGATGCGGCCCTTGACCGCGGCGAGCAGCTCGACGACCTCGGTCGTCGTGCCGGACCGGGACAGCGCGATGAGGCGGTCGTAGGGGCGCCCGGCCGGGAACTCCGAGGCCGCGAACGCGTCGGTCTCGCCCTGCCCGGACTCCTCGCGCAGCGCGGCGAAGGCCTGCGCCATGAACCACGAGGTGCCGCAGCCCACGATCGCGACGCGCTCCCCCGGCGCAGGCAGCTTGGCGGCCTCGCCCGCGGCCAGGCCCGCCGCGCGCGTCCAGCACTCCGGCTGGCTGTTCAGCTCGTTCTCGACATGGCTCATGCCGTGCCCACTCCCTGATGTGTGGTGTCCGTGGACCGGTCGAGTACGCCGCATGCGCCGCGCTCGATCGGCCCCGTCGAGCGTATGCTCGTTCCTGCAAGAATTCGATACCTTTCGAGCATAACCAAGCATCAGGTAGTGCGCTAGGGTCACCGGAGAACGACGATTGGAGGCCGCGGATGTCCCGCGACGCCCGCTGGAAGTCCCTGCTGGAACTGCTCGTGGAGCGGGGGCGCCTGGATGTCGAGGAGGCGGCGGCCGATCTGGGGGTGTCCGCGGCCACGATCCGGCGCGACTTCGACCAGCTCGCCGAGCAGCAGATGCTCGTACGCACCCGGGGCGGCGCCGTCGTCCACGGCGTCTCCTACGAGCTGCCGCTGCGCTACAAGACGGCGCGCAATGCCTCCGAGAAGGAACGGATCGCCAAGGCGGTCGCCGAGCTGATCACGCCGGGCGAGGCGGTCGGCCTGACCGGCGGCACGACGACGACCGAGGTGGCGCGCGCACTCGCGGTCCGCCCCGATCTCGCCTCCGGCTCCCCGGCCCTCACGATCGTCACGAACGCGCTGAACATCGCCAACGAGCTTGCGGTGCGGCCCCAGTTCAAGATCGTGGTCACGGGCGGGGTCGCCCGGCCACAGTCGTACGAGCTCATCGGCCCGCTCGCGGACGGCGTGCTGAGCCAGATCACCATCGACACGGCCGTGCTCGGTGTCGTCGGTTTCGACGTCGCGCACGGCGCCGCGGCGCACGACGAGGCGGAAGCGGCCATCAACCGGCTGCTGTGCGAGCGGGCGGAGCGCGTGATCGTCGCGGCGGACTCCAGCAAGCTGGGCCAGCGCGCGTTCGCCCGGATCTGCTCGACGGAGCGGATCGGAACCCTGGTCACCGACAGTGCCGTGGACGCGGCGACGGTGGAGCGCTTCGAGGAGGCGGGGGTCAAGGTCCTCGCCGTGTGACGCTCCGAGAGCCACACCTGAGGTCTTCATGGCTGCGGCCCCGCCCGGACGGGTGGGGCCGCAGCCATTTCCCTGTGCCGGCCCGGCGGATGTCGTGGCCGTCACGCCTCGAACCGTCTTGTCCCCGGCGGGGCGGCGCCCTACCCTGACTTTGTGCCGACACTAAACAAACTCCGGACCGTCAACGACGACAGCCCGCGGACCTCGTCCCTCACCCGCCTCCGTATCGCGCTCACGATCTTCTTCGCGCTCGACGGCTTCATCTTCGCGGGATGGGTGGTGCGCATCCCCGCCGTGAAGGAGCAGACCGGCGCGTCGGCGAGCACGCTCGGACTCGCCCTCCTCGGCGTCTCGGTGGGGGCCGTGGTCACGATGATGCTCACAGGGCGCCTGTGCGGGCGCTTCGGCAGCCATCCGGTCACCGTGGTGAGTGCCGTGCTCCTGGCGCTGAGCGTGGCACTGCCCCCGCTCACCCACTCGGCGCTCACCCTCGGCCTGGTCCTGCTCGTGTTCGGTGCCGCCTACGGCGGGATCAACGTGGCGATGAACAGCGCCGCGGTCGACCTCGTCGCCGCCCTGCGCCGCCCCGTCATGCCGAGCTTCCACGCGGCGTTCAGCCTCGGCGGCATGCTCGGCGCGGGCCTCGGCGGCCTGGTCGCAGGCCACGTCTCACCCACCCGGCACCTCCTCGCCCTCACCGTCATCGGCCTGCTCGTCACGGCCGCCGCCGGCCCCGCGCTCCTGCGCCACGACGCTCCGACGGCCCCGGACGACAGCAGTCGCACACGGAGCGAGCCCGCGTCGGCGTCCGAGCGGCCGGCCGGACGCGTGCGCGGACTCGTCCTCGTCTTCGGCCTCATCGCCCTGTGCACCGCGTACGGCGAGGGCGCGCTCGCGGACTGGGGCGCGCTGCACCTGGAGGAGGACCTGCACGCCCATCCCGGCGTGGCCGCGGCAGGGTATTCCTGCTTCGCGCTCGCCATGACGATCGGCCGGATCAGCGGGACGACACTGCTCGAACGCCTGGGCAGGACCCGCACGCTGGTGTTCGGCGGCGCCACGGGCGCGGCCGGGATGCTGCTCGGCTCACTCGCCCCCACCGTGTGGCTGGCGCTCCTGGGCTTCGCCGTCACAGGTCTGGGTCTCGCCAACATCTTCCCCGTGGCGGTCGAACGGGCCGGCGCCCTGGCCGGACCCACGGGCGTCGCCGCCGCGTCCACGCTCGGCTACGGCGGCATGCTCCTCGGACCGCCGATGATCGGCTTCATGGCGGACTGGTTCTCGCTCCCCGCCGCGCTGACCAGCGTGGCCGTACTGGCGGGCGTCGCCGGCCTGATCGGCTTCGCGACCCGGCGCGCGGCCGTCTCCTGACCCGCACACCACGAGCTTCCCGCAAGGACGCATTCAAGCCAGGTCTCATCGGGCAGACTCCCGCCATGGAGACTGCGGAGCACATCGAGACGCTCGACGAGGAGGGCCGCCTCCTCGCCCGCGCCGCCGAGACGGCGGGCACCGACGCCAAGGTGCCGACCTGCCCGGGGTGGGACGTACGGGACCTGCTGCGGCACGTGGGCATGGTGCACCGCTGGGCCACGGCGTTCGTCGCCGAGGGGCGCACGTCGTACCACCCCGACGGCGGCCTGCCGGAACTGGACGGCGCGGAGCTCATCGCCTGGTTCCGCGAGGGCCACGGCCGGCTCGTCGGGACACTGGCCGGCGCCCGGCCCGACGTGGAGTGCTGGACGTTCCTGCCCGCGCCGTCGCCGCTCGCGTTCTGGGCGCGGCGGCAGGCGCACGAGACGACCGTCCACCGGGTGGACGCGGAATCCGCGCTGACCGGGACGCCCGGCGTCATCCCCGCACAGTTCGCGGTCGACGGCATCGAGGAGCTGCTGCTCGGTTTCCACGCGCGCGGCCGGAGCAAGGTGCGCTCGGACACCCCGCGCCTGCTGCGCGTACGGGCCACCGACGCCGGCCGGGCATGGACCGTACGGATCTCGCAGGAGCCGCCGGTCACCGAGCGGGACGGGGCGGGCGAGGCCGACTGCGAGCTGTCGGGCCCCGCGGCGCGGCTCTATCTGTCGCTGTGGAACCGGCTGCCGTTCCCGGGCCTCACCGGCGACACCTCGCTGGCCGCGCTGTGGCGGGAGCGGTCGGGGATCACCTGGAGCTGAGGACCCGCCGGGCCATCCGCCGAATTCAGCCCTTCGGGCCGTCCGCGAGCATCCGCCCCAGTACCGCGCGCTGCAACGGTCGCACCTCGGTGTGCAGGTCGCGGCCCTTCTGCGTCAGGCAGACGCGAACGCCGCGGCGGTCCTCGGAGCACATCCCGCGCGTCAGGAGGCCGTCCTTCTCCAGGCGGCCGATCAGGCGCGACAGGGCGCTCTGGCTGAGATGGACCTGCGCGGCGATCTCCTGCACGCGGAAGGAGGAACTGCCGTCCTCCGCCGTGCCGGCGGCCAGGACGTCGAGCACCTCGAAGTCGCTGGCGCCCAGGCCGTGCTGATGCAGCTCGCGATCGAGCTCGCACATGGTGCGCGCATGCACCGCAAGGATGTCCCGCCACTGATCCACGAGGCCGGGCTCGGCCTTTTTCGCCGCCATAACCGCACCGTAGCAGAAAAGACAGGCATTGTTGCATCGGAATTAAATGCACTTGCAGTCAATGCATATGCATGTAGTGTGCTCCGCATGACTTCTCCGCTCGCCGACACCCCTGCGTCCCAGGAGCGTTGGTCCCCCCGTCTGTGGGGCACACTGCTCGTCCTCTGCGCCGCGATGTTCCTCGACGCGCTCGACGTGTCCATGGTCGGAGTCGCCCTGCCGTCCATCGGCTCGGAGCTCGACCTGTCCACGTCGACCCTGCAATGGATCGTCAGCGGCTACATCCTCGGCTACGGCGGCCTGCTGCTGCTCGGCGGCCGCGCGGCCGACCTGCTCGGCCGGCGCCGGGTGTTCCTGATCGCCCTCGGCGTCTTCGCCCTCGCGTCCCTGCTCGGCGGACTCGTCGACTCCGGGCCGCTCCTGATCGCCAGCCGCTTCATCAAGGGCCTCAGCGCCGCGTTCACCGCGCCGGCCGGCCTGTCCATCATCACCACGACGTTCGCCGAGGGCCCGCTGCGCAACCGCGCGCTCTCCATCTACACCACCTGCGCCGCGACCGGCTTCTCCATGGGCCTCGTCCTGTCCGGCCTGCTCACCGAGGCCAGCTGGCGCCTGACCATGCTGCTGCCCGCGCCGATCGCCGTGATCGCGCTGCTCATCGGCATCAAGCTCATCCCGCACAGCGAACGCGAGAAGAACCACCGCGGCTACGACATCCCCGGCGCCATCACCGGCACCGCGTCGATGCTGCTCCTCGTGTTCACCGTCGTCCAGGCACCGGAGGCGGGCTGGGCCTCGGCCCGGACGCTGCTGTCCTTCCTGGCCGTCGCCGTCCTGCTCGCGGTCTTCGTCTCCATCGAGCGCCGCTCCCCGGGCCCGCTGATCCGCCTCGGGGTGCTGCGCTCCGGCTCACAGATCAGGGCGCAGCTGGGCGCGATGGCGTTCTTCGGCTCGTACGTCGGCTTCCAGTTCCTCGTCACCCTGTACATGCAGTCCCTGCTCGGCTGGTCCGCGCTGCACACCGCGCTCGCGTTCCTGCCGGCGGGCGCCCTCGTGGCGCTCTCCTCGACGAAGGTCGGCGCCATCGTCGACCGGTTCGGCACGCCGCGCCTGATCGCGCTGGGCTTCACCTTCATGGTGATCGGCTACGCGCTGTTCCTGCGCATCAACCTCGACCCGGTCTACGCGTCCGTCATCCTGCCGACGATGCTCCTGATCGGCGCGGCCTGCGCCCTGGTGTTCCCCTCGCTCAACATCCAGGCCACGAACGGCGTCCACGACGACGAGCAGGGCATGGTGTCGGGCCTGCTCAACACCTCCGTGCAGGTCGGCGGCGCCATCTTCCTCGCCGTCGTGACGGCCGTCGTCACCGCGAACTCCGGCGAGGGCTCGTCGCCGCAGGCCGTGCTCGACAGCTTCCGGCCCGGGCTCGTCGTCGTCACCGCGATCGCCCTGGTGGGCCTGCTGATCACCCTCACCGGCCTGCGGACCCGTCGTCCGCAGGACACGATCCTGATCGCGAAGTCGGTGCGGGAGGAGGGGCCGGTGCGGGTGTCGCTGAAGGAGGAGGCGGACGCCGCCGCGCACACGGATCGCGTCGCGGTCCGCGACTGACCCACAGGTCCTCTGCCCCCTCACACGCGGGTGCGCCCGGCCGGCAGTCCCCTGCCCGCCGGGCGCACCTGCGTGTCAGCGGCGCGTGTCGGCTCAGCCCAGCCAGCCGGGCCTCACGAGGCCCGACTCGTAGGCGAGCACGACCAGTTGGGCCCGGTCACGCGCGCCGAGCTTCACCATGGTGCGGCTCACGTGCGTCTTCGCGGTGAGCGGGCTGACGACGAGGCGGCGGGCGATCTCCTCGTTCGACAGGCCGATGCCGACCAGCGCCATCACCTCGCGCTCGCGCTCGGTGAGCTGCCCGAGCGACCCGGCGGCCGCCGGCTCCTTGGAGCGTGCCGCGAACTCGGCGATCAGACGGCGGGTCACCCCGGGCGAGAGCAGCGCGTCGCCGTCCACCACCGCCCTTACGGCACGCAGCAGTTCCTCGGGCTCGGTGTCCTTGACGAGGAACCCGGAGGCTCCGGCACGGATCGCCTCGAAGACGTACTCGTCCAGTTCGAAGGTGGTCAGCATGATCACCTTCACGGTTTCCAGCGCGGCGTCGTCGCTGATGCGGCGGGTCGCGGCGAGACCGTCGAGGACCGGCATCCTGATGTCCATCAGGACGACGTCGGGCCGCAGTTCGCGGACGAGGCGCACCGCCTCGTCGCCGTCGGAGGCCTCCCCCGCCACCTCGATGTCACTCTGCGCGTCGAGCAGCGCCCGGAATCCGGCGCGGACGAGCGACTGGTCGTCGGCGAGCAGTACGCGGATCAACGGTTCTCCTCCGTCGGCGTGAACGGCAGTTCTGCGAGCACCCGGAAGCCGCCGTCGGGCCGCGGTCCCGCCTCGATCGTGCCACCGAGCGCTGCGGCCCGCTCACGCATTCCCGCAAGGCCGTTCCCGCTGCCGCCGGCCGCCTCATGGCTCGCCGGCCCGTCGTCGTCCACGCGCAAGGACAGCCCGGCCCCCGTGTACCGCACCTCTACGCGCGCGTTGCGCGACTCCGAATGCCGTACGACGTTGGTGAGCGCCTCCTGCACGATGCGGAACGCGGCGAGATCGGCACCGGGCGGCAGCGCGGCGCGGGATCCCTCCGTGGCGATGCCGACGGTGAGGCCCGCGCTCGCGGCCTGCTCCACGAGTTCCGGGAGCCGGTCGAGGCCCGGGGCGGGGGCGCGCGGCGCGTCACCCGGGGTCCGGAGCGTGTCGAGGACCTGACGGACCTCGCCCAGCGCCTCCTTGCTCGCGGACTTGATGATGGTGAGGGCGGTGCGAGCCTGCTCGGGGTCGGAGTCGAGCAGCGCCAGACCCACGCCCGCCTGGACGTTGATGACCGAGATGGAGTGCGCGAGCACGTCGTGCAGCTCCCGCGCGATCCGCAGGCGCTCCTCGTCGGCGCGCCGCTCCGCGGCCTTCTCCCGCTCGGCACGCTCCTTCGCCCACTGCTCGCGACGCGTTTTGACCAGCTCGGAGAAGGCGACGATCGCCAGAACCCACGCGGCGATGAAACCCTCCTGGCCCCAGGACGCGGCCTCGTCCCCCGACGGCGGCAGATACGCGTACAGCCAGTGCGCCACGAGGACGTGCCCCACCCAGAACATGCCGACCGCCGCCCACGCGGCTCTGCGGTGCCCCGCCACGATCGCGGCATAACAGCCCACGGCGACAGTGATGAAGACCGGCCCGTACGCGTAGCCCGCGCCGAGGTAGAGCGTCGCGCAGGCCGCCGTGCCGAAGGCCACGAGGACCGGGTACCGCTGACGCCACAGCAGGGATACGCCGGCCGCGATCAGCAGCGCGCGGGCGAACACGTCGAGGTCGGCCCGATCGGTCTGGGCGTGCGCGGCGAAGTTCGAGCCGACGAGGACGAACACGGTGATCAGGACGGTGGACCGCCAGGGCCAGCGCGACCCCTGTCCCGAGGCTCCCCACGAGGGCGGCCCGTAGTGACCGCGCCGGGCGGCACCGGCCGCGGTCCAGGGCGGCCCGTAGCGCCTGAGGTGCGGCGGACCCGCCCAGGTCCGGGGCGGGCCGTCGGCCCCGCGTACGTGCTGCTCATCCATGACCGCAACGCTAGACGCCGCGCACCGTCGCGGGCGTCAGCCGGGCGTGGTGACCACGCCTACTCCGCGGGGAGTACGCGACGCAGTCCGGGCGGCGCGTGTCACGCCCGGGGCAGCGGGTTTCGCAACCGGGCGAAGGCATGTCATTCCCGGGGCAGCACCAGGCCCACACCGTGGGCGAGCTGTGTCGCGGCGTGCGTGAAGAAGGTGGCGCGGTCCTCCACGACCCGGTTGAACTGGCCGAACAGCTCGAAGCCGATCAGGCCGAACAGCTGGGCCCAGGCGGCGACGAGCGCGGCCACCACGGCGGGCGGCAGGTCGGGGGCCAGGTCGGCGGCGAGCCGCTCGGCCTCGGGCCGCAGCTCCCCGGGCAGCGGCGGCTCCGCGATCCCGCGGCCCTGACAGGCGTCGCGGACGATGCCGAAGAACAACAGCCCGACGCGCGACGCCGCCGGGACGGTCGTCATCGGCGCGGTGTATCCGGGCACGGGCGAGCCGAAGATGAGCGCGTACTCGTGCGGGTGGGCGAGCGCCCAGGCGCGGACGGCTTCGCTGACGGTGACCCAGCGGCGCACCGGAGAGGCCGCTCCCGCCTTGCTCCCGGCGCTCTTCGCCGCCTTCTCGAGCAGGGCGGCGTCCGCCTGCTCGGCCGCCTCGCCGATGGAGTCGTACGCGTCGATGATGAGCGCCGTCAGGAGGTCGTCGCGGCTGGGGAAGTAGCGGTAGAGCGCCGAGGAGACCATGCCCAGCTCGCGGGCGACGGCGCGCAGGGACAGCTTGGCGGCGCCCTCGGCCGCGAGCTGTCTGCGGGCCTCGTCCTTGATGGCGGCGGTGACTTCTTCCCGTGCCCTGGCCCTGGCTCCTCGTGCGGTGCTCATACGGGCAGTGTCCCACGAGTGTGGAGCAGTGCACACGTTCCGGATCGATGCACTCGTTATGGATCGGTGCACTCACTTGGGAGCGGTGCGCTCAGCGGCGAGCGGCGCGGACAGCGGTCACGGCGAACAGGAAAGAGAGCACTGCTCTTGCTTTGGATCACCGATCTCGTGCACACTGATCTCAAGCGAGAGCAGTGCTCTCGCAATCGAGATCGAGACCGAATCCAGCGGCGCCCGCATCGCGCCACCTACACCCAGGAGAACCTCATGACCGCGAACGCCCAGTCCGGCTCGTCCTCCTCCCCCAGCCCCTACTACCTGAAGGGCAGCCGCCTCAACGTCCGGCTGAACGGCGTGATCGGCTGGCTCGCGCGTCACGGCGTCAGCCTGATGGGGTCCGCCGAGCTCTCCGTACGCGGCCGCAAGAGCGGTCAGATGCAGCGCGTCCCGGTCAACCCGCACACGTACCAGGAGGCGCAGTACATCGTCTCGGCCCGCGGGCACTCCCAGTGGGTGCGCAACATGCGCGTCGCCGGGAACGGCGAGCTGCGCGTCGGGCGCAAGGTCCGCACGTTCACCGCGACCGAGGTGCCCGACAGCGAGAAGCTGCCGATCCTGCGCAGCTACCTGGAGAAGTGGGGCTGGGAGGTCAACCAGTACTTCCAGGGCGTCACCGCCAAGTCGACCGACGACGAGCTGACCGCGGCGGCGCCGGACCACCCGGTCTTCCGCATCACGATCGAGAAGTAGCCTCCGGATCACCGGCGGCCGACGGCGCGGCCGAGGAAGCGACCGCCGTTGCCGGCCGGTCCAGACGGCTCAGCACGCGACCCGCGATCGGATACGTCCTGACGATCTCGCCGAGCGTCGTCGACCCGCGGGTGATGCGGGCGAACGCCTTCCACGCGGGGCGGAACCCGGTGATCGCCGCATGCAGCACCCCGGGCCTGCGCTCGAAGACCGTCAGCATCCGCCTGCCGACGCTCATCTCGACGCCGAGCCCCGCCTTGACCGCGAACGCGTAGTTCAGCGCCTGCCGGCGCGCGTCCACCGCGTCGTGCGCCTCGGAGACGCGGACCGCCCACTCCCCCGCGAGACGACCGGAGCGCAGAGCGAACGAGATGCCCTCGCGGGTCCACGGTTCGAGAAGTCCCGCCGCGTCCCCGCACACGAGTACGCGACCGCGCGAGAGCGGTGAGTCGTCGGCGCGGCAACGCGTCAGATGGCCGGAGGAGACCGACGGTTCGAAGCCGGCGAGGCCGAGCCGGGCGATGAAGTCCTCCAAGTACCGCTTCGTGGCGGCGCCCTCGCCCCGCGCCGAGATCACGCCGACGGTCAGGGTGTCCCCCTTGGGGAAGACCCAGCCGTAACTCCCGGGCATCGGGCCCCAGTCGATGAGGACGCGGCCCTTCCAGTCCTCGGCGACCGTCTCGGGAACGGGGATCTCCGCCTCGAGGCCGAGGTCGACCTGGTCCAGCTTCACCCCGACATGAGCCCCTATGCGGCTGGCACTGCCGTCCGCCCCGACCACGGCACGGGCCAGGATCGTCTCGCCGTCCTGGAGGATCACGGCGACCGTGCGACGGTCGGGCACGGCCGAGCCGTGCTGCTCGACCCGCGAGACCGTCGTCCCCGTGCGCAGTTCGGCGCCCACCTTCTGGGCGTGCTCGACGAGCTGGTGGTCGAAGTCGGCGCGGTTCACCAGGCCGAAGAGCATGTGGCGGGAGCGCCGGGTGCGGGTGAACTTCCCGTCGAGGGAGAACGTCACCGCGTCGATCCGGTCCCGGAACGGCAGCTCGAATCCCGGCGGCAGCGCGTCCCTGGAAGGGCCGATGATGCCGCCGCCGCACGTCTTGTACCGGGGCAGTTCCGCCTTCTCCAGAAGGAGGACGCTGCGTCCGGCGACCGCTGCCGCGTAGGCGGCAGAGGCGCCGGCGGGACCGGCGCCCACCACGACGACGTCCCACACCTGCCCGCCGCCACCGGCGTCCGCCGCGTGCTCGCCCGTTCCGTTGCCGTCCGCCGAGTTCTCGCTGCTCACGATGGTCTACTGCTCCCGATCCAGCCGCCTGCCGCACCTTTCCCAGGCATCCTACGGCGGTGCCCTGCCGACCCCCTGTGGGAGGATCGGCGCCGCATGCCCTGTGCACGAAACGCTCACGCACACCAGCCGACGGCGGACCCGCACGGACGCGTGCGAAAAGCCGCATACGTATACACACGTGCAACGTCGCACCTACGAGGAGCGTTCCCATGTCACCGAATCCGATCGCCGAGACCGTCGCCTCGCTCATGCCCGGAGCCCGGACCGAGCTCGCCGAACTGGTGGCGTTCAAATCGGTGGCGGACTTCGACCAGTTCCCGAAGAGCGAGAGCGAGGGCGCCGCGAACTGGGTGGCGGACGCGCTGCGCGCCGAGGGCTTCCAGGACGTCGCGCTGCTCGACACCCCGGACGGGACGCAGTCGGTCTACGGCTTCCTGCCGGGCCCCGAGGGCGCGCCGACCGTTCTCCTGTACGCGCACTACGACGTGCAGCCGCCGCTGGACGAGTCGGCGTGGGTCACGCCGCCGTTCGAGCTGACGGAGCGCGAGGACGGCCGCTGGTACGGGCGCGGCGCCGCGGACTGCAAGGGCGGGGTCCTGATGCACCTGCTCGCGGTGCGGGCACTCAAGGCCAACGGCGGTGTCCCGGTGAACATCAAGGTGATCGCCGAGGGTTCCGAGGAGCAGGGCACGGGCGGTCTCGAGCGGTACGCCGAGCAGCACCCTGAGCTGCTGAAGGCCGACACGATCGTCATCGGTGACGCGGGCAACTTCCGGGTCGGCCTGCCGACGGCCACATCGACGCTGCGCGGCATGACACTCGTCCGGGTCCGGGTCGACACGCTCGGGGGCAACCTGCACTCGGGGCAGTTCGGCGGCGCCGCCCCGGACGCGCTCGCGGCGCTGGTGCGGATCCTCGACTCACTGCGCGCGGAGGACGGCTCGACGACGGTCGACGGTCTCGCGGCCGACGCCGCGTGGGACGGCCTCCAGTACGACGACGGCCAGTTCCGCAAGGACGCCAAGGTCATCGACGGCGTCGAGCTGATCGGTTCGGGCACGGTCGCCGACCGCATCTGGGCCCGCCCCGCCGTCACCGTCCTCGGCATCGACTGCCCGCCGGTCGTCGGCGCGACGCCGTCCGTGCAGGCCGGGGCGCGCGCCCTGATCAGCCTGCGGGTGCCGCCGGGCACGGACGCCGCGGAAGCGACGAAGCTCCTCGTCGCGCACATCGAGTCGCACACCCCGTGGGGCGCCCGCGTCCAGGTCGAGCAGATCGGGCAGGGCCAGGCGTTCCGCGCGAACACCGCCAGCCCGGCGTACGCGGCGATGACGGAGGCGATGAGCGTCGCGTACGACGGTCAGGAGATGCAGTACGCGGGCCAGGGCGGCTCGATCCCGCTGTGCAACACGCTGGCGTCGCTGTACCCGGAGGCGGAGATCCTGCTGATCGGCCTGAGCGAGCCCGAGGCGCAGATCCACGCGGTGAACGAGAGCGTGTCGCCGCAGGAGCTGGAACGCCTCTCGGTCGCCGAGGCCCTGTTCCTCCAGAACTACGCCGCGATCTGAGCCGCGCGGTCGTCACCTACGCCCCGGGCGGAACTCTTCTGCCCGGGGCGTAGCCATGTCCCGGGGACAGCCGCCGGTGCCTACGGTCGGCGCATGAGTGTCTACGCCGTCACCGATGTGATCGAGGTCGTCCCCCGCCTGCACCTGTTGCGCTTCCCGGTGGGGCAGGCCTATCTGTGGACCGACGGGGACGAGTTGACGCTGGTGGACGCGGGGGCCGCCGGCGCCGGGGCGTCGATCGCGCGTACGCGCGCTGGGCAGGCATCCGCGCGACGTGCGCCGTATCGTCCTGACGCACTTCCACGAGGACCACGCGGGCGGCGCGGGTGAGTTCGCGGCGCTCAGCGGGGCCGATGTGTGGGCTCACCCGCTGGACGCGCCGTTCGTGCGCGGCGAACGGCCCGGCCCCGCCCCTCAGTTCGAGGACTGGGAGCGACCTCTCCACGAGCAGGCCCTGAAGCTGCTCCCGCCACCTCCGGAGGACCCCGTACTCCCGCGTGAAGTAAGGGAGTTGACCGACGGTGACGTGATCGACTTCGGCGGTGGCGCCCGCGTCGTCGCGGTGCCCGGGCACACGGACGGCAGCATCGCGCTCCATCTGCCCCACCACGGTGTGCTGTTCACGGGAGACGCCGTGGCCGCCTCTCCACTGGACGGTCAGGTCATGCTGGGCGTCTTCAACCTCGACAGCCGCCGGTCCGTCGAGTCCTTCCGCACCCTGGCCTCGCTCGACTCCGACGTGGCGTGCTTCGGGCACGGCGACCCCGTGACGAGCGGGTCGGCGGCGGCCTTGCGCGCGGTGGCCGCGCGCCTGGACGCCGCGTAGCCACCCGGTACGGCATCAGCCCACCGGCACTCCGGCCTCCAGGTAGAGGGCGGCGCCGCGCTCGCGGGCTCGCAGCGCCCAGCGCAGGCGCTCGTACCGCACGGGAGGCAGGAGTCCGGCGGCCTCCCGCTCGGTGACGAACCGCCAGCCGCGCAGTTCCTGACCCGGAAGGATCATGCGGCGCGCCTCGGCGTCGCCGAGGCGCCCCCCGTCGAAGAGCAGCCGCAGGCCGCCGTACGCGGGTGGTGCCGGCGCCTCCCAGTCGACGACGAGCAGGCCGGGCAGCTCGGGGAGCTGGATCCCGGTCTCCTCGGCGACCTCCCGCACTCCGGCCCTGGCGGGGGCTTCCCCGGGCTCCACGACACCGCCGGGGAACTCCCAGCCCGCCTTGTACGTGGGGTCGACGAGCAGGACGCGGTCGTCCTCGTCGAAGAGCAGTACGCCCGCGGCGACGGTCTCTCCGGTGGGCGCGGGTGTCTGCACGATGTCGCAGGGCTCGACGGCGCCGGTGCGCACGGCCTCCGCGATGCGGACGGCCGCTTCGTACGTACTCAGTGCGCTGGTGTCGACGGGGTGGGCGTCGGCGGTGAGCCAGGTGGCCAGCGCCGTGCGGTAGGCCTCGATGTGGTCGTAGGACCACTGCCGGACGCGTATCTCGCCGTCGGGCGTCTCGGGAGGTATCTCGCGGCGGGCCATTCGCGCGCGCAGGATCGTTTCCGCCGGGGCCAGGAGCACATGGCGTACGGGGATCCTGCGGGCGGCGAGACCGCCGAAGATCTCGTCGCGGTACTCCTGCCTGAGCAGGGTCGCCGGGACGACGAGAACCCCGCCCACCTCGGCGAGCAGCGCGGCCGCCGTGTCGACGACGAGCCGCCGCCAGATCCGCAGGTCCTGGATGTCGGTCACCTCGGCCAGCTGCTTGGCGGGCAGCAGCCGCGCCAGTTCCCCGCCGATCACGTCGGGATCGAAGAGCGTGCTGTTCGGGATCAGCTCGATCAGTTCCCGTGCGGTGGTGGACTTCCCCGCACCGAAAGCACCGTTGATCCAGACGATCACGGTTCCCCCTCCTCTGTCGGCCCCCTGAGGCTTGCCCGCAACAGCGTGCGGCGGAAACCAGCACCTGATGGGGGCGCGCCTCGCGTACGCCTCGCGCACGTCACCGAGGTCCGCGAACGAGGCGCGAGGGCCGCTTAGGATCCGCTCCGTGGACCTTCCCGAAGAGTTGATTCGCATGCAGCACGACGCCGACGACAAGGGCCGCACCCTGGAGCACCTCGATGACGGGGAGCGCCAGGCGCAGCGGGAGGCCTGGTTCGAGGCGGCGGCCGGGGTCGAGGCCGCGGTCACGGCCTACGCACAGGAACAGGGTCTGAACCGGCACGACGTGGAGAAGACCCTGCGCCAGGCCGCCCGCCGGCCGCACTCCCAGAGCTGACTCCGGAAGGTGTACGGGAGCGCTCCCCCCTTGACGTGTGTCCGCGCGGCCGGGGGAATCCATGCGACAGGGTGAACAGCGGCGCCGCGACACGGACGCGCCCCCGGCGCCCCCCGTGGTCTACGAGACCGGTGACTGCGTCGTCGTCGAACTGCGCGGCGAGGTAGACATCGTGACGCTCCAGGACTCCGTCGCCCTGCTCGAGACGGTGGCGGCGGGCCCGGCCGCCACCGTGGTGATCGACCTGACCCGCACGACCTTCTTCGACTGCTCGGGCCTCACCCTCCTCATGCGCACCCGCCGCCGCGTGGAGTCCCGCGGCGGCCGCCTGAGGGTCGTCTGCGACCAGCCGCTGACGCTGCGCCTGCTGGAGGTGACGGGCCTGCTGCCGCTCTTCGCCCCGGCCCCGACCGTCGAAGCGGCGGCACGGCAGGACTAGAGCGGCCGGCCCGGCTATCCCTTGCTCGACCCCAGCGTGAGTCCCGCGATGAAGTGTCTCTGCAGGAGCAGGAACACCAGGATCGTGGGGAGAGCCACCAGGACCGAACCGGCGGCCAGCAAGTTGTAGTCCGTGAAGAATTGGCCGCGGAGGTTGTTGAGGGACGAGGTGATCGGGAGTTTGTCGGGGTTGGAGATGAAGATCAGGGCCCAGAGGAAGTCGTTGTAGACCCAGGTGAATTCGAGCGTGCCGAGCGCCGCGAGTGCCGGTCGGCACAGTGGCAGTGTGATGCGCCAGAACTGCGTCCACAGCCCTGCGCCGTCGACGATCGCCGCCTCCAGGATCTCCTGGGGAAGCGTCCGCATGAAGTTCGCCAGGACGAAGACACAGAATCCCAGCTGGAATCCGATGTTGACGATGATCACGGCCCAGTACGAGTCGTACATCGTCAGCGAGTCCGACATCCACCAAGGCAGCGGAATCTTCAGGAAGAGGACGTACAGCGGGGTGACGAGTACCTGGGGTGGCAGCAGGTTTCCCGCCGTGAAGAACATCAGGAGCACGATTCCGCCGCGCACCTTGATGCGGGACACCGCGAAGGCGACGAAGGAGGCGAGAAAGAGTGTGATCAGGACGGCCGGGACGGCGATGACCAGGGTGTTCTTGAAGTACTCGCCCATCCCCGAGTCGCTGAAGGCCTCACGGTAATAGTCGAAGGACAGGTGCTTGGGCAGCGAGAAGTAGCCGTGCTGCGCCGTCTCCTCGTAGGGCCGCAGCGAGGCGTAGACCGCGAGCAGGAGCGGCGCGAGGAACGCCAGCGAGACGGCCATGAGGAAGATGTGCACCCCGAACCGGCCGCGTCGGCGCGGGCGTTCACCGTGCCGGTCGCCGCCGGCCAGGGAGCGGCCCCGGGCGGCGGGGGACGTCGTACGGATGTCGGCGGTCATCGGTCGCGCGCACCTCGCAGCTCTTGGACCAGGAACGTCACGATGAATCCCAGGGAGACCGTGAGGAGGACGACCGCGATGGCCGAGCCGAAGCCGATACGGCTGGCCTCGCCGATGACGTTGTCGGTGATGAGCACGGACAGCAGCTCCAGGCCGTTGCGGCCCTTGTTCACCGCGTAGACGATGTCGAAGGCGCGCAGCGACTCGATGACGGTGATGACGCCGACGATGACATTGACGGGGCGAAGTGTCGGGAAGACGACGCGGAAAAAGGTCTGGCGGGCGTTCGCGCCGTCGATCGCCGCGGCTTCTTTCAGTGTCGGGTCGACGGATTTCAGGCCGGCGAGATAGAGGATCATCACGTATCCGGTGTGCCGCCAGCTCGCGGCCAGCATCATCATCCAGATGTTGATGTCGGAGTTGCCCAGCCAGTCGATCGGGTTCTCGTGGTTGTTGAGAACGGTGTTGACGACGCCCTGGTCGGTGCCGAGGACGAGCTGCGCCATGAATCCGACGACGGCGAGTGAGAGCACGACCGGCATGTAGAGAGTCGACTGGTAGAAGCGGCTGAAGCGCACTCCGCGGTCGATGAGTACGGCGAGGAGGAGGCCGAAGGGCGTGGCGATCAGGCCGAGAAAGGCGAGCCACAGGAGGTTGTGGCGCACGGCCGGCCAGAACGGCGGATAGTTGTCGACGAGGTTCTGGTAGTTCTTTCCGCCGACCCAGTGGATGTCGCCGATGCCGTCCCACGACGTGAAGGACAGGCCGATGGAGGCGAGCGTCGGGCCCCAGATGATGACGATGTCGAGCAGTACGGGTATTCCCAGGAGCACGACGAGAACGGCGAGGTCACGGCGGGTGAACCGCCGTGACCTCCGCCGCCCTGCGCGCCGCGCGGTGTTCAGCGCCACGGAACGCATTCCCCCACTACTCAGCTGACGGCGGACGAGAAGATTTCCTTCTTCTGCCGCTCGATCCGGTTGACGAGGCCGTCGACATCGTTCGGATTTCCGATGAAGTCCTGGAGCGCCTTGATCATCACGGTCTGCGCGAAGTCGGGCCGGGTGTCGCGGTCCATGAACTGCGATATCTGCTTCGCACCGGAGACGAGTTCGGCCGACTTCTTCTGCAGCGGGGTGTACTTGGACGTGTCGGCGCCGTCGTTCACGGCGACGTTGTTCGGGTCGCCCGCGAGATAGATGTCCTCGGCCCCGGGAGTGCCGAGATATTTGAGGAGGGCCTTGCCCGCTTCGATGTTCTTGGCCTTCTTCGCGATCAGGAACCCGTCGATGGGAGCTTCCACCGCGTCCTGCCCGTACTGGGGGTCGATCTCCGGGAACGCGAAGAAGTCGATGTCCGCGCGTTCGTTCTCCGGGAACTGCTGGCCCGGGTGCGGCATTCCGAAGACGGCCATGCCGGTCTGGCGCTTCTGCAGGCCCTGGGCGGCCTCCTCCCAGGTCCGGCCGAGCGCGCCCTTCTGGTAGTACGGCATGAGTTCGCGCCAGAGGTCGAACACCTTCTTGACCTTGGTGTCGGTCCAGGCTTCCGTGCCCGCCATGAGGCCCTTGTGGAAGTCGTATCCGTTCAGGCGCATGTTGATGTAGTCGAAGGTGCCCATCGCGGGCCAGCCGTCCTTGTCGCAGAACGCGACCGGGGTGCCGTCCTTGTGCATCTGCTTCGCCAGGGCGATGAAGTCGTCCCAGTTCTTGGGCTGTTCGTAGCCCTTCTTCTCGAAGAGGCTCTTCCGGTGGAAAACGGCCCACGGATAGTAGTAGTACGGCACGAAGTACTGCTTGCCGTCGTGTGTGGACTGGTCCTTGAGCGCCTGCGAGAAGCCCTTGAAGCCCTTCCAGACGTCGTCGACGTCCGTCAGGAGGCCCTTCTCGGCGAAGTACTGCATGCGGTAGCCGGCGAACCACATGAAGACGTCGTCCGGGGTGCCCTGGAGATAGCGCGTGATGTTCGTCTGGAACTCGTTGTGATCCGTGGTGTTGACGTCGACCTTCTTGCCGGACTTCTTCTCGTACGCCGTGAAGGCCGCCGCGAACGCCTTCTTCGGTACCGCGTCCGAGGAGTTGGACCCGACGGTGACGGTCTTCATGTCGCCGCCCGGGCCGTCCCCGCACGCCGTGAGCAGTGCCGGGAGCGTGAGCGCACCGGCGCCCACCGCCGTGCCCCGCAGGAGACCCCGACGGGACATCCGATGTCCTGCCGCGCCCCCGGGCGCGCCAGAACCGTAGAACGATGACTGTGCCATGTCCCCCTCCTGGGGCCGCAACCCAACACAACCGAACGCGAGGGTTGGATCCCACTCTCAACTCTCGAGATCGTCAAGGGTTCTGACGGGACATCGGGCAACCGTTACCGCATCTCTTCCAACAGAGTCCAACACGGCCTACCGTAAACGCGCTCCACTGACGCGAACATGACGTCACCCCACCTTTCGCGAGTACGGAGGAACGTAACGATGCGTCACCTTCCCACCCGCACCTCTCGCACCACCCGCCGAAGAATCGTCGGAGCGTTGGCCACCGGGCTGCTGTGTGCCGCGGGCGTCACGGCACCGGCCGCGGTCGCCGACCCGCCGAAATCCGGCGCGTCCCGCGCGCAGGACGCAAGCGCTCAGGAAGCCTCGCCCACGCTCGACGACGGGCTCGCGCTGACGCCTCCCATGGGCTTCAACAACTGGAACTCCACGCACTGCCGCGCCGAGTTCAACGAGGCCATGGTCAAGGGCATCGCCGACATCTTCGTGGACAAGGGCCTCAAGGACGCGGGCTATCAGTACGTCAACCTCGACGACTGCTGGGCCCTGCCGCAGCGCGACGCGAACGGCAAGCTCGTGCCGGACCCCGTGCGCTTCCCGGGCGGCATCAAGGCCGTCGCCGACTACGTCCACTCCAAGGGCCTCAAACTCGGCATCTACACGAGCGCGGGCACCAAGACGTGCAGCGACATCGGCTTCCCCGGCGGCCTCGGCCACGAGTACAGCGACGCCCAGCAGTTCGCCGACTGGGGCGTCGACTACCTCAAGTACGACAACTGCAACAACCAGGGCGTCGACGCCAAGCAGCGCTACCGCACGATGCGAGACGCCCTGAAGGCCACGGGCCGGCCCATCGTCTACAGCCTCTGCGAATGGGGTTCCAACAAGCCGTGGGAGTGGGCCGCCGACGTCGGCCATCTGTGGCGCACCACCGGTGACATCAGTGACAGCTGGGGCTCGATGCTCTCCCTGATGAAGCAGAATCTGCCGCTCGCGCAGTACGCGGGACCCGGGCACTGGAACGACCCCGACATGCTCGAGGTCGGCAACGGCGGCATGACCGCGACCGAGTACCGCACGCACTTCTCCATGTGGTCGATCATGGCCTCACCGCTGCTCATCGGCACCGATCTGCGCAAGGCCTCCGCCGAGACCCTCGACATCCTCAGCAACCGCGAAGTCATCGCCGTCGACCAGGACCCGCTGGGCAAGCAGGGCACGGTGCTCTCCTCCGAGGGCGGGCGCTGGGTCGTCGCCAAGGAGATGAAGGACGGCAGCCGCGTCGTCGCCCTCTTCAACGAGTCGGGCAGCGCGCAGCGGATCGCGACCTCGGCCGCCGCGGTCGGACTGCCGCACGCGAGCGCCTACACGCTGCGGGATCTGTGGCAGCACAAGAGCTACAACACGGCCGGTGCCATCTCGGCGACCGTGCCCGCGCACGGGACCGCACTGGTACGGGTCGCCGCCGACGACAAGTGGGCCGCGAACCCGCCCGCCGTCGAACTCGGCCTGGACGGGGCGCCGTTCGTCGAGGCAGGCAAGGCCGCCCGCCTCACGACGTCGGTCACCGACCTCGGCCGCACGCCCGCACGCCAGGTGTCCGTCGCACTGGACGGGCCCGCCGGGTGGACCGTCAGGCCGACCTCGCCGACCGGCGCCGGATCCGTACCCACGGGCAAGGCACTCACCACGTCGTGGACCGTGACCGCGCCGGCGGGGACCGCGACGGGGGCGTACGACCTGTCTCTCAAGGCCATGTACCGCTCGCCGAGCGGGGTGCGCGCCCGGAGCGCGCTGCCGCTGACCGCGCACGTCGTGGTCGCGCCGCCTGCCGGGGCCTCGTCCCTCGGCGATCTGCCGTGGCTGTCCACGACGAACGGGTACGGGCCCGTCGAGCGGAACACGAGCAACGGGGAGAGCGACGCGGGTGACGGACATCCGATCACCATCGGCGGCGTCGTGTACGGGAAGGGGCTCGGCGTGCACGCGGACAGCGCCGTCGAGTACTACACGGGCGGCTCGTGCGAGCGGGTCAGCGCGAGTGTGGGCGTCGACGACGAGAAGGGCACGAAGGGCACCGTGACGTTCGAGATCTGGGCCGACGGCAAGAAGGTGGCATCGACCGGCACCCTCACCAACGCGGACGCGGCCGAACAGCTGTCGGCCGACGTGAGCGGGGCCCAGGCGGTGCGCCTCGTGGTGACCGACGCCGGCGACGGCGTGGACTCCGATCACGCGGACTGGGGGGACGCGACGCTGTCCTGCTGACGCGTCAGTGGGTGGTGTCGGGGCAGAGCTTCCTGCCCCGACACCACCCCTTCGCACTCAGGTGACGCGTCAGAGTGCCGACACGTGCCGGTCGCGCGTGAGCGCAGCCGCTGCCGCTCCGACGAGGCCCGCGTCCGTGCCCATGCGGGCCGGGGCCACCGTGAGGCGCTGCACGAACGACAGCGTCGCGTAGTCACGCAGCGAGCGGCGCAGAGGCGCGAAGAGGACGTCTCCCGCCTTCGCCACTCCCCCGCCGATCACCGCGATGTCGATCTCCACGAGCGTGGCCGTCGCGGCGATGCCCGCGGCCAGCGCCTGGGCGGCGCGTTCGAACGAGGCGATGGCCACCGTGTCGCCCGCGCGCGCGGCCGCCGCCACCGCCGCGGCCGACACGTCGCCGTCCGCGCCGGGACGCCAGCCGCTGTCCAGCGCGCGGCGTGCGATGTTCGGCCCGCTCGCGATCCGCTCCACGCAGCCGCGCGCCCCGCACGGGCACGGGTCCCCGTCCAGGTCCACGCTGATGTGGCCGATGTGGCCCGCGTTGCCCGTGGGGCCCGGGTGCAGCTTGCCGCCGAGGATCAGACCGCCGCCGACGCCGGTGGAGACGACCATGCACAGCGCGTTGTCATGGCCTTGCGCCGCGCCCTGCCAGTGCTCGGCGGCCGCCATGGCCACGCCGTCGCCGACCAGATCGACGGGCAGGCCACCGGTGACCGCGCGGACCCGGTCCACGAGCGGGAAGTCGCGCCAGCCCGGCACGTTGACCGGGCTCACCGTGCCGGTGGAGGCGTCCACCGGACCAGCGCTCCCGATGCCCACGGCCCGCGCCCGCACCCACAGCGGCGCGGCGGTCAGCTCGCGCAGCACGTCCTCGACGGCCCGCATCACCGTGTCCCCGTCCTCCTTGGCCGGAGTCGGCCGCTGCGCGCGCAGCAGGATGCGGCCGTGGTCGTCCACCAGGGCTCCGGCGATCTTGGTGCCGCCAATGTCGAGCGCGGCGACGAGGTCGGTCTGCATCAGTGTGAGGCCCCCTGGTGAAATGGCAGGTCGGAGAATGCGATGGATAGTCTCTCCCGCATCTGACAACGTTGTCCAGGGCCTATGCTCGACGCCACATCCCCATACAGCATGATGAACCACCTGGAACCGCAGCGACGACAGGACAGGACAGCCCACCGTGGACCGCACCGCCCGCCGCCCCGACAGCCGTTACGGCAACCGCCCGACCATGAAGGACGTCGCGGCGCGCGCCGGGGTGGGACTCAAGACGGTGTCCCGCGTCGTGAACGGCGAGCCGGGGGTCACCCCCGACACCGAGCGCCGCGTCCAGGAGGCCATCGAGGCCCTGGGCTTCCGCCGCAACGACAGCGCGCGCGTCCTGCGCAAGGGCAGGACCGCGAGTATCGGCCTGGTGCTCGAAGACCTGGCCGACCCGTTCTACGGTCCCCTGAGCCGCGCCGTCGAGGAGGTCGCCCGCGCCCATGGCGCGCTGCTCATCAACGGGTCGAGCGCCGAGGACCCGGAGCGCGAGCAGGAACTCGTCCTCGCGCTCTGCGCACGCCGGGTGGACGGGCTCGTGGTGATCCCGGCCGGTGACGACCACCGCTATCTGGAGCCCGAGATCGCTGCCGGTGTCGCGACCGTGTTCGTCGACCGCCCTGCCGGGAGGATCGACGCGGACGTGGTCCTGTCCGACAGCTTCGGGGGCGCGCGTGACGGCGTCGCGCATCTGATCGCGCACGGCCACCGCCGTATCGGCTTCATCGGTGACCAGCCGCGCATCCACACCGCCGCCGAGCGTCTGCGCGGCTACCGGACCGCGATGGAGGACGCCGGGACAGTCGTCGAGGACGCGTGGATTTCGCTCGGTGTGACCGATCCGGAGCGGGTGCGGCGCGCCGCGGAGGAGATGCTCGCGGGGCCCGAGCCGGTCACGGCGATCTTCGCGGGCAACAACCGTGTGACGGTCACGGTCGTCCGCGTCCTTTCGGAGGTGACCCGCCCGGTGGCGCTGGTCGGCTTCGACGACATCGAGCTGGGCGATCTGCTGCGCCCCGGCGTGACCGTCGTCGCGCAGGACGCCGCACAGCTGGGCCGCACGGCCGCCGAGCGGCTTTTCCGGCAGCTCGACGGGCTGTCGGTGACGCCGGAGCGGATCGAGCTGCCGACCCGGCTGATCACGCGCGGATCGGGCGAACTGCCCCCGGCCGACTGACAGTTGAGGCTGCGGGCGGGTCAGCAGACAGGGAGCCCGGGGAGCGGCGCGTCGTTGTCGCCGCCCTTGATGCAGACGTCGCTGACGAAGACATCCGTGTTGCCGCTGTCGTCGTCCGTCTTCGCCCACCACACGACGCCCATGCCGCCCCGGCCGAGCTGTCCCCGCACGCGGTACCGGCCCGCGTGGAGGCGGCCGCCTCCCGCCTCTTCCCGATCCCCCGAAGACACCGCTGCCCCGTCCCTGTGACGCCTTTTTCAGTGGCGTACAGACTACGGGGCAGCGGTGACAGGGGATACGCGTTATGGGACCGGGACGACCGTCACCGTTCCTGCGCGGTCAGGTCGCCGCGGCGCGGGCCCGCGAATCCCTGGAGGCGAGCCAGGGTGAGACCGGTGATCCGGGTGACCTCGCCCGTGTCGAGGGCGCCGCAGTCCAGGCCGCGCAGCAGATAGCCGGCGAGCGCCTTGGCGGTGGCCGGCTCGTCCGCCACGTCGCCGCCCTCGTGGTGGCCGGCGTAGGCGGCCAGGCGCGCGGCGGCCGACTCGAAGCCCTCGCGGTAGAAGGCGAAGACCGCGGCGTAGCGGGTCGGGATGTGGCCCGGGTGCATGTCCCAGCCCTGGTAGTAGGCCCGGGCCAGGGCGCGGCGGGTGAGGCCGTAGTGCAGGCGCCAGGCGTCGTGGACCTTCGCGGTCGTGCCGACGGGCAGGACGTTGGTGGAGCCGTCCGAGACACGGACACCGGTACCGGCGGCGGCCACCTGCATGACGGCCTTCGCGTAGTCGGCGGCCGGGTGGTCGCTGGCCTGGTAGGCGGCGCTGACGCCGAGGCAGGCGCTGTAGTCGAAGGTGCCGTAGTGGAGTCCGGTCGCGCGGCCCTCGGCGGCGTCGATCATGCGGGCGACGGCGGCGGTGCCGTCGGCGGCGAGGATGGACTGGCTGGTCTCGATCTGGATCTCGAAGCCGAGGCGTCCCGCCTCGAGACCGTGCGCCTTCTCGAACGCCTCCAGAAGCCGGACCATGGCGGTGACCTGCTCCGGGTACGTGACCTTGGGGAGCGTGAGGACGAGCCCGTCGGGGAGGCCGCCCGCCTCCATGAGGCCGGACAGGAAGATGTCGAGGGTGCGGATGCCCCGGTCGCGTACCGGCGCCTCCATGCACTTCATGCGGATGCCCATGTACGGAGCGGCGGTGCCGTTCTTGTACGCCTCGGCGACCAGCCGGGCCGCGCGGGCGGCGTCTTGGTCCTCGTCGGCGCCCTTGTAGCCGTCCTCGAAGTCGATCCGCAGGTCCTCGACCGGCTCGCGCTCCAGCTTGGCGCGTACGCGCGTGTGGACCGCCTCGGCGAGGTCGTCGCCCAGACCGAGAACGGCGGCGAAGGAGGCGGCGTCCGGGGCGTGTTCGTCGAGCATCGCCAGGGCCTTGTCGCCCCAGGTGCGAATGGTGTCGGCGTCGAACTGCTCACCGGGGACGTACACGGTGTGGACGGGCTGCCGGGTGCCGGGGTCTCCGGGGTAGCGGCGCTCCAGCTCCGCGTCCACCGGGGCGAGGGAAGCGCTGATGCCCTCGCTGACCGCACCGGCGAGGCTCGTTGCCACCTTCTCTTGCTGACCCATTCCTGCACCCTCCACACTCTCGACGTTCCAGAGTTTCCGCTTCACGGAATCAACAATCCGTATAGCGAAGTTATCTGCGCTCGCCACCTGCGTCAATGGTCCGCCGTACGCGAACGGGGCCGCGCGGTGAAGATCACCACGCGGCCCCGTCACCGGCCCGGAGAAGCTCAGCCCTTGCGGGTGTTGATTTCCTCGGTGAGTTGGGGGACGACGTCGAAGAGGTCGCCGACGACGCCGTAGTCGACGAGGTCGAAGATCGGGGCTTCGGCGTCCTTGTTGACCGCGACGATGGTCTTCGAGGTCTGCATGCCGGCCCGGTGCTGGATCGCGCCGGAGATCCCGTTGGCGATGTAGAGCTGCGGGGAGACGGACTTGCCGGTCTGGCCGACCTGGTTGGAGTGCGGGTACCAGCCCGCGTCGACCGCGGCGCGGGAGGCACCGACGGCCGCGCCGAGGGAGTCGGCGAGGGCCTCGATGATCGCGAAGTTCTCGGCGCCGTTGACGCCGCGGCCGCCGGAGACCACGATCGCGGCCTCGGTCAGGTCCGGGCGCCCGGTCGACTCGCGCGGCGTGCGGGCGGTGACCTTGGTGCCGGTGGCCTGGCCGGAGAACGTCACGTCCAGGGCCTGGACCGTGCCGGCCGCGGGGGCCGCCTCGACCGGGGCACTGTTGGGCTTGACGGTGATGACCGGGGTGCCCTTGGCCACCCGGGTGGTGGTGGTGAAGGAGGCGGCGAACGCCGACTGGGTGGCGACCGGACCGGCCTCGCCGGCCTGCAGGTCGGTGGCGTCGGTGATGATGCCCGACCCGATCCGCACCGCCAGACGCGCGGCGATCTCCTTGCCCTCCGCGGAGGACGG
>NZ_JBVJPM010000006.1:0-428436 GCF_055582645.1 Streptomyces sp. NPDC107517 | reverse complement strand
GTGGGAGAAGAAGCGGTGCCAGTAGTACTGCTTGCGCACGGGGTCGAAGGTCCAGTTCGACGCCTCCGTGTCGACGAAGATGATCCGCGCGTCCTGGTACTGCTTGTCGTCGTCGGCCCAGACGTAGTAGTCGCCGTACGGCCCGTCGGGGTCCTTGCGGGACTCCTGGAACCACGGATGCTGGTCGCTCGTGTGGTTCATGACGAAGTCGATGATCACGCGCATCCCGCGCTGATGCGCGGCGTCGACGAACTCCACGAAGTCCGCGAGATTGCCGAACTCGGGCAGGACCGCCGTGTAGTCGGACACGTCGTAACCGCCGTCCCGCAGTGGGGACTTGAAGAACGGGGGCAGCCAGAGGCAGTCCACGCCCAGCCATTGGAGGTAGTCCAGCCTGGACGTGATGCCCTTGAGGTCGCCGACTCCGTCGCCGTTGCTGTCCTGGAAGGAGCGGACGAGGACCTCGTAGAAGACAGCGCGTTTGAACCAGTCGGGATCCCTGTCCTTGGTGGGGGTGTCCTCGAAGGTGTCCGGGACGGGCTTGTTGACGATCATGTGGTGGGTGACCCTCCGGTGGGCGGTGAGGACGGTCGCAGGACGGTGAGGATGTGCGCGGGCGTACGGCCCGGCTCGAGGCGCACAAAGTTCGTCCTGCCCCATTGGTATGTCTCGCCGGTCAGCTCGTCGTGGACCGGCACGCTCGCGTGCGCGTCGAGTCCGAGCTGCGACATGTCCAGAGAGACCGTCGCCTCCTGGGCGTGATGGGGGTCGAGGTTGACGACCACCACGACCGTGTCGGGGCCCGAGCGCTTGCTGTACGCGATCAGCGCGTCGTTGTCGGTCCGGTGGAAGTGGAGATTCCTGAGCAGTCGCAGGGCGGCGTGGTTCCGCCTGACACCGTTCAGGGTGGTGATGAGCGGGGCGATGGAGCGCCCCTCGCGCTCGGCCGACTCCCAGTCGCGCGGCCGCAGTTCGTACTTCTCCGAGTGGAGGTACTCCTCGCTGCCCTCGCGGACCGGGGTGTTCTCGCACAGCTCGTATCCGGCGTACACCCCCCAGGTCGGGGAGAGCGTCGCCGCGAGCACGGCGCGCACCTCGAAGGCGCGGCGGCCGCCCTGCTGGAGGTAGCGGGGCAGGATGTCGGGTGTGTTCACGAACAGGTTGGGACGCATGTAGGCGGCCGTGTCCCGGGAGAGCTCCGTGAGGTATTCGGTGAGCTCCTGCTTCGTGTCGCGCCAGGTGAAGTACGTGTACGACTGCTGGAAACCGGCCTTGGCGAGCGCCCTCATGATCGGGGGCCGGGTGAAGGCCTCGGCGAGGAACACGACGTCGGGGTCGCTGCGGTTGATGTCGGAGATCACCCGCTCCCAGAACATGACGGGCTTGGTGTGCGGGTTGTCGACCCGGAAGATGCGGACCCCGTGCCGCATCCAGAAACGCAGGACCCGGGTCGTCTCCTCGATCAGCCCCAGCATGTCCTGGTCGAACGCGATCGGGTAGATGTCCTGGTACTTCTTCGGCGGGTTCTCCGCGTACGCGATCGTGCCGTCGGATCTGTGCTCGAACCACTCCGGGTGCTTCTCCACCCACGGGTGGTCCGGGGAGCACTGGAGGGCGAAGTCGAGAGCGATCTCCAGATCCAGTTCCCCGGCCCGGCGCACGAACGCGTCGAAGTCGTCGAGCGTGCCGAGGTCCGGGTGGATCGCGTCGTGACCGCCTTCGGGAGAGCCCACCGCCCACGGCACTCCGACATCCCACGGGTCGGCCGACAGGCTGTTGTCCGGCCCCTTGCGGAAGGTGGTGCCGATGGGGTGGATCGGCGGCAGGTAGACCACGTCGAAACCCATGGCGGCGACGGCGGGAAGGCGCTCGGCAGCCGTGCGGAAGGTGCCGCTCACCGGGCGTTCGCCCTCGCGGACCACAGCGCCCTCGGAGCGCGGGAACATCTCGTACCAGGCCCCGTACAGCGCCCGTTCGCGCTCGACGAGCAGCGGCAGGGGCGCGGAGCGGGAGATGTTTTCGCGCAGCGGATGCCGCGCCAGCGCTGCGGTCACGTCCGGCGCGAGGGCCGCCGCGTGGCGGGCGGCGGGAGGCCGGTCCTCGTCGCGGAGCGCGTCCACGGCCGCGAGGACCGCGTTGCGTCCCGCGCCTTCCGGAACGCCGGCGGCGGCTCGCTCGTGCAGCGCGGCACCCTCCTCCAGGATCAGCTCCGTGTCGATCCCGGCCGGGATCTTGATGCCGGCGGACCGGCGCCACGAGGACACGGGATCGCCCCACGCCTCCACCGAGTAGGTCCAGTTGCCCACGGCCGCCGGGGTGACGTCGGCGCCCCAGCGGTCGCTTCCCGGGGACAGTTCACGCATCGGGGTCCACGGGCCCGGCCGGCCGTCGGGGCCGCGCAGCACCACATTGGCGCAGACGGCGGCATGGCCCTCTCCGAAGAGCGTGGCGGAGACCTCGAACGTCTCGCCCGGGACCGCCTTCGCCGGACGCCTGCCGCAGTCGACGGCCGGGAGGACGTCCACGATCGGGACGCGGCCCGTCACCGTGCCTGGGTTCATCAGTTGCACCTCCGCCGTGCTCGAGGCAGGACCGTCCTCGCTCGGGGGCCCGCCGGGTTCACATGCGCCACGGGACGCGCCGTCACTCGCACACCAGTTGGCCCGGCACGTGGCCGGGCACTGCAGGGTGTCATCCACGGGCTGCGTCCCTCCGGCGACACGCTACGGGAGCCGACCGGGCTCGGCCTGTCGGGAAATGCCCCGGTTCAGGCGTGTCGGCCGGCATCCCGCTTCTGCCGGAGGGTCCGGCGTCACGGCCCGCTGAGGGCGGCGACGGCGACCGCGGGCGCCGCGAGCGGCGGGGCGGCCATGGGCGGATGCTCCACGCCGGGACGGAGATAGCGCTCGGCCGCGTCGGCGGCCTCGCGCCCGCATCGCTTCCCCATCAGCACGCACAACGTGTAGGCCGTGTCCTCGAAGTGGGCCCGCACCTGCCGGTCGGCGGGCGCCGCCAGCCGCAGGCGTTCCCACGCGCGGTACTGCGCCAGATGACTGGCGACTTCGGTTTTGGTAGGCAGCAACATGTCGCTGTTCACTTCCCACTCTTCGATGTGCACGGTGCACCGGGTCGGTGCGCTGGGGCCGTGCACGGAGAGGCACCGAACCATTACGCCGATCGGTACCCCGTCCCATGGTGCATTTGGCGGTACTTCCCGTCCTGTTGGAGCTTCAACGACGCCGGGAGCGGCTCCTCGTGTTGCACGAATGGAGTAGCGCTCTCATCCTGAGGCTGACTCAGGAGCGATCAGTGCTCACGCTACGTGTTCGGGGTACGGCCCGTGGGGGGCGAGCAACGAGCGGGAGCTTCGCCGGTGAGGAGCCGAAGACGATGAATACAGCAGTCCCCTGCTACTACCACCTCGACGTCGAGGTCAGTTCGGAGCGTGTCGGGCAGGTCAGGCGCATCCTGGCCGCCCACCTCCGGTACTGGAAGCTGGACATTCTCGTCGACCCCGTCTGCCGCGGCGTCGAGGTGTTGCTTCACACGATCGACGAGCACGCCACGGACAAGAACACCACCGTCGAGATGTGGTGGAACGGCCAGCATCTGATCACCGCGGTGTCCGACCACGAGCGTGACCTGCCGGGCCCGCACTACGCACCGAAGGAGGGATGCCTCGCGGAGATTGCCGCGCTGAGCGACGGCTGGGGCGGCTGCGCCACCCCCACGGGAAAGATCATCTGGTTCTCGCGCCGTGCCCGTCTCGGTGAACGCGCCCCGCTGGTCCCGGTCGGACCCCCGCCGCGCATCAGCGAAGCGCTCGAGATGCCGCGCGAGGTCCCTGTCCCGGCGTTCGCGGGGTCAGTGGTCACGGATCCGCTCGTGGACACCGCCCCGGCAGCCCGTGCACGCGAGCCGCAACTGTCCGTCCCGCGCAGGGTCGTCCGCCCGACGCCGGTCACGTGACAGCAGCACGGCAATCCGTCCGGAGCGTGTCGCACCGGGCCGCGGTCTGCTTCGGCAGCCGCGGCCCGGCGGCGTGCCAGGACAGCGGCACACGAGGGCCGGGCGCGCGGCAGACGAGGTGCGGGCGGCGCGGTGACGACACCGACAACAAGATCATCCGTACCGTGGCCGGATGCTCACCTGGACCGGACGCCCCTATCCCCTCGGCGCGGCATTCGACGGCGACGGAACGAACTTCGCCCTGTTCACGGAGGTCGCCGAGCGCGTCGACCTCGTCCTCCTCCACGACGACGGCAGCCACGACACGGTCACCATGACCGAGGTCGACGGCTTCGTATGGCACTGCTATCTGCCCGCCGTCGGCCCCGGCCAGCGCTACGGCTACCGCGTGCACGGCCCGTGGGACCCGGCGGCGGGTCACCGCTGCAACCCCGCGAAGCTGCTCCTCGACCCGTACGCCACCGCCGTCGACGGACAGATGGACAACGACCCCTCGCTCTTCGAGCGGGCGGCCGCCGGACCGTCCCCGTCCGACAGCGCGGGCCACACCCTGGTCGCCGTGGTGACCGACAGCGCCTTCGACTGGGGCAACGACCGCCCGCCCCTGCGCCCGTACGCCGACACCGTCATCTACGAGGCCCACGTACGCGGCCTGACCCGCACCCACCCCGAGGTCCCCGCCGAACTGCGCGGCACCTACGCGGGCCTCGCGCACCCGGCGGTCATCGAGCACCTGACCTCGCTGGGCGTGACCGCGGTGGAGCTGATGCCGGTGCACCAGTTCGCGCAGGACGGCTTCCTGCGCGACCAGGGCCTGTCGAACTACTGGGGCTACAGCACGATCGGCTTCTTCGCCCCGCACAACGCGTACGCCGCCCAGGGCACCCGCGGCCGGCAGGTCACCGAGTTCAAGTCCATGGTGAAGGCGCTGCACGCGGCCGGCCTCGAAGTGATCCTCGACGTCGTCTACAACCACACCGCGGAAGGCAACGAGAACGGCCCGACGCTCTCCTTCCGCGGCATCGACAACGCGTCCTACTACCGGCTCGTCGACGGAGACCCCGCGCACTACTACGACACCACCGGCACCGGGAACAGCCTGCTGATGCGGCACCCCAGCGTGCTCCAGCTCATCATGGACTCCCTGCGGTACTGGGTCACCGAGATGCACGTCGACGGCTTCCGGTTCGACCTCGCGGCGACACTGGCCCGGCAGTTCCACGAGGTGGACCGGCTCTCCGCGTTCTTCGACCTGATCCAGCAGGACCCCGTGATCGGACGCGTCAAGCTCATCGCCGAGCCGTGGGACGTGGGCGAGGGCGGCTACCAGGTCGGCAAGTTCCCGCCCCAGTGGTCGGAGTGGAACGGCAAGTACCGCGACTCCGTACGGGACTTCTGGCGCTCCGGCGAGAACACCCTCGCCGAGTTCGCCTCCCGGCTCACCGGCTCCTCCGATCTCTACCAGCACGACAGCCGCCGCCCGCGCGCCAGCGTCAACTTCGTCACCGCCCACGACGGATTCACGCTGCGCGACCTGGTCTCGTACAACGACAAGCACAACGAGGCCAACGGTGAGAACAACCGGGACGGCGAGAGCACCAACCGGTCGTGGAACTGCGGCGTCGAGGGCCCCACCGACGACGAAGGCGTGCTCGAACTGCGTGGCCGGCAGCAGCGCAACCTCCTCGCCACGCTGCTGCTCTCCCAGGGCATCCCCATGCTCGCCCACGGCGACGAACTGGGCCGCACCCAGCAGGGCAACAACAACGCCTTCTGCCAGGACAACGAGATCTCCTGGATCGACTGGCGCCTGAGCGACGACCAGCGCGAGCTGATGGAGTTCACCCGGCGCACCATCGCCCTGCGCGCCGCCCACCCGGTGCTGCGCCGCCGCCGCTTCTTCCGCGGCGACACGCACACCCACAAGGGCCGGCCCCTGCCCGACCTGGTGTGGCTGCGCCCGGACGCGCGCGAGATGACGGACGACGACTGGCAGCGCGGCGACGCCCATTCGGTCGCCGTGTTCCTCAACGGCGACGCCATCGCCGAGCCCACTCCGTACGGGCGGCCGGTGGTCGACGACTCCTTCCTGCTGCTCCTCAACAGCTACTGGAAGCCGGTCCGCTTCCGTCTCCCGGACGCCACCTACGGCGAGCGGTGGACCACCCGGATCGACACCACCGACCCGCAAGGTGTCGCGGACGAGATGGAACACAAACCGGGCACCGATGTGCTGGTCGAGGCCCGCAGCCTGATCCTGCTGTCCCGGGAGGCCAGGACGGCACCCGGCGCGCAAGACTGAACGCGCCGTCCGGTGGGCCGGTTGCGTGACCGGCCCACCGGGCGACGACGCCGGCTCAGACCCGCTTCAGACGCAGCGTCACCAGCTCGAAGGGGCGCAGCGACAGGGTGATCCGGTCGCCGTCGCGCTCCGGGTCCGCCGCGTCGGCGAGCGGACGCTCCAGGAGGTCCGTCGCCGCCGCGGCCGCGACCTCGAAGCCCGCCGTGAGCGTGGCGCGCACCCGGCCGCCGCGGGACTCGTGGAAGCGGACCACCACGTCGCCGCTGCCGTCGTCGGCCAGCTTGACCGCCGTCACGACGACCGCGTCCTGGTCGACACCCACCAGCGGAGCGACCTCCCCGGAGCCGGTCACGTGCCGCTCCGGCAGGTTGATCCGGTAGCCCTCGCGGACCGCGTCGCCGATCGCCGCGCCCGGCACCAGCGCGTGCCGGAAGCGGTGCACTCCCTGGTCGGTCTCGGGGTCGGGGAAGCGCGGCGCGCGCAGCAGCGAGACCCGGACGGTGGTCGTCGTGCCCGAGTCGCTGTCCCGCACGGTCCGCGTCACGTCATGGCCGTACGTCGAGTCGTTGACGAGGCAGACGCCCCAGCCGGGCTCCTCGACGTGCACGAACCGGTGGTTGCACGCCTCGAACTTGGCCGCCTCCCAGCTGGTGTTGGTGTGCGTGGGCCGGAAGAAGTGCCCGAACTGCGTCTCGGACGCATACCGCTCGGCGTGGATGTCCAGCGGGAACGCCAGCTTCAGGAACTTCTCCGTCTCGTGCCAGTCGACCTCCGTGTCGATGCCGAGCCGCCGCTCACCCGCCGTCAGCGAGAGGACCTGCGTGACGCGCGAGTCTCCGAAGCTGCGCACGATGCGCACCGACGCGCCCTCGCCGGGGGCCACCTCGTCGGCGTCCACGAGATCCGTCACCGTATTGCGGTAGAACTCGTCGACGTCCCACGCGTCCCACATGTTCGGGAAGTCCGGGTGGATCTGGAGCAGGTTCGCGGCCCGGCCCGGCGCCACGGTCTCGCGGCCCGCGACGAGGTCGTACGCGGACACGACCAGGCCCCGGTCGTCGATCTCCACCCTCAGCAGCCCGTTGTCCAGGACGAATCCGCCCGCCGCGCGCGAAGCGATCGCGGCCTCGCCCTCGACGACCGGGTTACGGGCGCCACCCGCGGGCACGCCGTCGCGGGCGTGCGGCGCCGAGTTGAAGACGAGAGTCCCGGAGCCCTCGCCGGCCAGGGCGCGTTGGGCCGCGCCGATGATGCCGTCCAGCTCGTTCGCGACCCGCTCGTACGTCCTGCGCGCCTCGCGGTGCACCCAGGCGATCGACGAGCCGGGCAGGATGTCGTGGAACTGGTGCAGCAGCACCGTCTTCCAGATCCGGTCCAACTCCTCATAGGGGTAGGCAAATCCGGCCCGCACCGCCGCGGTCGCAGCCCACAGCTCGGCCTCGCGCAGGAGGTGCTCGCTGCGCCGGTTGCCCTGCTTCGTCCTGGCCTGGCTGGTGAGCGTGGCGCGGTGGAGTTCGAGGTAGAGCTCGCCGACCCAGACCGGCGGGTTCGGGTACTCGGCCTCCGCCTTCTTGAAGAACTCCTCCGGCGTCTCCCACGCCACCTGCGCGGACCCTTCGAGGTCACGGAGGCGGGCCGCCTTCGCGACCATCTCGCGCGTCGTGCCGCCGCCCCCGTCACCCCAGCCGGTCGGCGCGAGCGAGTGCCGGGCGACCCCCTTGTCCTTGAAGTTCTTCGCCGCGTGGGCGATCTCGCTGCCCTTCATGGAGCAGTTGTACGTGTCCACGGGCGGGAAGTGCGTGAAGATCCGGGTGCCGTCGATGCCCTCCCACTGGAACGTGTGGTGGGGGAACTTGTTGGTCTGCGACCACGAAATCTTCTGCGTGAGCAGCCACTTGGAGCCCGCGGCCTTGATGATCTGCGGCAGGCCCGCGGCGAACCCGAACGTGTCGGGCAGCCACGCCTCGTCGTTCTCGATCCCGAACTCGTCGAGGAAGAACCGCTTGCCGTGGACGAACTGACGGGCCATCGCCTCCGAGCCCGGCATGTTGGTGTCCGACTCCACCCACATGCCGCCCGCCGGCACGAACCGCCCGTCGGCGACCGCCTTCTTCACCCGCGCCCACACCTCGGGCCGGTGCTCCTTGACCCACGCCCACTGCTGGGCCTGCGACATGGCGAAGACGAAGTCGGGCTCGTCCTCCAGGAGCGCCGTCATGTTGGACGTCGTCCGCGCCACCTTGCGCACCGTCTCACGCAGCGGCCACAGCCACGCAGAGTCGATGTGCGCGTGGCCGACGGCGCTGATGCGGTGGGCCGACGGCACGGCGGGCGCGGCCAGGACGCCCGTCAGCCGCTCGCGGGCGGCGGCCGCCGTGCCGTTCACGTCCTGGAGATCGACCGCGTCGAGCGCGCGCTCCACGGCGCGCAGGATGTCGTAGCGCCGCGCGGACTCCGTCGGCAGCTCGGCCATCAGCTCGCCGAGCACTTCGAGATCCATGACGAGCTGCCACACGGTCTCGTCGAGGACCGCGAGATCCATCCTCGTCAGCGTGTACTGCGGCTCGCTGCCCGCGGTCTCCTTGTCGCCCAACTGCGTGGGCAGGAAGGGGTGGTAGTCGAGGATGACCGGGTTGGACGCCGCCTCGATGTGCAGGCGGACCTCCTCGCCGCCCTCCACCGGGGCGCCGACACGCACCCACTGGTTGCGCGGGTTGAGGCCCTTCACCGGAGTGCCGTCCGGGCGGTAGACCAGGCCCTCGCACTGGAAGCCGGGCATGTTCTCGTCGAAGCCGAGGTCGAGGATCGCCTCGACGGTCCGGCCCGCCCAGGCCTCGGGCACGGTCCCGGTGACGCGGAACCAGCAGGTGGCCCACGGAGCGCCCCAGCGCGCGCCCACCGCGATCGGCTCGGGCGTCGCCGCGAGCCCTTCTTCGACCGGCACCGGCTCGCCCGGCGCGTTCCACACCGCGACCTCCAGCGGCACGGACTCGGGGTAGACGGCGGGTCGGATGCGCTCGTCGAGGACGCGCTTGAGACGGGCTTCGACCAGGGTGCGGTCGTCATGCATGAGGGGTACTCCGTAAGGTTCGAGGTGCGGGTGTTCACGAGGCGGGGCGGGCGGGACGCTGTACAACTCCCCGACGCGGCGCACCTCGAATCGTGCGGTCGCATCGGGGTTTCGACCGGTTACGGAGCCGTGCCGACGGTGCGTGTGACGTGGTCCGGTGTGACCACTTCGGTGATGCCGCGCGCCACCAGATGTTCCTTGTCGTGGGCACGGCCGGCGAGCACCGTGGTGGGCCGGGCCCCGTCGGCCGTGAGCCGGGCGAACGCCTCGAAGACGGCGCCGCCGGGGGCACACACCGAGCGGTTCGGGGCGGCCTCGTCGTCACCGGCGTCGACGACCAGCGCGGTGGTGCGCGGCGCGGGTGTACGGGGATGTGCGCGCCGGTCCGCGACGATGCGGGCGAGGGCCTTCGCCGCGGGTTTCGGCCGCCGCTCGCTCGTCAACAGGCCGAGGCTGTACTCGAGGTCGGGAAAGTCGGCGAGATCACGGCTGACGTCGTGCGAGCACCACCACGTCACGCCCCACAGGTCCGGGCAGTCGAGCGCGTTCTCGACGGTGGCCTCGGTGAAGTGCGCCGCGTGCCCGGCCGGGACGAGCGGCGCGGGCGCGCCGACCTCCTGCAGCCAGACGGGCCGGTGCGGATCGCCGGCCCAGGCCTTGGACAGCTCGACGAGGTACGCGGCATGGTGCTCGGTGGCCGTCCCGGTGCGGCCGTGGCGCTGCGCCGTACCGTTGAACACCCACGAGTGCACCGCGGTGAGCGCGCCGAGCCGCGCGGAGTGCGCGGGCGTGAACGGCTGGTCGTCCTGGTACCAGGCGGCGTCGTACGAGGCGTGCAGATGGGTCCGCCCCGGCGCGCCATCCTCGCACGCGGCGAGCACACGGCGCAGCCAACTCCCGGCCTGTTCCTGTGTGATGCGGTCCGGATCGGGGTGCGGGCCCGCCGCGAACTGGTTGACCTCGTTGCCGATCGTCATGCCGATGAAATTGGGCCGGTCGGCGAGCGCCCCGGCGAGCGTGCGCAGATACGCCTCCTGGCCCTCGACCACATCAGGGTCGGTGAAGAGGTTCCGCCGGTGCCACGTCCGCGTCCACGCGGGCAGGAAGTCGAAGCTCGACAGATGCCCTTGCAGGCCGTCCACGTTCACGTCGAGGCCGCGCTCGGCCGCCGCGTCGGCGAGCTGGACGAGCTGCTCGACGGCTCGCGGACGGATCAGCGTGCGGTTGGGCTGGAAGTACGGCCACAGCGGGAACACCCGGATGTGGTCGAGGCCCAGCGCGGCGATCGAGTCGAGATCGGCGCGCACGGCGTCGAGGTCGAAGTCGAGCCAGTGGTGGAACCACCTCTGGCTGGGGGTGTAGTTGACGCCGAAGCGCACGGCAGCAGTCATGCGGAGTCCTGGTTCTGTGGTACGTGGGGGCCTCGGTGAGAGGTGTCCGCGGTGCGGGCGTCAGCCCTTGACGGCTCCCTCGCCGACCCCGCGGAAGAAGTACCGCTGGAGGCAGGCGAAGAGGATGATCAGCGGTGCGACGGCGATGATCGTGCCGGCCGCGACGATCCGCTCGTCGTTGGCGAAGGTGCCGTGCAGATAGTTCAGGCCGATGGTGAGGGTGAACTTCGCCGGGTCGCTGAGCACGATCAGCGGCCACAGGAAGTCGTCCCAGGCGCCCATGAAGGCGAAGATCGCGACGACCGCGAGGGTGCCCTTCACGGACGGCAGAGCGATCCGCAGGAACCGCTGCCAGGCATTCGCCCCGTCGACGTAGGCCGCCTCCTCGATCTCGTAGGGCAGGTTGAGGAACGCGTTGCGCATCAGCAGGACGTTCATGGCGGCGATGCAGCCCGGCAGGACCACGCCGACGAGCGTGTTGTTGAGGCCGAGTTCGCGCATCGTCGTGAACTGCGCGATGACGATGCTCTCGACGGGCACCAGCATCGCGAGGATGAATACGAGGGTGGCGGTCTTGCGGCCGCGGTAGCGCAGCCGGGCGAGCGCGTAGCCCGCGAGAGCGGAGCCGACGCAGTTGGTGACCACGTCGGCGGTGGCGACCTTCAGGGAGTTGAAGGCATAGTCCCAGACGGGGATGGTGTCGGCGACGCGCTCGTAGTTGTGGAGAGTGGGATCGCCCGGCAGGAACTTCGGCGGGGAGCTGAAGATGTCCTCGTGCGTCCCCTTGAGGGAGGTGGACAGCTGCCAGAGGAAGGGCCCGACGGTGATCGCGAGCACGGCGAGCAGCAGCGCGTAGCGCAGTACGAGCTCCCAGACCCGGATGCGCCGGCCGTTCTCGTCGGTGACGCGCGGTGCACGTCGGCGCCGAACGGGCCCCGGATCCGAGGCTGTTGTGGCGCGGACGTCCTCGGTGACGCTCACACGTCCTCCTTCCGGTCGGCGCGGAGCACGAGCAGCATCAGCGCGACGGTGACGACGAAGACGACGACGGAGATCGCCGAGGCGTAGCCGACCCGGCCGGTCAGGCCCGTGCCGGTGCGCTGCACGAGCATCACGAGCGTGGTGTCCTCGCCCGCGGGGCCACCGTTCGGCCCCGCCATCAGATAGACCTCGGAGAACACCTTGAAGGCGGCGACCGAGGAGAGCGCGGCGACGAGGACCATGGTGGAGCGCACGGCGGGCACGGTGACGGTGAAGAAGCGGCGCACCGCGCCCGCACCGTCCACCGAGGCGGCCTCGTGCAGTTCGCGCGGCACGTTGGCCAGTGCCGCCAGGTAAATGATCATGTAGTAGCCGAGACCCTTCCAGACCGTGACGGCCATGGCGCTCAGCAGGAGCAGCCACTGGTTGCTGAGAAACCCGACCCTGCCGATCCCCACGGCTTCGAGAACCGAGTTCACCAGGCCGCGCTCGTCCAGCATCCACACCCAGATCAGGCCGACCACGACGATGGACGCGACCACCGGCGTGTAGAAGGCCGACCGGAAGAAGGTGATGCCCGGGATGTTCTTCTGGACGAGGAGGGCGAGCAGCAGCGGTAGGAGTACGAGGGCGGGGACGACCCCGACCATGTACAGGACGCTGTTGCGCAGCCCCGTCCAGAACATGTCGTCGTGCAGCAGTTCCCGGAAGTTGGCCAGGCCCACGAACTCACCGGGGATCAGGGTTCGCCGGTCGGTGAAGGAGTTGACCACGGTGGAGACGAACGGGTACAGGATGAAGACGGCGACGACCAGCAGCCCGGGAGCGGCGAACAGCCAGGGGCTGGTGGGCAGATGGCGCCGGACGCGGGGGCCCGGCCGCTCGCCCGAGAGCTTCGCGGGTCGCGTCACCTCTGCGTTCGCCGAGGTCTCGGCGGCGGTCTTCACGGTCGGAAGGGGACTCGTCATGGTGTACGGCTCCGGTGCTCAGCCCTGCTGCTGGAGCAGCCGGTCGCAGGCCTTGACAGCGTTGTCAAGAGCGGTCTTGGGGCTCTCCTTGCCCTGGAGGGCCTTGGCGACGGAGTTCCGCAGCTCGGTCTTCATCTGCTCGCTGAACAGGACCGGCGTGTAGTTGACCGCGGACTTCAGCGAGTCCGCCGCGGCGATCCGCACCCGTGTCTCGTCCGAGCCGTCCTGCTTCGTGAAGTACGGGTCGTCCAGGGAGCCCGCGGTGCTCGGGAAGATGGCGACCTTCTTGGCGAACTCCATCTGGTGCTGCGCGTCGGTGACGTAGTGCGCGAACGCCACGGCCGCGGGCTTCTGCTTGGATCGCGAGTTCACCATCACGCCCATCACGTACATGTTCACCTTGCCGGTGCTGGTGATCTGGTCCGTGATCCCTATGTTCCTGTAGAGGCTGGGTGCTTCCTTCTTGAACTTCGACAGGTCGAGCGCGCTGCCCGGGTTCATCGCCACGGCCCCGGTCAGGAACTTCTTGCCGGTCGACTCGGGCGTCGCGGTCAGCGCCTGCGGGTCGAGCGCCTTCGCGTCGTACAGCTCCTTGTACTTCGTGAGGAGTTCGACACCCTTGGCGTCGTTGAACGCGAAGCCGGTGCCCTCCTTGTTCATGAGCGGAGCGCCGTAGCGGCCGAAGTCCTCGATGGTGGGGACGTTCGCGAGCGTGGCCACCGTGCCCTTGCTCTTCTTCGCGAGCCGGAGCGCGTCGTCGAAGAGCGCGTCGTACGTCTTCGGGGGCTGCGACGCGTCGAGTCCGGCCTTCTTGAACAGGCTCTTGTTGTAGAACAGCGGCCCGGTGTTGAGGTACCAGGGGAAGGCGTACGTGCCGTCCATGCCCGGTATCCGGTGGCTCGCCCAGGCCCCCGGCAGGTACTCCTTCTTGTATTTCGGCGCCGCCTTGTCGAGGTCGAGCGCGAGGCCGGCCTTGGCGAGCGGGGCGACGAGGTCGGGGGAGACATTGACGACGTCGGGCAGCGTGCCGCCGGCGGCATCCGCGCTGATCTTGTCGGCGTAGCCCTCGCCCGGCTGGTCGATCCACTTCACGTGCGTGCCGGGGTACTTCTTCTCGAAGTCCTTGACCAGGCCGTCGAAGTACGGCTTGAAGTTGGCCCTGAGGTTCCACGTCTGGAACGTGATGCTGCCTTCGATCTTGCCCGAGGCGTCCGTCGAGCCGCCGGCGTCACCCCCGGAACCGCACGCGCTCAGCGGCAGGACGACAGCGATGGCGGCGGCAGCGGCTAGTGCTCTGCGAGAGATGGGCACGGTGACACGGCTCCTTTGCGGCGGCGTCGAATGTTGCCGTGCAGACCCTGCATTGCGATCAAGGAAAAAGTCAATGCATTCTCTGAAACTGCTGAGGGTTGTCTGGAAGAATAGCAGGTCAGGGCGGTGGAGTAGACCTTTTGTGCACGAAACTAATGCGCTTTAGGGTCTTGAACTCAAGCGCATTAGTGTCCCGCCGGATGCGCTAGGCTGGCCGGGGCAACCCACCGGGGTTCCACGGGGAAAGGGGCAGCTGTGCCAGCCAAGCGGTCTCCCGCGCGCCGACCGACCATGAAGGACATCGCGCTCAGGGCGGGTGTCTCGGAGAGCGCCGTGTCCTTCGCGCTCAACGACCGGCCAGGAGTCTCCGAGGTGACCCGCGACCGGGTGCGGCGGGTGGCCGAGCAACTCGGCTGGCGGCCCAGCACGGCGGCCCGCGCCCTGTCCGGCGAAGGCGCGGCCACGGTCGGCCTGGTCGTGGCACGCCCGGCGGACACGCTGGGCGTGGACTCGTTCTTCCTCCAGCTCATCTCCGGCATACAGGAAGTCCTGGCGGAGCGTCACCTCGGCCTGCTGTTCCAAGTGGTCGAGGACGTCGAGGCGGAGTGCGCCGTCTACCGGCGCTGGTGGGCCGAGCACCGCGTGGACGGCGTGCTCGTCGTCGACCCCCGCACGGCCGACCCGCGCCCCGCGCTCCTCGACGAACTCGGGCTGCCCGCCGTGGTGATCGGCGGAGTGCCCGACGCGGAGCACCCCGGCATGTCGACGGTGTGGGCGGACGACGCCGGAGCGATGGCGTCGGTCGTCGACGAGCTGTACGCGCTCGGGCACCGCCGTATCGTCCACATCGCAGGCCTGCCGGGCCTCGCGCACACCGAGCGGCGCATCCGCACCCTGAGCGCCGAGGCCGAGCGCCGTGGCCTGACCGAGGTGCGCTCCGTGACCACGGACTACTCGGACGCGGAGGGCGCCGCGGTCACGCGCCGCGTCATGGAGGGCGGCACACCCCCGACCGCGCTCGTCTACGACAACGACGTGATGGCCGTCGCCGGGGTCGCCGCCGCCGGTGAGCTGGGTTTCTCGGTGCCCGGCGACGTCTCGGTGGTGGCCTGGGAGGACTCCCCGCTGTGCCGCATGGTCAAGCCCTGGCTGTCGGCACTGTCCCGCGACACGGTCCAGTTCGGCCGCACCGCGGCCCAGGAACTGACGGCACTCCTGGACGGAGGCCCGTCGCGGACGGTCCAGGTGCCGCTGCCGCGCCTGATCGAGCGCGACAGCACGGGGGCGGCGCGGGGCGCTGAGGCCGTGGTGGGCAGGGGCGACTGACGGGCGCAGGCGCGTCACGGCGGAGGCGCCTGACCGGCGGGCGACGGAATCTGCTGAGTGCCTGTCTCGGATTCAGCCTGCGCACCCCGGCATCGCTCTCGTCAGTGGCCGTGCGGCAGCATCCGTCCGACGGCCTTCCACGCGTCGTGGACGCGGCCGTGGTGAGCGGGGCCGGAAGGTGGCGTGGGGCCGGGGGCGCGCGGCGAAGGGATCGCCCGTGGTTCCCAGTCGCAGGGCGAAGCCGTACGGGAGGTGCGGGGCCCGGCGCACTCCTCCTCGGGCACCGCGAACGCTTCATGTTCCTTGAGCGCCACGCTGATGAGCGTCAGCAGGAGCGCCACATCGTCGTCGCAGTCGAGCAGCACAGTGATCCACGAGGCGCCGGGGCGCACCCGGATCGCGGTGCTGTCGCGCAACAGCGGAAGGAGGCGTTCGACCGCCGGCCGGGTGAGGTACAGATCTGCCGCATCATTGGCATGGAAATGCACGATGTCGCACGCTGCTGTCCCGAAGGCGCGCCCAACGGCGCACCGGGGAGAGCCACTTACCAGGTTCGGCCAGGACTCCAGCTGGGTCATGGCGCGATGGGCCGCGGTCATGTGCACATGGTTGCGCACTCTTCACCCCGTCAACCAGCCCTATTCACCACCCGCTTGATTAATCACTGGTTTCGGACACCTCACGGGGGGGCGGAAGGGGGCGCGTGCCGCGCGCGGGGGCGAGGCGGGCAGGGCTGCCGTGAACGCCTCGCACCCGGAACGCGGTCAGGCGAGCAGGGCCGTCGTGAACGCCTCGCGCCCGGCACTGAGCCACGACTGGATCCGGTCCCAGCGCTCCCAGCCGCCGCGGTCGCGCAGCGCCTGGACGTAGGCGGGGTCCCCGTCGGCCACGCGCCGGGTGACGAACGCCCGGCACACCGCGGCGGCCTGTTCGACGACCTCGGGCAATGCGGCGCGCTCCCGCGGCGAGAGCCCGTAACTGTCCGCGAGCAGCCGCAGCCGGCCCGGGGCGTCCCCCGCGTGAGAGGGGTCAAGTGCCGGATAGAGCGGGGCCGCGGACTCGGGGTCCAGCATCGGGACCCAGTAGCCGGCGGTCATCGCGACATCCCAGACCGGGCGCCCCGGGGCCGCCTGGTCGAAGTCGATCAGGGCCACGGCGCGGCCGTCCCGGAAGACGACGTTCTGCGGGCACACATCGTTGTGGCACAGCATCGTTCCGCCCTCGGGATCGGCCAGCGCCCCGGCCCAGCCGGCGGACGCGTCCACCGCGACGCGCGCACTCGCCTCGTGCAGGCGCCTCAGCAGGACGCCGACGGACCGGAGCGAGGTCTGCGACATGGCCCACCGCGGAAACGGCGGGACGGCCACGGAACCGGGAACGAACCCCAACTGCTCACGCCCGTCGGCACGGACGCCGACCGGCACCGGAGCCGCGTCGAATCCCTGGTGCCTCAGCGCCGCGAGGTAGGCGTGGAGCGCCCGGACATTCGGCGGCGCCGGCCGCTCGACCACGTCGCCCCGCCGGAAGACCGCGCCCGCGTTCACCATGCCGCCCACCAGTTCGTGGCTGTCCGCAGGCCCCGTGTCCCCAGTCATGCCCGTCACACTAGCGGCGTGACCGCGGGCGGGGTGCCCGAGTCGCTACGGTGCTGAAGTGACCGGTTCCGAGCACCTTCCGCTACTCTTCCTCGACATCGACGGGCCGCTGATTCCGTTCGGCGGGCCGCCGGAGTGCTACCGCACGTATCCGATGACCCGGCCAGGATGCCCCGACCCGCTGGGCGCCGACCTGAACCCCCTGCTGGCCAGGATCAACCCCGCGTACGGCCCCCGGCTCGCGGCGCTCCCGTGCCAGCTGGTCTGGGCGACGACCTGGATGGACGAGGCGAACGACTGCGTCGCCCCGCTCCTCGGGCTGCCGCCGCTGCCGGTGGTGGACTGGCCCGACCCGCCGGTTCGGGACGGCCGCGACGAACGGCACGGCGTGCGTGGCCTGCACTGGAAGACCCGCGCCCTGGTCGGCCAGGCGCGGGGCCGTCCCTTCGCATGGGTCGACGACGAGATCACCGACATCGACCGTGCCTGGGTCTTCGCACATCACCCGGAACGCGCCCTGCTGCATCGCGTAGACCCTCGACGGGGCCTCACCGAGGCGGACTTCGCCTTCCTCGACGAGTGGTTGCGCGCGGCTGCCGACTGATCCGCGCGGTGAGCGCGCCTGCCTCGACCGTGGTCGCGCGCCGCTGCGGACCGATCCGGGGCGCTGTCGGTGCGTGGTCAGGACGGATCGTCAGGCCGCCGCCGTGTCGTCGGTGAGAAGTTCCGCGATGACATGGCGGGCGACGGAGGCCATCACCGGATTGCTCTCCCGGTAGTACCGGAGCTCCAGGAGGGCGACCGACAGGGCCCAGCCGCGGCCCCGTGCCCAGGCGTCGTCGTCCGAGCCCGAGCCGGTCCGGAAGACCTCGCGCGCACCGGCGGGCAGCAGGTACCAGGCCGCGATGAGGTCGACCGCGGGGTCACCGAGGCCCAGACAGCCGAAGTCGATGACGGCGCTGAGCCGGCCGTCCGCGACGAGCACGTTCCCGGGCTGCAGATCCGCGTGGATCCACACGGCGGGCCCGGCCCACTCCTGTGCCCGCAGGGCCGACTCCCAGACGGCGGCCGCCGCGTCACCGTCCAGCTCCGCCCGCAGCTCACGGATCGCCGCACGCGTCACCTCGTCCCGCTCAGCCAGCGGCTCGCTGCGGTAGGAAGCAGGGCCGCCGGTGGGGTCGACACGCCGGAGTACGGAGACGAACTCCGCCAAGTCCGCGGCCAGCAGGGCCGGTTCGTGGATGCGCTCCGGAGCGGGGTTGGCGCCGTCGAGCCAGCGGTACACGGACCACGGCCACGGGTAGCCCTCGCCGGCAGTGCCCTTGCCCAAGGGCGTCGGGATGGCGAAGGGGAGCGCTCCGGCGAGGAGGGGAAGCCACCGGTGCTCCTTGTCCACGTCCTGCGCGGGGCCCGCAAGGCGGGGGAGTCGCACGGCCATGTCCTCGCCGAGGCGGTACATGGCGTTCGACGTACCCGCCGAGATGACCTCGGTGAGCGGCAGCCCGGCCCAATCGGGGAACTGCGCGTCGACGAGCCTGCGCACCAACGAGGCGTCGATGTCCGCCTCTTCGGGCCGCAACCTACGAGGGCACATGGAAGCCTTTCGTGTAGAGCCGCATGGCGCGTCGGCCGTTGCGCCAAGATACGGAAGCGGGCGCCGACGGCCCAAGCGATTATCCGCCGATGACTGCCCGCCCCTACGTGGCCCGACGCTCGACCTGGGCGTCGAGCGCGGCGCAGAGCCAGTCGTGGGCGGCGCCGGGCGTCGGCCGCGCAGGACCGGTCAGTTCGGCGACGAGCTGCCAGTAGTGGTCGATACGCGGATCGGCGGCCAGCACACGGCTGAGCGCCCGGCGGAAGGCGGGGGTGTCGGGTACGCCCCGCGAGGCCGCGTGGGCGGAGACGAAGCAGTCCAGTGCCTCGCCCTCGTGCGGCGACTGCTGGTCTCGCAGGTGCGGCGACGCCAGAGCGTGGGCCTCGCTGAGCCCTTCGTAGAGCACCCCGGGGCGGAATCCCTTGTCGGTCCGGTGCGCTGCCGGCTGGCCGCGGTCGCCGCCCTCGCACGAGCGCGAGGTGAACGCGTGCAGCCGGGCGAAGGCCAGGACATGGGCCGGAGTCGGGTCCTCCGGAAGCTGCGGTACGGCCTGTTCGAGGACGGCGGAGACGACTCGGGCGGGCATCCGCAGCGGCAGCCACCGGCGCCAGAACCGGGCCGGTGCGGCCGTGCTGGGCGGGGCCGACATCGCGCCGACGAGCAGCAGCCGCTCGGTGCGCTCGGCGGGCGTGCAGTCCTGGAGCAGCTGAAGCGCGGCCTCCCGCCAGCGCAGCGCGGCCAGTTGGGAGCCGATGTCCCGCAACTGCGCCGCGACGACGTCCTCAAGAGCGTCGTCCAGCGCGCCCTGTTCACCCAGCACGCGGCTCACGTCCGGCAGCGGCAGGCCGAGCGCGCGCAGGGAGCGGATGACACGGAGCCGGTCGAGCGCCTGGGGCCCGTACCGGCGATGGCCGCCCGTACTGCGGGGCCCTTCGGGCAGCAGGCCGCGGTCCGAGTAGAAGCGGACCGTCTTGACGGTGACGCCCGCGCGTTCGGCGAGCTCCCCGATGGACCACATGCTGTCGGCGGACACGGCTTGAACCTCCCTCAGGGGGAGTTCCTACGGTACCGGCGAGCGTGGACGGCCGGTGCGGCCGTTTGTGGACGATGGCGTGGGAGGAGACGGGCATGACGGCATTCATCCTGGTGGCGGGGGCCCACACCGGCGGCTGGATATGGCGGGAGGTGGCCGCCGGGCTGAGGGACGCGGGGGAGCGTGCGTACGAGGTGACGCTCGCGGGCATGGACGGCGGCGGTCGTCCGACGGGGCAGGGCGTGGATCTGGAGACGCACATCGAGGAACTGGTGCGGCTGATCGACCGGGTCGAGGCGCAGGACGTGGTCCTCGTCGGCCACTGCTACGGCACTCACCCGGTGCGCGGCGCCGCGCACCGGCGGCCCGAACGGATCACCAGGATCGTCCAGGTGGACGTCGGCATCCCCCAGGACGGCGACCCGGCCCTCACACTGGTGCCCGACCGGACGGTGCGCGAGCGCGTGCTGACCCTGTCCGAGGAAAGCGGCGCCGGGACGCTGCCCGCGCCCGTGGTGGTGGAGTGGCAGCGCTGGGGCAGCGTCGCCGGTCTCACGGCCGAGGCGCTGGAACGCCTGACCGAAAAGGCCGCTCCTCAGCCTCTGGCCACGCTCACCCAGCCGCTGCGTCTGTCCGGCGCGGGCGACGAGCTGCCGACGGCCGGTGTCCTGTGCCGGGCCAACGGATCGAGCATCGCCGTGGTCGAGTCGATGGTGGCCATGGGCGATCCCGCGTCCCAGGCCCTCGCCGACGCGGGCGTCAGCTTCTTCGAACTCGACACCGGGCACTGGCCGATGCTCTCCGCTCCCCGCGAGCTCGTGGACGTCCTGCTCCGGGCCGCCGCGGGGGAGGGGCACCAGGTGTCCGTCACCGGGCGCGAACAGCCCACGCATCTACGGCCGTTCCTCATGGACGTCAAGGAGCGACCCCGGGAGCGGACGGGCCGCGTCGATCTGCATCTGCCCGATGCCGACGGCCCCCGGCCCGCCGTGGTCTTCGTGCACGGCGGGCCGGTTCCGGCCGGCGCCCGCCCGACACCGCGTGACTGGCCCGCCTTCGTCGGCTACGCCCAGTACGTGGCGAGCCTGGGCGCCGTCGGCGTGACGGTGGACCACCGGCTCCACGAACTGACGGCGTACGCGCCGGCCGCCGACGACATCGCCGGGGCGATCGATTTCGTGCGGGCCGATCCACGGGTCGACAGCGCCCGGGTCGCGCTGTGGTTCCTGTCCGCCGGCGGGCTCCTGTCGGCCGACTGGCTAGCGGCGCCGCCGCCGTGGCTGCGGTGCGTGGCGGCCTCGTACCCGATCCTCGCGCCGCTGCCGGGCTGGGGGCTCAGTGACAGCCGGTTCCGCCCGGCGGCGGCGGTCCGTGGTGCGGGGCAGTTGCCGATCGTGCTGACGCGGGTGGGGCTCGAACGCCCTGAAATCGCCGTGACGGTCGAGGAGTTCGTGTCCGCGGCAGCGGACTGCGGCGCCGCGGTCGAGGTGATCGATGTGCCGCTCGGACACCACGGCTTCGAGACGGTCGACCCCACCGACGCGTCACGCGAGGCGGTGGAACGGGCGGTGCGCGCGGTGCTCGGACACCTGGGGGCAGGGGCCGACTAGGGGTGTCAGGGGGTGTCCGCATCCTGGGTCAGGGTGCGGACCGAGTCGAGGAAGACGCGACGGTCGGCCGCGGGGAGCCGGGCCAGGAGTTCGTCCTCGTGGGCGTGGATGTCGGCCTGCGCGGACCTGCGCAGGCGCCGGCCGTCGTCGGTGAGGGAGAGGAGTCGGACCCGGCGGTCGTGCGGGTCCGGCGTGCGGGAGATCAGCCCGTTCTCCTGCAACGTGTCCAGCGTGGAGATGATCCGGGTCTTGTCGGCGCCGATGGCCGCCGCGAGCGCGGCCTGCGTGCGGACCGGGCCGTCGTCCAGGGCGCTGAGGACGACGTATCCCCACATCGAGATCCCGTGCGACGCGAGCACCGGCAGCTCGGCGGCGATGAGGGACCGCACCAGGGGCTGCAGCATCGCGGCGAGGTCGCGCCGTCCGCCGTTCTTGGCCATCACGCGCCGATGATAGACGTTGACATGTGATAGGCGTCAGCAGATCATAAGCGTATGCCTACGAATAAGGATCTGGTCGCGCTCGACGCGGAAGCGGTGCGTACGAGCGTCGACATGGTGGCGCGGGCGACTGCTGGGGACCTGTTCAGGCCGACGCCGTGCGCCGGGTGGACGTTGCGTGACCTGCTCGGTCACATGGCCGCGCAGCACTACGGATTCGCCGCGGCCTCGCGCGCGGAGGCGGACATCGCGCTGTGGCAGCCGCGTCCCCTGGGGGACGACCCCGTCGGGGCGTACCGCGCGGCTGCCCAGCACGTCCTGGAGGCCTTCGCCGTCGACGGGGTGACGCAGCGGGCGTTCCCGCTCCCGGAGATCCGCGACGGCGGACCGTTCCCGGGAGAGCAGGCCGTCAGTTTCCACCTCGTCGACTACGTCGTGCACTCCTGGGACGTGGCACGGACGCTGGGGCACACGGTGACGTTCGACCCCGAACTCCTCGATGCGGCGCTCGCCGTGGCGCGGGTGGTGCCCGGAGGCGAGGCGCGCCTCGGCCCCCGTGCGGCCTTCGCGCCGGCGGTCGCGGCCGACGGCGGCTCCCCGCTCGACGAGATCGTCGCGCTCCTGGGCCGCTTCCCGTCATGGCAGTCGGCCCCCGCCTAGCCCGTCACCTCGGTGGATCCATACCTGCCCCACATGGACGCGTTCGCTCCGCCGTGCCGAGTGTTCGGCCCGACAGCGGTGCGCCGGTCACACGCTCCGTCCCGCGCGGACCCCGCGCGGGGTGAGCCGATTGCGCAGCGCTCCGAACAGGGCGTCCGCGGCCAGCGCCAGGACCGCCACCCACAGAGCGGCGGCGATCACTCCCGACAGGCCGTACGACACCTGGTTCAGGATGATGTCGCCGAGTCCGCCGCCGCCGGCGACCGCGGCCAGGGTCGCGCTGGAGATGACGTACACCGCCGCGATCCTGATGCCGGTGAAGAGCACCGGCAGGGCCAGGGGCAGTTCGATGCGGGTGACGATCTGCCACTCCGTCAGGCCCATGCCGCGCCCGGCGCGCACCAGATCCGGGTCCACCTGCTCCACCGAGAGGTACGCGTGGGTGAGCACCGGTGGGACCGCCATCACCACCAGTGCCGTCATCACATTGACGAATCCGATGCCGAGCAGCCCGAGGAAGATCGCGATGAGCGCCAGCGACGGCAGCGCACGGCCGATGTTGGAAATGCTCACCGTGAGGAAGGAGCCCTTGCCGCGGTGGCCGAGCCACACGCCGAGCGGGAGGGCGAGGACGAGCGCCACCGCGACGGCAGCGGCCGAGAGCTTCAGATGGTCCACCGTGCGGTCGGCCAGGAGCCCGAAGTGGTCGGCCATGAACGAGAAACCGGCGAAGAAGGTGTGCATCAGACGGTCCTCCGCGTCCGGGCCCACGGCGTGAGCAGCCGTCCCACCAGCACGATCAGTCCGTCCGCCGCCAGCGCGAGAGCGACGGCCAGCAGCCCGGCCCCGATGAACTGGGTGTTGAACGGCGACTGAAGGCCCTGGATGATCGGCGAGCCGAGCCCCTGGTCGATGATGAACGCGGCGACCTCCACCACGCTGATCGTCGTCACCGTCGCCACGCGCAGCCCGCTGATCACCGCGGGCAGAGCCAGCGGGAGTTCGATGCGCCAGAGGATCTCGCGCCGGGTCAGCCCCATGCCCTCGCCCGCCCGCCGCACCTCCTCCGGCACCTCACCGAGGCCCGTCAGCGACGACTTGAACAGCACCATCAGCGTGTACGACACCAGCGCGATCTCCGCGGTGAGGACGGAGAGGCCGAACACCGGGACGAGCAGCGTGAACAGGGCCATCGGCGGGATCGTGTAGAGGAACGAGGTCAGACCGCCGAGCGGCTTCACCAGACGGCGCCGGAAGTGCGCGAGCAGCGCCAGCGGAAACGCGATGAGGAAGCCGACACCGACAGCGATCACCGTGAGCCGCACATGCTGGACGAGCGCGGGCCCGAACATGCTGGAGAAGTTGGCGGTGAACCAGTCGACGCAGAACAGGCCATTGTCGCGGACGCAGGAACTGACCGTTCCGAAGTCGGGGATCACCGGCTGCGGACCGGCCGCCGTGAGCAGGGCGGAACTCACGCCGCCTCCCTGATGAGGTCCACGGTCACACTGCCGACGGTCTTCCCCGACTCGTCCGCGACCGGCAGCCGCTCGGCGCCCCCCGCGAGCAGCGCCGACAGTGCGGTCCGCAGAGTGTCGCCGGTGCGGAGCGACGCCGCGTCGTCTCCGCTCGCCGGGTCGAGCTTCAGCTCGCCGAGGCTGCGCAGCGTCAGTGCCTTCAGGCCGCGGTCCGTGCCGACGAAACGCGCCACGTAGTCGTCGGCGGGCTCGCGCAGGATGCGTTCGGGGGAGTCGTACTGGAGGAGCCTGCCGCCCTTGGCGAGGATCGCGATGCGGTCGCCCATGCGCACGGCCTCGTCGATGTCGTGGCTCACGAACAGCGTGGTCTTGCGGACCTGTTCGTGCAGCCGCAGGAACTCGTCCTGCATGTGCTCGCGCGTCACCGGGTCCAGCGCGCCGAACGGCTCGTCCATCAGCATGATCGGCGGGTCCGCGGCCAACGCCCGTGCGATGCCGACGCGTTGGCGCTGCCCGCCGGACAGCTGGGCGGGATAGCGGTCCGCGTAATCCTTGTGGGGAAGACCGACCAGTTCGAGCAGTTCGCGGACGCGGTCGGCGGTCCGAGACCGCTTCCAGCCGAGGACCTGCGGGACCGTCGCGATGTTCTCCTCGATCGTCATGTGCGGGAAGAGCCCCGCCTGCTGGATGACGTAGCCGATCGAGCGGCGCAGTTCGATGACGTCCTGGTCGCGGATGCTGCGCCCGTCGATGCGGATGTCGCCGGAGGTCAGCTCGGTGAGCCGGTTGACGAGGGTGAGTGCGGTCGTCTTGCCGCAGCCGGACGCCCCGAGCAGGACGCAGATCTCCCCGGCCGGGACGGTCAGGGACAGTGCGTCCACGGCGGGTTCGGCGGATCCCGCGTAGGTCTTGGTGGCCGCGTCGAAGACGATGTCGGCAGCGCTCTGCATGATCGTGGGCTCCTCGGTCACTTCAGGTCGTTGGCGCGCAGGAATCGGTCGGCGACCTTCGCCGGGCTCAGCCGCATCATGGCGGCGGCCTCGTTCAGGGCCTGCATGGCCTTCTCGGTGAGCAGCGCGTTCACCGCGTCGAGCGGCTCGGTGAGCCGGCGGCCGTACCGCTCGACGAGCGAGCGCCGCACCACCGGCGACACGTTCTGGAAGCCGAAGATCGCCTGGTCGTCCTCCAGGACGGTGAAGTCGTAGCGCCGTAGCTGGGGGTCGGTGGTGAAGACGTCGGCGGCGTCCACGTCACCGTTCTTGAGCGCCGGGTACTGCAGGCCGATGTTGAGCGGCCTCACCTTCATGCTCGACAGCCGGTACGCCTTGACGATGGCGTCGTAGCCGAGCGGGCCCGTGATGTTGTCGGGGTACTCGGCGTAGGAGATCCGCCCCATCCGGCGCAGGTCGCCGACGGTCCGCAGCCCGTACTTGCGGGCGTCGGAGCTGCGCACGGCGACGGCGTTGCGGTTCTGGAACGGGGTGGGTCTCAGCAGGGTGAGACCGCGCCCCTCCTCGAACCTCTTCGCCGCCTCGTACGTTCCGTGCGCCGTGACCGGCATCCGCTTCGGCATCGCGAACGTCTGCAGGATGACACCCGTGTACTCGGGATAGAGGTCGATCTGGTGGCTGCGCAGCGCACGGTCGATGATGTCGGCGCTGCCGATGTTCGACTTGAGGACGACCTCGAAGCCACGGGCCGTGAGGATCTGGGCGTACAGCTCGCCCATCACCCACGACTCGGTGAACTGCTTCGAGCCGACGGTGATCACGGGGCCGGTGCCCGCGACGGAGCCGGCCGCCGAGCTCACCCCGGCGGCGGCCGCGACGGCGAGGGAGCCGGTGAGCAGAGTGCGGCGGCGCATGCTCACACTCCCCGGCGAGGTATCACGGCATCGGTGGTGCGGTGGTACACGCGGTCGTCCCCCTCGTGGGCGGTGATGGTGTTCGTGACGGTGAACGCCGTTGCGTCCGCCGTCATGCGACTGACCGTCACGACCTTCCAGCTCCAGTCGCCGCGCCCACCCTCCTCGGTGCGTTCGCACTCGACGAGCGCGGAGTGCGGGTCGCCTTCGGTGAGCGTGAAGCGGTCGACGCTGTCGGTGCGCCGCCAGGCCCCGTCCGTGAGGTCGGTGAACTCGCCGTCGTCGACGCGGAGGGTGACGACGGTCGTGCCGCTCACCGGATCGTGCTCGACGCGGCGCCCGGTGACCCCGGGGGACTGGCGCAGCGGCGCGGGCAGATCCGGCAGGGGCTCTCCGTACGGGCGCAGCTTCGCGTCGTCGGCGCTCGCCGGGCGTACGGGCAGGTGCAGTGCGGCCGACGGCGCCGGGTGGAGCGTGACCGTGACGGGCCGCGGCGAGGGCCAGGCCAGGGGCCAGTACGAGGCCGAGACCGCGACGCGGACGCGGTGACCGGGCGCGAAGGAGTGCGCGGTCGCCACCAGCGGCACCGTCACGTCGTAGGCGCGCCCCGGCTCGAGAGCCTGCGGTTCCTCGTGGCCGTCGCGATGGGTGAGGTTGAGCAGGCCGCGCGTGACGAGACGTGAACTGCCGTCGGGTGCGACGTCGTTGAGGCGTACGGCGAGCTGGGCATCCGGGCGGTCGGCGCTGACCCGGAGGGTCACGGTCGGTACGCCGAGGATCTCGGCGCTCTCGTCGAGCGGGACGGTCGTGAAGGTGTGCGAGAGGCCGTCGTCACCGCCCTGCGGACCGAACTGACCTGCCGCGTCGCCGAACTGGAGCCAGCTGCCACCGGCGGTGCCGATCATCCGCGTGCTGTCGAGGGGAACGGCACGCTCACGCAGCGGATCGGTCCCGGCTGCCGTTCCCGCCGACTCGCCGCCCAGGGCGTACGCGCGCCGCTCGATCCGGGGCGACGGCCAGCTCTCCTCGGCGACCCAGCGGCCCGGACGCACGGCGCGATCGCTGCCGGGCGCCGCCCACTCGGGCATCCACACCCGCAGCGCGGGATCGTCCAGGGCGCCGCTGTCCCGCCCGCGCAGGAACTGGTCGAACCAGCGCACGACCTCGGTGTGGAAGTCGATCGCGGGACCGGGCTCGGCCTGGTGCGGATAGGTGTGCGCCCAGGGCCCCACCAGCCCCCGCACCGGCACGTTCAGCCCTTCGAGCAGACGCAGGACGGCCCCGCAGTACGGGTCGTACCAGCCGCCGACGGCGAGCACCGGAGCCTGGATCGCACTGAAGTCCTCGCACACCGAACCGTGCTTCCAGTACGCGTCGCGCGCCTGGTGGCGCACCCACTCCTCCGCGTACACGGGGGTGTCCGCCATCCGCCGCAGCCACTGCTCGCGCCAGCTGTCGCCGACGACGTCCGGGTCGGCGGGGCGGGCGTTGTAGGCCAGCATGGTCGACGCCCACGGCAGCATCTCGGAGGCGATCAGCGAGCCCCCGGTGTAGTGGACGTCGTCCGCATAACGGTCGTCCGTCGAGCAGACCGTGACGACCGCCTTGAGCGCGGCCGGGCGCAGCGCGGCGATCTGGAGGCCGTTGAAACCGCCCCAGGACTTGCCGATCATGCCGACGTTCCCGTCGCACCACGGCTGCCGCGCCAGCCAGTCGATCACCTCGACACCGTCGGCCAGTTCCTGCTGCGCGTACTCGTCGAGCATCAGCCCGTCCGAGTCGCCGCTGCCGCGCAGGTCGACGCGGACGGCCGCGTAGCCGGACTCGGCGAAGCGGGCGTGGAGGCTGTTGTCGCGGGCCGCGGTCGCGTCGTTCTTGCGGTACGGAATGTACTCGAGGACCGCGGGGGCGGGGCGGCTCCCAGCGGCGGGCAGCCACACGCGGGCGGCGAGCCGCGTGCCGTCCGCCAGGGGGATCCAGAGGTGGCGCAGCAGATTCGACGGTGCGTCGGGCAAGGTGAAGAACTCCTCGCGAACGAAGGTCACATGTGCAGGTCCGGGCGGGACGGCAGGGCTCGCCCCACCACTACTCAACGGCCGTTCAGTAGTGGATGACTGGGCACCCTACCCGTGGCACCCGGGTGCCGTAACCCCGTGTTTCACCAGTTGGGATCGGGCGGGGAAGAGTGGGGGCATGGACACCACAGACAGTTCCGCACAGGACACCCGGCCGTCGTACAGGCTGATTCCGGGGAGCGCGGCATCGCCCGTCCTCCTCCATGTACCGCACGGCTCGCGCGTCGTGCCGCCGCGCGTCCGGAAGAGCATCGTGCTCGACGACGCCTCCCTGGAAAGGGAGTTGGACCTGATCACGGACGCCCATACGCAGGACATCGCCGAGCTCGCCGCGCGTGACGCGGCGATGACGCCCTGGCGCTTCGTCAACCAACTCTCCCGTCTCGTCGTGGACCCCGAACGCTTTCCCGACGAGCGCGAGGAGATGAGCGCGGTCGGCATGGGTGCGGTGTACACCCGCACCACCCACGGTGAGGTTCTCAGGCCCGAACCTCCCGCCGATGGTCCCGGGCTCCTCGACACCTACTTCCACCCCTACGCCGCCGCGATGGCGGACGCCGTCGAGGACCGGCTCGCCGCCGCCGGGCGCGTGGTGATCGTCGATGTGCACTCGTACCCGAGCCGGGCCCTGCCCTACGAGCTGCACGGCGCAGATCCGCGCCCGTCCGTGTGCCTCGGCACCGACCCTTTCCACACCCCCGACGCGTTGCTGGCGCAGGCACGCGCGGCCTTCGAGGGACTCGGGGACATTGCCCTCGACACACCGTTCGCCGGGGCGTACGTGCCGTTGCGGCACTACGGCAAGGACCCGCGGGTCAGCGCAGTCATGATCGAACTTCGGCGGGACGTCTACCTGGACGAACCGGTGACGCCCGGGCCGGGACTGTCGAAGGCGGCCGCCGCGCTGGCGCAACTGGTGGACATGATCGGCGGCACGCGCGACTGAAGTCGTACGCCTCCAGCGGATCGCCGCGACCGGGCGGATTCTTTGCCGGAACGGCAAGAAGGTTCGGTGGCGCGCCATGGCCCGTTGCATGATCGGCGTCAGGGCCGCCACCGCTGGTCGCATTTCCGGCGTGGCCGCACGGTGTCCACAGGAGGTCGTATGTCGCAGCAGGCCGGGCAGGCCACCCACCGACTCGTCGACGGGCCCGCGAGCCGGATCCACCTCGTGGAGCAGGGCGCCGGGCCCCTGGTCCTGCTCGTGCACGGGTTTCCCGAGAGCTCGTACTCATGGCGGCGCCAGCTGCCGGTGCTCGCGGCGGCCGGATACCGGGCCGTCGCACTGGACGTACGCGGCTACGGCCGCTCCTCGAAGCCCGCCGACCCGGCCGCGTACGGAATGCTCGACCTGGTGGACGACAACGTCGCCGTCGTGCACGCCCTCGGCGAGCGGTCCGCGGTGCTCGTCGGGCACGACTGGGGCGCGAACATCGCCGCCTGCTCGGCCCTGCTCAGGCCGGAGCTCTTCCGCGCGGTCGCGCTGCTGAGCGTCCCCTACACCCCGCCCGGCGGACCGCGGCCCAGCGACGTCTTCGCGGGCATGGGCGGCAGCGAGGAGTTCTACGTCTCGTACTTCCAGGAGCCCGGGAGGGCCGAGGCGGAGATCGAGCCGGACGTGCGCGGCTGGCTCGCGGGCATCTTCGCCGCGCTGTCGGCCGACACGATGGCCCCGCCCGGCGCACCCGACCCGCACTTCGTCGCCCGGGGCGCGACGATGCGTGAACGCTTCCCCGTCGACCGGCTCCCCGCCTGGCTCGACGAGGCCGAACTCGACGTGTACGCAGGGGAGTTCGAGCGTACGGGGCTGACGGGAGCGCTCAACCGCTACCGGAACATGGACCGGGACTGGGAGGACCTCGCGGCCCAGGCAGGCGCCCCCCTCACCCAGCCGTCCCTGTTCATCGGCGGCGCCCTGGATGCCTCCACCACGTGGCTGTCCGATGCCATCGACGCCTACCCCGCCACCTTGCCGGGCCTGCGCGCGTCGCACCTCCTCGACGGCTGCGGCCACTGGATCCAGCAGGAGCGGGGCGACGACGTCAACCGCATCCTCATCGAGTGGCTGGCCGGGCTCCCCGATTCCTAATGGAGATGTCAAGCGGCCTGCGTGACGGACGGTATGGGTTCGTAGCACCGTCCGTCACGCAGGAGGGCCCACAGGACGTTGACCCTGCGGCGGGCGAGAGCCATGACGGCTTGGCTGTGTCGTTTACCTTCAGCGCGCTTGCGGTCGTAGAACCGGCGGGATTCGTCGCAGCAACGGATGCTGATCAACGCGGAGGTGTAGAAGACGCGTTGGAGGCGTCGGCTGTAGCGGGTGGGGCGATGGAGGTTGCCGCTCACCTTCCCGGAGTCGCGAGGCACTGGGGAGACGCCGGCGAAGGAAGCCAGCCGGTCCGCACTGGCGAAGGCGCCCATGTCTCCGCCGGTAGCGGCCAGGAACTCGGCGCCCAGGAGGACACCGATGCCGGGCAAGCTCGTGATCAGCTCCGCGTTGCGGTGGCGGCGAAACCGGCCCTCGATGAGTTTGTCGGTCTCCGTGATCTTCTCGTTGAGGGCCATCACCTCCCGGGCCAGGGAATGAACCACGTGGGCAGTCATGTCCTCACCGGGGACAGCGGTGTGCTGCCCTTCGGCGGCCTGGACGGCCTTGGCGGCGAGTTCATCGGCGCTGCGGACCTTGCGGTTGCGCAACCAGGTGGACAGACGCCGCCGGCCTGTGCGGCGGATGGCTGCCGGGGTCTGGTAGCCGGTCAGCAGCACCAGGGGGCCGATGTTGCCGAGGTCGAGTTCGCGCTCCAGGCCGGGGAAGATCTCGGTGAGGTGGCCGCGGAGCCGGTTGATGGTCCGGGTGCGGTCGTCGCTGAGATCACGGCGGTGCCGGGTGAGGACCTTCAGCTCAGACACCAGCTCGTCCCCGGGACGCAGGGGTGTCAGGTCTCGCCGGATGCGGGCCTGGTCGGCGATGATCGCCGCGTCCTTGGCATCGGTCTTGCCGTCACCCCGGTAGCCCTCGCAGGCCCGGTTGACCGCCCGTCCGGGAATGCAGAGGAGCTGCTGACCGTGGTTGAGCAGGACCGCGATCACTAGAGCGGCCCCGCCGTCCGCCAGGTCGATGCCCCAGACCGCATCATCACCCAGGTCGAGAACGTCCGCCATGAGCTTGAACAGTTCGGACGCGTCGTTGGCGACGCGCCGGGACAGAAGCCGCCTGCCGGCGTCGTCGATCACCACGCAGTGGTGATGGGTCTTCCCGGCGTCGATACCGGCCCAGATCGCTGTCACTCGCTTCTCCGCAGGTCGTGTTCGAACAGGTACCACGGACGACCTCGCTGTCGAGTCCCTACTGAGCGATCAGTGCCGCAATTCCTAATGAGCAGCCGAGTCGTCGTGGGGCGCCGGGCGGCGAATCGGAGCAAGCCACAGCCACGGCAGACGCCTGAAAGCCACACCCGGCACCCCTGGGTGGGCCAACCCTACGAATGGCTCGCTCATCCCGATCAACAAGGTAGGGACGCCTGAGACGTCGCCCCGTGCGCGCTGCGGTGACGGGTTTCCCGGAAAAGAACAGGGACGGGCTGTCGATCCGGGCCCGCACCGTTCGACGCAGGGGTGAGAGCGGGAACGGACCCGCTGCCGTCATCACCAGGGAGACGTCATGCCCAAGCTCCGCGTACACAACGTCACCGTCTCGCTCGACGGGTTCGCCGCCGGTACAGACCAGCGTATGGACGCGCCCTTCGGCGACGGGATCGACGACAGCCTGCACGACTGGATGTTCGCCGCGATGAAGGACCACGCCGACGGCAAGCAGGGCGTCGACGTCGAGTTCGTCGCCCGCAGCGAGGACAACATCGGCGCCACGATCATGGGCCGCAACATGTTCGGCCCCTTTCGCGGACCGTGGGAGAACGAGGCGTGGAACGGCTGGTGGGGCGACAACCCGCCGTTCCATCACTCGGTGTTCGTGCACACGCACCACCCGCGTCCGTCGGTGTCGATGAAGGGCGGAACCGACTTCCACTTCACCGACGAGCCCATCGAGACGGTCCTCGCCAGGGCCTACGAGGCGGCGGACGGCAAGGACGTGCGCATCGGCGGGGGCCCGGCCACGATCCAGCAGTACCTGCGCGCCGGTCTCGTCGACGAACTGCACCTGGCCATCGTGCCGATCCTCGTCGGCAAGGGAGAGCGCCTGCTCGACAACCTCGGCGACGGCGTCGCGGGCTACGAGGTCGCGGAACTCGTCAGCTCCCCGGCGGCCACCCATGCGCGCCTGGTCCGCCGCTCTCGGGCCGGCGCATGACCGGCAGGCGACCGCCCCGGTGGTCGGCGAGGGTCACTTGCGGGCCACGTAGTACACGTTGAGGATGTCGCCCTCGACCTGCTCCACGTCGATGTCACCGAACCCGGCGTCGGCGAGCATCTGCAGCGCCCGCTGCCGCCCCCACACCGCGCCGAGCCCCGCGCCGCCCTCGCCCAGCGACACGGTCATGCAGTAGAAGACCGAGAAGGTGTACAGGGTGGGGCCGAGGGGATGGTCGATGTTCTCCTCCAGATTGCTGGAGGCGGAGATGTCGCCCATGAGGAACACACCGTCGTCGCGCAGCGCGGCGGCCACCGCGTCCAGGGTGCGCGCCGGGCGGGCCAGGTCGTGGATCACGTCGAACGCCGTGATGAGGTCGTACGTACCGCTCAGATCGGCGGTGTCGACCACGTCGAACTGCACGTTGTCGAGGCCGAGCCGCTCCGCCTCGGCGCGGGCGGCCGCGATGCCCTTCTCGGAGATGTCGACCCCGCGGAACCGGCTGTCGGGGAACGCCTGAGCCAGTAGATTCACCGCACGGCCCTGGCCGGTTCCGATGTCCAGCGCGTCGATCCCGGCGCGCAGCCGCTCCGGCAGGCCCGGCGCCAACGGGATGATCTTGTCGACCAGGGCCACCTCGTAGACACGCCCCGTCTCCTCGGCCTGGACCTCCTGGAACCGCGGATACGAGGAGTAGGGGACGCCGCCGCCCTTGCGGAAGGAGTCGAGAACCTCGTCCTCGACGATGCCGAAGAGTGCGAGGTCCTGGAGGAGTGAGGCAATGTTCTCCGGTCCGCCTGCCCGGGTGAGAGAGGCGGCGTGCTCGGGCGGGAGCCAGTACGTGCCGTCGGCCGGCCGGTATTCGACGACACCGGCGACGGTCAGCCCGCCGAGCCACTCCCGTACGTACCGCTCGTCGAGATCCGCGGCCTTGGCGATCTGGACGCTGGTCGACGGCGGAAGAGGTGCCATCGTGTCGAAAAGCCCCGTCCGATGGCCGAGGCTGCACAGATAGCCCAGACATGCGTCATTGACCACCTGGACCATGCGCCCGGCGAACTCTTCTTTCCGCTCGGAATCGACTGCCTGCCCGGTGGTCATCGTGGACTCCTTCCGGCGGGACCCGGGCAGCACCCTCGCCGAGACCACGACGCCGACGCGGCACCACCCACAGCGTGCCCGTTCGGCACCTTTTATCCTGATTCTACGCTGGGCGTCCCGAGGCGCCCCCGGCTCCATGGCCGCCCGCCCGGCGGCTTCCGGCCAGGTGCGTGTCGCCCCACTGGGCGATGGCCGCACGCGGCCGTTCTTGCTGCAATGGGCGCAGGCCGTGATTCAGGGATGGTGCACGATGACCGACAGACTGGCCACCGAGGCCGGTGACGAGGACGGCCCGCCGAGCGGAGCCGTGCTCGGGGCCCCTTGCTGGGTGAGCCTCGCGGCGCACGACCTGGCCGCCACCAGTGCGTTCTACGAGGCCGTGCTCGGCTGGGAATTCCGCGCGGGCCGCCTCGGCGAGCGGTTCGCCGTCGCGATGACGGACGGCAGACCGGTGGCGGGCATCGGCGCGGTGGCGTCCACCCTCGGCGTGGCCACGGCCTGGCTGCCGTACTTCGCCGTCGGTGACCCGGACGAGACGGCGAGCCGGGTCCGCGAACGCGGCGGCACGGTGGGCGTGGGCCCGATCCCCTTCCCGCTGGGCCGCGCCGCGCTGGTGGCCGACAGCAGCGGCGCCGCCTTCGGGATCTGGTCCGGGCACACCGAACGGGACTGGAGCGGATGGCACCCCGAGGCACAGGTCAGGCTCCGGCTCGTGACCAGGAACGCCTTCGACGCCGCCATCTTCTACGGCGAGGTCCTCGGCTGGACCGGGCCCGGCGGCTGCGACGTCCGTTACGAGAACGAAGAGGTCGTCCTCGTCTGCGGCGGCTTGTCCATGGCCCGGATCAGCTCCGGCGCTGTCGAGGCGGCCCCCGATCCCGACGTCCGGCCGCACTGGGAGGTCCAGTTCGCCGTGGACGACGTCGCCGAGCGTGCCCGTGCGGCCGTCAAGCACGACGGTGCCGTGACGGGTGAGTGGGAGGACGAGGCGGGGCGCTGGGCCACGCTGCGGGACGCTCAGGGTGCGCAGTTCACGGTGTTCGAACCCCATGGGGGTGCCTCGCCGGGGTGAGCAGGCTCGGTCACCGGAGCAGCAGCTGGACGACGGCGACGGTCCCCACCGTCACGACCAGCGCGCGCAGGGTGCCCGGGCTGAGGCGCCGGCCTGCCTTCGCGCCGAGCTGACCGCCGAGTGCGGAGCCGGCCGCGATGAGCAGCACGGCCGTCCAGTCGAAGTCGGCGACGAAGAGGAAGAAGAAGGCGGTGGTGGCGTTGACGAGGGCGACCAGGACGTTCTTGACGGCGTTCAGGCGTTGCTGCGGCTCGTCCAGAAGCATGCCCATCAGCGCCACGTAGAGGATTCCCTGCGCGGCGGAGAAGTAGCCGCCGTAGACGCTGGCGAGCGTGAGGGAGGCGAACAGGAGCGGCCCCGCGTCGCCGCGCGGGCGCGCGCCGGACCGCTCGCGCCGGCGCCGCACCCGGCCGCTGATCAGCGGCCGGAACGCGACCAGGACGACAGCGAGACCGACGAGGGCCGGCACGATTCTCTCGAACGCAGTGGCCGGCAGGGTGAGCAGAAGCGTGGCGCCCGCGAACCCGCCGAGCACGGCACCACCACCCAGCTTCAGGATGCGCCGCCGCTGCCCGGCGAGTTCGGTGCGGCAGCCGATGGCGCCGCTGATGGATCCCGGGATCAGACCGAGCGCGTTCGAGACGGTCGCGGTGACGGGCGGCAGGCCGGTGGCGAGCAGAACCGGGAACGTGATCAGAGTCCCGGAGCCCACCGCGGTGTTGATGGCTCCCGCGCCCACCCCGGCCGCACAGACGGCGACCATCTCCCACACCGTCACTCGGCCCCGCCCCTCGCTCCTTCGTTTCGCATGCGGCAGACGCTAGGCCGCTGACGGTTCGGCGCCTGCCGAAGCGTCCGCGGCGGCCGAGGCCGGGGGCCGAACTCTCGCCGAACGTCTCGCGAAACCGAGATAGCCGGACCGCACCGGGCCCGGTGCCGGTCTTCGCGGACAAGCCCGACGAGCACCAGTTCCGGCAGATCCCTCAATCCGGCAGGGAGTTGAGGAAGTGGATCAGTGCGGAGTTGACGGCGTCGGGCTGTTCCATGTTCGGCAGATGTCCCGCGCGGTCGACGACAGTGAGGGTCGCGTGAGGGGTCAGCCGCTGAAGGGCCCGGGCGTCCTCGGGCGGGGTGTACACGTCGTCCGCGCCGACCACGATGAGTGTGGGAGCGGACGTGGCCGCCAACGTCTCGCGGTAGTCCGCCCGTTCGGCGCGCCCGCGCAGGGCCGCGGCGGCGCCCGCCGGGTCGGTGGTCCGCATCATCTCCCCTACGTGCGCGGCGACTTGGGGCATCGCGGTGACGTTGTACGGGGCCAGCATCTTGTCGATCACCTCACCCGCGTAACCGTCCATGCCCTCCGCGAGGAGCCGGTCCGCGAGGCGGTTGCGGAAGGCCTTGCCCTCGTCGGTCTCGGCCACCGGCGACGTGTCGGCGAGGACCAGGGCCCGCACGCGCCGCGGGTGGCCGCGCAGGAACTCCATGGTGATCTGGCCGCCCATGGACACACCGCCGACGACGGCGCGGTCGAGCTTCAGGTGGTCGAGCAGGGCGGCGATGTCGTCCGCGAACACGGGGAAGGGGGTGGTGCCCGCGACCGTGTCGCTGTCCCCGTAACCGCGCAGGTCAGGGGCGATGACGCGGTATCCGGCAGCGGTGAGCGCGGCGGTCTGGGGATGCCACATGGTGCGGTTGAAGGGGTGGCCGTGGATCAGGACGACGGGCGCGCCGTCCGCCGGGCCCAGATCGTCGAAGTGGATCGTGGCACCGTTCGAAGTGAGGCGGCTCATGTGGGCACTCTAGGCCCGCGATCATGACCTGCCGGCGGCGGGCGGGCGGCGCTCGTGCGCGCGAGGGTGTCCTTCCGCGCGGGGGCAGCGCTGGGTGACCCCGTGTCGCAGGACGTGACGGTGTGGGCGGCCGGCCCGCGCGTCAGTTGTGGCCGAACTTCCGCGGCGGCTTGTGCGAGTGGTGCTCCGAGATCCGGCGTGCCGGCTCCTCGGAGGGGTCGGTCGCCTTCGTGACCGGCTCGGGCGTCGACTTCTTCTCGGCGGCGGGGGTGCTGCGGCCATGTTCGTGGCCGCCCGAGCGGGCGCCGCGGTTGTGTCGGCTCTGCTTCTTGCTCATGATCGCTCCTCCTGCCGGAGTGCGCCGGAGTCGAGTGCCCGACGGCAGTGCCCGACGGCAGTCCGGCCACTCCCAGACTTGCACGCGGCCGCGCATGGTGCATGTCGGGCGCGCAGCGTGCACGGCAGGCCGGACACAGCCCGTGGCCTGCGGCTCTTGCCTTCCGATCACCCGGTCGTTAAGGTTTTCGGCGTCTCTGTTGTCTCCGATTGAGGTGGACGTTGCGCATCTGAGGATCGCGATCACCGCGCCGTACGGCCTTCGCCGCCGTACGCCCGTCACGCCGCAGCGGCCGTTCCGTGCCGCCCGTGACCTCGCGTGGATGCGACCTCGGTGCATGAGCCGTCCCCGATGATCTGTCGGACAGCCACACCCCCCTTGCCCGGTTTTCGGATCTCCGGATTCCCGGTTCGGTCGCCGCGTGGTGCTCGCATACGTAGCCCCCTCCCACCGCGCTTGCGAATGCGAGAAACACCATGGCGACACCCACCGCGCCCAGCGCCTCCCTGACCTGCTCCGGCCTGTCCTTCCAGTGGCAGGACGGCACCCCTGTCCTCGACGGGCTCTCCCTGGCCATCGGCCGGGGCCGCACCGGGCTCGTCGGCACGAACGGCACCGGCAAGTCCACCCTGCTGCGCCTGCTCGCCGGCCAACTCGCCCCCTCCCAGGGGTCGGTGGCCGTCGGCGGCAGCCTCGCGTACCTGCCGCAGAACATCACCCTCGACACCGCGATGCGCGTCGACCAGGCCCTCGGTATCGCCGAGCGGCGCGCCGCGCTGCGCGCCATCGAGAACGGCGATGTGAGCGAGGAGCACTTCGACACGGTCGGCGACGACTGGGACGTCGAGGAGCGGGCCCTCGCGACCCTCGGCTCACTCGGCCTCGCGGACGTCGGACTCGACCGCACCGTCGGCCAGCTGTCCGGCGGCGAGACCATCCTCCTGCGGCTTGCCGCCCTGCTCCTGGAGCGCCCTGACATCCTCCTGCTGGACGAGCCGACCAACAACCTGGACGTCTTCGCGCGGCGCAGGCTCTACGAGGCCGTCGACTCCTGGCGCTCCGGCGTCCTCGTCGTGGTCAGCCACGACCGCGAACTCCTCGAACGGGTCGACCGGATCGCCGAACTGCGCTCCGGCTCCGTGAGCTGGTACGGCGGCGGCTGGTCCGCGTACGAGGAGGCGCTAGCCACCCAGCAGGAGGCGGCCGGGCGGATGCTGCGGGCCGCCGAGGCCGACGTACGCCGGCAGAAGCGCGAACTGGAGGAGACGCAGATCAAGGTGGCCCGCCGCGCCAGGCACAACAAGAAACTGGACGCCCAGCGCAAGGCCCCGAGAATCGTCGCGGGGGAGAAGAAGAGGTCCGCGCAGGAGTCCGGCGACAAACTGCGCGGGCTGCACGAGGACCGGCTCGGCGAGGCGCACGAGCGGCGCGAGGAGGCCGCGGAGGCGATCCGCAACGACGCCGAGATCCGCGTGAGCCTGCCCCACACCGCCGTACCCACGGGCCGTACGGTCCTGAGCCTCGACGAACTGAGCCTCCCGCACGGCAAGTTGCGCGACGGCAGCCTCCACATCCACGGCCCCGAGCGCATCGCGCTGGTGGGGCGCAACGGAGCCGGGAAGACCACGCTCCTGCGCACCCTCACCGGTGAGCTGCAACCGCTGTCGGGCGAGGCGAAGACGTTCGTCCCGCTGCGGTTCCTGCCGCAGCGTCTCGACGTACTGGACGAGCAGTTGAGCGTCGCGGCGAACGTGGCCCGCATGGCCCCGGGCGTCACCGATAACCACATCCGCTCACAGCTCGCGCGGTTCCTGTTCAAGGGCGCCCGCGCGGAGCAGCCGGCCGGCACTCTCTCCGGCGGCGAACGCTTCCGCGCGGCACTCGCGGCGACGATGCTCGCCGCACCGGCCCCGCAGCTCCTGATGCTCGACGAGCCGACCAACAGCCTGGACATGGCGAGCGTGCGGCAGTTGACGAGCGCGCTGGAGGCGTACGAGGGCGCCCTCCTCATCGCCAGCCACGACCTGCCGTTCCTGGAATCGATCGGCATCACCCGCTGGCTGCTGCTCGGCGAGGACCTTCAGGAGACCACCGCGGAGGAGGTACGCGACCTGCTGGAGGCGCCGGAGACCGGGTGAAGTCGGCGGCGCGGCGTCCACTGCCTCGCCCGCGAACCGGGCCACCCGTGACCGTCCAGGCCCGGGCTCGGACGGCTGAGCCCTACGCGGTGCGCGGCGGGAGCCCGAGGCCGGACGGATCCAGGAACTGGATCCGTCCGGCCGTGCCAAGTCCCTCCGGGGTACCCGGGAAGAGCCAGAGGCCGCCCTTGCCGCGCCGATAGCCGGGGGCGTCCGCCATCACGTCGGAGCGGCCGTCGCCGTTGACGTCGAGCAGGGGGAACGTGGCGGCGAACCCGTCACCGCCCGACGGGTCGTGCTTGCCGGGCACACCGGGGGTGTCGAGGTCGAAGGCGGTCGCGTCCACGCCCGTCGGTGAACCGTCGGGAGCGCCCGGCAGCAGCGTGAAGTTTCCGCGTGGTCAGGGACGTGACGAAGTCGTCGTAGCCGTCACGGTCGAAGTCCCCGAGCCCGCGCTCGCCCGCACCCCGGCCCGTGGGCACCCTCGGAGCCGGGTCGCCGGTGCGATCCTCGCGGGCGTCGCCCTCCGAGCAGCCTGCGAGGAGCGTCACCGCGCATCCGCAGGCGATCAGGGCCTGCGACAGACGATGGCGATTACGGGGCGCACGGGACAGGATGTTCCTCCTGGGTCTCCTGTGAGTTACCGATGGGACCGCTCGGGAACAGCCATGGTTGCGGTCCGGAAGATCGCGGTTCAGCAACGTCGCACCGAGGCCGCCGCGATGCCATGCTGGACAGGAGAAATGGAGGACCGCCATGGGGTTCTATGCCGAGCAGGTGCTGCCCCGGATCATCGATGTCGCCTGTGGCGCGAAGATGACCGCACCGCTGAGACGGCGGGTCTGCGAGGGGCTGCGCGGCCAGGTCGTGGAGATCGGGTTCGGCACGGGACACAACGTCCCCTACTACCCGTCGACCGTCGAGGGCGTCGTCGCGATCGAACCCTCGGACGTCGGATGGCGGCTCGCCGCCGCGCGCATCGGCGCGGCGTCCGTCGCGGTGCGCCGCGCGGGCCCGGACGGCCAGTCGCTGCCTTTCGAGGACCACAGCTTCGACACCGCGCTGTCGACGTGGACGCTGTGCAGCATCCCCGACGCCGGTGCCGCCCTGCGCGAGGTGCGCCGTGTGCTGCGGCCCGGCGGGACACTGCACTTCCTGGAGCACGGGCTCGCACCGCAAGGGGACGAGAACGTACGCCGCTGGCAGCGACGCGTGGAACCGGTGAACAAGCGGCTTTGCGGCGGCTGTCACCTCACGCGCCCGATCGCCGACCTGTTGGCGGAGGCCGGGTTCACGATCACGGCACTGGACGTCTTCTACGAGCAGGGCGCGCCGAAGCCGATGGGCGCCGTCTCCCTGGGCGTCGCGCTCGCGCCGTAGACAGGTGGATGTCCCTAGTCGGCACGGCCCGTCGCCGCGACGGTCACACCCAGGCCGATCATCGTGAGCCCACCGACACCGCCGACCATGCCGAGCCGGCGCGGCGAGCGGGCGAACCAGCTCCGCGTCGTCGCCGCGACCAGGCCCCACACGCTGTCGGACACCACCGCGATGACGTTGAAGACCAGGCCGAGCAGCAGCATCTGAAGGGTGACGTGCCCCTGGCCGCGGTCCACGAACTGCGGCAGCACGGCGGCGAAGAACACGATCGTCTTGGGGTTGGCCACGCCCACGGCGAACCCCTCCCACAACGTACGCAGGCTGCCGTGCGCGACCCCGTCACCCGTGAACGCTGCGTGCAGCGAACGCCGCCCGCGCACCGCCTTGATGCCGAGGTACACCAGATACGCGGCGCCGACGAGCTTCAGCGCGGTGAAGACGAGGACCGAGCGCTCCACGACGGCACCGACACCGAGCGCCACGGCCACGACGAGCACGTAGGCGCCGAGCGTGTTGCCCACGACGGTGGTCAGCGCGGCACGACGGCCCTGACTCAGCGCCCGTCCGATCACGAACAGCACGCTGGGGCCCGGAATCACGATCAGCAGGAACGACATGGCCGCGAAGGCCAGCAGTCGGTCGGGAGAAACCATGAGGGCCATACAACACGTTGGCGTGTCATGACCGCATTTCCTTTCGCCTTCAGGGCACTGCTTTCGGGGGAGAGCCGCGCCCGTTCGGAGATCGAAGTGTGACCGCGGCCACTACAATCGGCGAATGGCGAAGTACTTCGACGTACACCCCGAGAACCCCCAGCGGCGCACGATCAGTGGTGTGGCCGACAGCATCCGGTCCGACGAACTCGTCGCGTATCCGACCGACTCCTGCTACGCGCTGGGGTGCCGGCTCGGCAGCCGGGACGGAATCAGCCGGATCCGCGCGATCCGCGACCTCGACGACCGTCACCACTTCACGCTCATGTGCCAGAACTTCGCCCAGCTCGGGCAGTTCGTGCAGATCGACAATGATGTGTTCCGTGCGATCAAGGCGGCGACGCCCGGCAGCTACACCTTCATCCTGCCCGCGACGAAGGAAGTGCCGCGCCAGTTGCTGCACCCGAAGAAGAAGACGGTCGGCGTCCGGATCCCCGACCACGCGGTCGTGCAGGCCCTGCTGGCCGAACTCGGCGAGCCGATCCTGTCCAGCACGCTGCTCCTGCCCGACGAGGAGGAGCCGCTGACGCAGGGCTGGGAGATCAAGGAGCGGCTCGACCACGAGGTCGACGTCGTGCTCGACTCGGGCGACTGCGGCACCGAGCCGACCACCGTCATCGACTTCTCCGGCGGCGAGATGGAGATCGTACGGCGCGGGGCGGGCGACCCTTCGCGGTTCGAGTAGCGCCCGCAGGCCCCGCTCAGCGCCGCCCGCGGAACGTGCGGCGCAGATCGTCGACCCAGGCGTCCGGGACCTCCCACGGGATGAAGTGCCCGCCTTGGTCATGGGCGTTGACGTTCACGTGGTGGTACCACTCGGCCCGGTCGCTCGCGAACCAGTTGTCGACGCGCTGCTGTGGCGTCGTGACGCCGGGCGGGTTCTCGTGGCCGACGAAGGTCAGCCCGGTGGGGGCCTCGACGACGGGCGTGCGGGTGTGGGCAGGCGTCCACGGGTAGCGGTTGGCGTTCGCGTAGTACCGCGTCGACGTGCCGATCGTGTTGCCGGCCCAGAAGATCGTGGCGTGGGTGAGGAGGTCGTCCTTCGTGAAGACCGTCTCGATGTCGCCGTGGTGGTCGCTCCAGCTGACCCAGCGCTCCAGGATCCAGGCAAGCAGCCCGACGGGCGAGTCGCTCAGGCCGTAGGCGAGCGTGCCGGGGTCGAGGACGTGCACGGCCAGGTGGGAGGCGAAGCGGCGGTCGAGGGCCAGGATCCCGGCCCGGATGTCGTCGGGCAGTCCGTCGGGGACGGGCCGGCCGCCACTGAAGTCCCAGGCGCGGTCGCCGTTGAAGAAGTCCAGTCTCAGGCCCGATCCGATGTGGATGCCGAGGAGTTCGTCCGCGTACTTGTGGCCGAGCTGACCGGTGACCAGGGCGCCGATGTCGCAGCCGCCGGCGGCGTACCGGGTGTGGCCGAGCGTGTCGGTCATGAGGGTGTGCCAGAGGTCGGCGACCTTCCAGAAGTTCATGTCGGGGTGGTCGCGCAGCGGCGCCGAGAAGCCGAAGCCGGGCAGGGACGGGACGATGACGTCGAACGCGTCGGCCGGGTCCCCGCCGAAGGCCGCGGGATCGGCGAGCGGGTCGACGACCTTGGACCAGTGCCAGAAGGTCCAGGGCCAGCCGTGGGTGAGGATCAGCGGCGTGGGGTTCGGGCCGGCCCCGGGCCTGCGCATGAAGTGCACAGGGACACCGGCCACGCGCACCTGGTAGTGCTCGTAGGCGTTGATCGCGGCTTCGGCCTTGCGCCAGTCGTAGCTGTGGAGCCAGTACTCGGCCAGCTCCTGGAGGTAGCCGCGGTCGACTCCGTAGAACCAGTCGCCGTTGCCGACGTCGTCCGGCCAGCGCGTCATGTCGAGGCGTCGGCGCAGGTCCTCCAGGACGGCGTCGGGCACGTGGACGGGCGTGGGATCCAGGGGGAAGCGCGGTGTTCCGTCAGCCACGGGAGAATCCTTACCTGTACGGGACGAGAGGTGCCGGGAGCGGCGGAAGAGGCCTGCGGCGCAGCCACGCCGTCAAGAGGTCGCCGACCGGCGCCGCCGCGTACCGGGCGACGTGCGCTGTGAACGCCTCCGTCGTGACCACGCCGTGCCGGTGCGCCGAGACCCAGTCGCGCACCATGCGGAAGAACGGCTCGTCGCCCAGCGCGCACCGGATCGCGTGCACGGTGAGCCCGCCGCGCTCGTAGACCTGGTCGTCGAACAGCGACTTGCGGCCGGGGTCGGCGAGCAGCAGATCCTGCGGGAGCACGGACAGCTCGCGGTGCGCGGCGGCGGCCAGTTCCTGCGTGGACCGGCCGCCCGAGCGCTCCGACCACAGCCACTCCGCGTACTTGGCGAAGCCCTCGTTCAGCCAGATGTCCCGCCAGTCGGCGATGGTGAGGCTGTTGCCGAACCACTGGTGGGCGAGCTCGTGGGCGACGAGCCGCTCCCAGCCCCGCGCACCGTCCACGTGGTTCGCGCCGAACAGGGAGAGACCCTGCGCCTCGACCGGGACGTCGAAGTCCTCGTCGGCCACGACGACGGCGTACTCACCGAAGGGATAGGGCCCGAAGAGGTCCTCGAAGAGCCGCATCATCTCGGGCTGCCGGGCGAAGTCCCGCGAGAAATCCGACAGCAGACGCACCGGCACGTACGCGCTCTGCGGCACCCCGCCGAGCCCCGGCTCGCCCAGCAGGACCGTCTGGTACATGCCGATCGAGAGGCCCACGAGATAGCTCGGCGTCGGTGCCTGCTGCTCGTACACCCAGGTCGTCGTCGACGATTTCGTCGTGCGCGTGAGCAGGCGCCCGCCGACGACCACCGTGTACGGCGAGGGGACCGTGAGGGAGATCTGGTACGCGGCCTTGTCGTCGGGCCGGTCGTTGCACGGGAACCAGGACGGCGCCCCGACGGGCTGGCTCGCGACCAGCGCGCCGTCCGACAGCTCCTCCCAGCCGAGCCCGCCCCAGGGGCTGTTGACCGGCTTCGGATTGCCCGACCACTGCACCTCCACCGTGAACGCGGCCCCGGCCCGCAGCGGCTTGACGGGCCGGATCCGGAGCTTGCCGCCACGGTGCGTGTAGCGCGGCTGCCGCCCGTCGACGAGCACCTTGCCGAGCCTGAAGGCCTCGAGGTTGAGGTGGAACTCGGTGAGCGGGACCCGGCCCGCTATGGCGCTGATACGAGCGTGACCTGCGAGGCGATTGGGGCCGGGGCGGTAGTCGAGGGACAGCTCGTAGCGGTGCACCCGGTAGCGGGGGTCGCCGTGGCCGGGGAAGTACGGCTCCGAAGCCGCTGTCTGGCCGCTCACTGAAGTGTCCACTCCCTGCGCCGTACCCAACGTGTCTGTGTCGTGCCCCCCACCTCGTGCCGTACGCATCGAAGCTCTGACCGACCTTAAGGTGTGTCCGCCCTTCTAGGACCGCCAGGCCTCGATCGGATTGCCCAGCCAGCGTGTGTCGTCGGGTACGGACTCCGCGGCCATGACCAGGGACGCGGGCCCCAGAGTGACGCGAGCGCCGACGGTACTGCCCGGCAGGACGATTCCGCCAGGGCCCACCGTCGAACCCGCGCCGAGTGCCACCTTGTCCATCCGCAGGATCCGGTCGTGGAAGAGGTGCGTCTGCAGCACGCAGCCACGGTTCACGCTGACCGCGCTGCCGAGGGTCACCAGGTCCGTCTCCGGCAGCCAGTAACTCTCGCACCACACGCCCCGGCCGACACGCGCGCCCAGGCCGCGCAGCCACAGCGCCATGAGCGGGGTCCCCGGCACCGCTCCGATCAGCCACGGCACGGCGACCACCTCGACGAACGTGTCCGCCAGCTCGTCGCGCCAGACGAAGCCGCTCCACAACGGGTGTTCACCGGCCCGGTGCCGGCCCACGAGAAGCCACTTCGCGGCGACCGCCGCCGACGCGCCCACGACGCCCGCGCCGAGGAGTACCGCTCCGGACAGTGCGGCAGCCGCCCACCAGCCCACTCCGGTCGCACCGGCGAGCGCGCACAGCACCCCGCCCGTGAGGACCGCGAGCGCCGCCGAGCAGAAGACGGGCACGAGCCGGAACAGTTCCACCGCGCCGCGCGCCCACAGCAGCCGCGCCGGCGGGTCGTACGTACGGGAGTGGTCGCCGCCCTCGGGAGCGCGCGGCAGCTTCATCGGCGGCAGCCCCAGATACGAGGTGCCCTTCTTGGCCTTCTTCGGCGTCGCCGACAGGACACCCACCAGACCGCCGTCCGGGACGCTGCGTCCCGGCCCGGTCATGCCGGAGTTGCCGAGGAACGCCCGCCGCCCGATCGCGGCCCGCCCGATCCGCACCCAGCCGCCGCCGAGTTCGTACGGCGCGGTCAGGGTGTCGTCCGCGAGGAACGCGCCGTCGCCGACCGTGGTGAGGCTCGGCAGGGCGAGGACCGTGGAGACCTCCGCACCCCGGCCGATCTTCATACCGAGCAGCCGCAGCCACAGAGGGGTGACGAGCCCCGCGTACAGCGGGAACAGCGTCTGCCGGGCCGCGTCCATCAGCTGAGTGACCGTCCAGGCCTGCCAGCCGGTGCGGCTGTGCGTCGGATGCAGCCCGGGCCGCAGCCCCAGGCTCAGCAGCCGCACGGCGCCCGACAGCAGCAGCGCGTACGCGCATCCGAAGGCCAGGGCGGCGGGCACCACCGCGAGCAGGGCGCCGCGCAGCGCCTCGCCGAGACCCGCGTCCGCGGGTACGAAGCGGAGGGCCACCGCGAGCGCCGGCACGGCCGCGAGCACCGGCAGCGCGGAGAGGGCGAGGCCCGACGCGCCGTACATCAGCCGCCACCCGTACGAGCGCTTCGGCCGCTGCTTGGGCCAGTCCCGCTTGGCCTTGCCCAGCTTCACGGCGGGGGAGCCGGCCCAGCGCTGGCCGGTCGGGATCTGGGCGGTCACCGCGGATCCGGGGGCCACCTCGGCCTTCTTGCCGACGCGCGCGCCGGGGAAGAGCAGGCTGCGGGTGCCGACGACGGCCCCGCCGCCGACCTTGACGGCACCGATCACCAGACGGTCGCCGTCCAGCCAGTGCCCGGACAGGTCCACATCGGCCTCGACGGCGCAGCCGCGGCCCAGCTTGAGCATGCCGGTCACCGGCGGCAGCGAGTGCAGGTCCACATCCGCGCCGATCCGGGCGCCAAGGGCGCGCGCGTACCGCAGCAGCCACGAACCGGTCAGCGAGGTCGCGCCGCTGTACTCGGCGAGCCGCTCCGCCGTCCACAGCCGCAGATGGACCCGGCCGCCGCGCGGATACGTGCCGGGCTCGACGCCCCGCAGCAGCAGGCGCGCGCCGCCCGCGGCGAGCGCGATCCGCCCCGCCGGGCTGAACAGCACCACCGCCCCCGCGGCCACCCACCACCAGGACACGGCCGGAGCCCAGGCATAGGACCCGAACCAGTGCAGGACATTGCCGAGCGCGGCCAGAGCCACCCACCAGCGCAGCCCCACCAGCGTGAACAGCGGGAGCAGGAGCAGGAGTTGAACGATCTGGGCGCGCACCGGCACCGGCCCGACATCGCGGTGCGCCTCCGTGCCCTGTGCGGACTCCTCCAGATGACGGGCGAGCTTGCGCAGCGTCGGGTGCTGGTAGATGTCGAGCACGGCGGCGCTGGGGTAGCGGGTGCGCAGCCGGGTGGTCAGCTGGGCGGCGGCCAGGCTGGAGCCGCCGATCGCGAAGAAGTCGTCCTTGGCGCCGGTCACGGACACCCCGAGCGTGTGCGCCCACTGTTCCGCGAGCCATGCCTCAGTGCCGTACAGCTGCTCGGCGGGCCCGGTGGCGGTCTCCAGGTCGGGCAGCGGCCAGGGCAGAGCCGCCCGGTCGACCTTCCCGGACGTACGGGTGGGCAGGCTCTCGACGGGGGCGAGGAGCGGCACCAGGGCGGCGGGCAGCGCGGCCCGCAGGCGCTCGACGGCTCCGGCTCGGTCCCAGCCGTCCTGCGTGACGACGTAGCCGACGAGCAGCTGGTTGCCGCTGCGCGCCGTGCGTACGGCGGCGGCCGCCCCGGCGACACCGGGCAGCGCCTGCAGAGCCGCATCGACCTCGCCGAGCTCGATGCGGCGCCCGCCGAGCTTGATCTGCTCGTCGCCGCGCCCGAGGAAGACGAGGCCTTCGGGATCCGCCCTGACGAGGTCGCCGCTGCGGTAGGCGCGCTCCCAGCCGAGGGAGGGCAGCGGCGCGTACTTCTCGGCGTCCTTGGCGGGGTCGAGATAGCGGGCCAGGCCCACGCCGCCGATGACGAGTTCGCCGGTGGCGCCGAGGGTGACGGGGGCGCCGGCCTCGTCGACGACGGCCAACTCCCAGCCGTCCAGCGGCAGTCCGATCCTGACGGGCTCCTCGCCGGTCATCAGGCACGCGCAGGCGACGACGGTGGCCTCGGTGGGCCCGTACGTGTTCCACACCTCGCGGCCCTCGGTGACCAGGCGCTGCGCCAGCTCGGGCGGGCACGCCTCACCGCCGAAGATCAGAAGGCGTACGTCGTCCAGGACCTGGGGCTCCCACAGCGCGGCGAGCGTGGGCACCGTGGACACGACGCTGATGTCCTGCTCGACGAGCCAGGGACCGAGGTCGGCGCCGCTGCGGACTCGGGAACGCGGCACGGGCACCAGGCAGGCGCCGTTGCGCCAGGCCAGCCACATCTCCTCGCACGAGGCGTCGAAGGCGACGGACAGGCCGGCCATCACGCGGTCGCCCGGGCCGATCGGCTCGTCGGCGAGGAACAGGGCGGCCTCGGCGTCCACGAAGGCGGCGGCGCTGCGGTGCGAGACGGCGACCCCCTTGGGCTTCCCGGTGGAGCCGGACGTGAAGATGATCCACGCGTCGTCCTCGGTGCCGGGCAGGCAGTCGGCCGATCCCGGGGGAGTCCTGATACCGCCCTGCTCCGTGACGTCGGTTCCCCAGGCGGTCAGGTCGCGGCCGGCGCCGATGACGGCCCGGACCCCGGCTTCGCCGAACACCAACTCGGCGCGCTCGTCCGGGTCTTCTGCGTCCACCGGGACATAGGCGGCGCCGACGGCGAGCACCCCGAGAATCGCGATGTAGAGATCGTTGGTCCCGGACGGGACGCGGACCCCGACCCGGTCGCCCCTGCGGACCCCGGCCAGCGCGAGCCGTACCCGCAGGCTCTCCACCTCGTCGGCGAGCGCGCGGTACGTGAGCTGCTTCGCGCCGTCGTCCAGGGCCACCTCGTCGCGGTGGTCGCGCACGGACGCGCCGAAGATGTTCACGAGGGTACGAGCAGGGGCGGCGGGGCCCCCGGTGAACAGGGCCATGCCGCTGTGTGCCGCGACGGTGCTGTCCTCGAAGCGCTCCGCGTCGGGGGAGGCGACCGTCAGGTCGAGAGGTTCGATCGGCGGCGTGCCGTGCCCGCCCGCGCCCCCTGCGTCGTCGAGTGTCACCGTGCCGGGCAGCGGTCCGTCGAGCGGGGGGACGTCGCTGCCGTTGTGTGAGGTCGTCATGGGTTCCTTGCGTGTCGCCGCCGGAGCTGGATCAACGGTGATCCCGCATGAAAGCCGTGCTGCCGGTCCGGCCGGGCGCCGAACAACCTGACGAAGTGTAGTAACCCGCTCGATTGTTTACATGCAGGGACTTGCCTGGATCTGTGTGACAGTGCTAACTCCTCCGCGGCTGCCGACGGCCGCCCGTGGCCGTCGGTGCGCCCGGGGTCGAGTGGACGCGAGTTACCTGTTCGGCGCACATGAATTACCCATTCGTGTGTAGTGACTTGATGCGCGGACGGCAGTAGAACTCGTTTCGATTCCACCGAAAGTGAGGAACGTGCCATGAGTGGTCCCACCACGCGTGCAATCGGTTCCAAGAACGTCTCGCGACGCACCTTTATCGCTGGAACCGGTTCTATTCTGAGCGCCGCGGCGCTGTCGGCTCACGCCCCCGCGGCCTATGCAGCACCCGCGCCCGTCGCCGCTCCGATCGACCCCGGCGCGCACGTCCGCGCCCTCGTCGTCGGCACCGGATACGGCGGCTCCGTGGCCGCGCTGAGACTCGCCCAGGCGGGCGTCGACGTCCACATGATCGAAATGGGGATGGCCTGGGACACCCCTGGACCGGACGGCAAGATATTCGCCAACACGACCAGCCCGGACGTCCGTTCCTACTGGCTCCGGACGAAGACCAAACAACCCCTGAGCAACTTCCTCGGCTTCCCTCTCGACAAAGACGTCCCCCGCTACACCGGGATTCTGGACGCCGAGGAAATGGGCGGGATCACCGTCTACCAGGGCCGCGGAGTCGGCGGCGGTTCGCTCGTCAACGGCGGAATGGCGGTCACGCCCAAGCGCGAGAACTTCGGCGCCATCCTGCCGTCGGTCGACGCCGGCGAGATGTACGCGACCTACTACCCGCGCGCCAACGCGGCGTTAGGCGTCGGCACCGTCGACCCGGCCTGGTTCGAGAGCGCCGAGTGCTACCGGTTCGCGCGCGTCGGCCGTAAGCACGCCCAGCGCTCCGGCTTCCCGTTCGTCTTCGTACCCGACGTGTACGACTGGGACTACATGAAGCAGGAAGCGGCCGGCACGGTCCCCGCGTCGGCGCTCGCCGGCGAGATCCTCTACGGCAACAACCACGGCAAGAAGTCACTCCAGAAGACCTATCTGGCCCAGGCCGCGGCCACCGGCAAGGTCTCCATCTCGCCGCTGCACAGGGTGACTTCGGTCGCGCCCGCACCCGGCGGCGGGTACACGGTCGTCATCGAGCAGATCGACACCACCGGCACGGCCACGGCCACCAAGACCGTCACCGCGGACAAGGTGTTCTTCGCGGCCGGCAGCGTCGGGACCAGCAAGCTCCTGGTCGAGCTCAAGGCCACCGGCGCCCTGTCCGCCCTGAACGACGAGGTCGGCAAGGGCTGGGGCGACAACGGCAACGTCATGTGCGGCCGCGCCAACCACCTGTGGGACCCGACGGGCAAGGTCCAGGCGTCGATCCCCTGCGGCGGCATCGACAACTGGGCCGCCGGAGGAGCGTTCGCCGAGGTCGCGCCGCTGCCGACCGGGATCGAGACCTACGCCTCGTTCTATCTGTCGATCACGAACACCCCGCACCGCGCCGAGTTCTCGTGGAACGCGCAGGCGGGCAGGGCTGATCTCAACTGGCAGACGGCCTGGAAGCAGACCTCCATCGACATGGCCAGGACGATCTTCGACAAGATCAACGCGAAGGAGGGCACGATCTACCGCACCGATCTCTTCGGCACGTACAAGATCTGGGGCGACCACCTCACGTACCACCCGCTCGGTGGCGCGGTCCTGAACAAGGCCACCGACAACTACGGCCGCCTGCACGGGTATTCGGGCCTCTACGTCATCGACGGCTCGCTGATCCCCGGCAACACGAGCGTCAACCCGTTCGTCACGATCACGGCGCTCGCCGAGCGGAACATCGAGAAGATCATCGCCACTGATCTTTGACATGCTCCTCGGGCTGAAGTCCGAGGATTCTGGCCGTCCCGCGGGTTGCTGTGCCGCTATGCGGCATGGCTTCCTGCTGGGATTCCGCGGCTTCCTGTTTCTTCGCGCTGTGCCAGAACGGGTTCTGGTCTTACCTTCGCTCCGCAGGCTGTTACCGCCAGTCCGGCGGCCTGTTTCACATTGATCGACGCATTGACATCGCGGTCGTGGACGGTGCCGCAGGCGGGGCAGGTCCACCGCCTGATGTGCAGGGGTTTGGGCCCGTCGTGGTGTCCGCAGGTCGAGCACACCTGGCTGGTGGGCTCGAACCGGTTGATCTTGATAAGGCTCCGTCCGTACCGGGCCGCCTTGTAGGCGAGCATGTTCACGAACTGTGACCAGCCCGCGTCATGGACCGACTTGGCCAGTTTGGTGCGCGTGAGGCCCTTGACCGACAGGTCTTCCACGGCGATCGCTTGATTCTCGCGGATCAACCGAGTGGAGAGCTGGTGGTGGAACTCCTTGCGCGCATCCGCCACTTGAGAGTGGGCGCGGGCGACGTTCAGGCGGGCCTTGGCCCGGTTCTTCGAGCCCTTCTGTTTGCGGGACAGCTCCCGCTGGGCCTTCTTGAGTTTCTTCTCCGCCCGGCGCAGAAACCGCGGGGAGTCGATTTTCGTGCCGTCGGACAGCACCGCGAAGTGGGTCAGGCCCAGGTCGATCCCGATGGCCTGGTCGGTGGCGGGCATCCGGCCTGCGTCGGCGGCCGGGTCGGTGTCGAAGACGAAGCTCGCGAAATACCGGCCCGCACTGTCTTTGATCACGGTGACTGAGGACGGCACCACGGGCAGGGCGCGGGACCACTTCACCCGCACCTCGCCGATCTTCGGCAGGTTCAGCCTGCCACCCGCAGTGATGGACCAGCGGGCGTTGGCCGTGAAGCGGATCGACTGCCTCGAGTCCTTGCGCGACTTGAATCGCGGCGCCCCCACCTTCGCGCCCTTGCGTTCGCCCTTGAGGGAGGCGAAGAACGCCCGGTAGGCGGCCTCGACATCGCGCAGGGACTGCTGGAGCACGACCGAGGACACCTCGCCCAGCCAAGACCGCTCCACGGTCCGCTTGGCGCGGGTTATCAGGTTCTGGGACAGCTCGGCAGCCCTCGGATACGGCAGGCCCGCCGCGTGGGCGTCCTGGCGGGCGCGCACAGCGTCGTTGAACACGACTCGCGCGCACCCGAACGCCCGGCCCAACGCGAGGCGTTGACCCGGTTCCGGGTACAACCTGAAGGCGTACCGGAGCTGCATGAACGTCACCCTAGGTGTGCCCTCCCGGGCGCCGCCCTGGAAGATCGGAACTGATCACGATCGTCCTCCTGTTTGACGCTCGTGCTCAAGTTCGTCCTGTCGCGCCCGCCCGTGATCGTTGGACGCGTGGGGCGGAGACCGGGCGGGAGGCGAGCCATGAAGCTCCGCACCGGGAGTCCAGAAGGACCAGACCTCCCTGCTCCGCAGGGAGGGACGACGCTGCGATAGCAGGCGCTCAGCGCGGGGGCCGGCCGCGGCCCCGCGCCTCAGGCCGTGGGCAGTACGCACGTGGTGTCGAGGCCCAGCACGTGGTTGAGCCGGCCGAACGCCAGCCAGGAACCGATGCTCATGCTCAGCTCCACGATCTCGACCTGGCTGTAGTGCGCGGTCATCCGGGCCCAGAACTCCTCGTCCAGGCCGTGGTGATCGAGCGCGTACCGCTCGGCGTACTCCGCCGCGAGCCGGGTGCGGTCGTCGAAGGCGTCGCTGGTACGCCACTCCGTCACCGCGTCCGCGAACGAATCCTCGACCTTCTCCCCGTCCCGGTCCGTACGCCAGTCCAGGCAGAACTGGCACCCGTTGATCTGCGCGATCCGCAGCCGGGCCGCCTCGAACTCCCGCAGCCCCAGGGTCGTATGGGCGTACACGGACAGCGAGAAGTTGGCGGCCGCCGTGCCGATGCCGGGGACCATGTCCCCCCAGACGTAACCGATCGGTTCCTGTCCCTCGGGGATGTCGATGATCATCGTTGCTTCCTTCCGCGATGGCCGAGCTTTCCGACTGCGGGGCGCAGCGGGACGTCGAGCGCGTCGTACAGGCCCGGGGCCTGGTCCACGAGCCAGTCGATGGCGTTCACGAGGCGGCCGACCGCGGTGGCGTTGCCGCCGGCGGACCGGTTCTCCCCCTCGTCCCCGGCCTCGACGGTGACCTCGATGCGCGGACGGCCCTCGATGACCACCCGGTGCGCCCCCGTGCCGTCGGGCGGCGTCGGCCAGTCCGGTGCGCAGGACGGGTGGATGCGGGTGACGTGCTCGATGACGATGAGGGGTTCGCCCCCGACGATGCCCTGTACCTCGAACCGCACGGCGCCCTGGGTGCCGGCCTCGAAGTCGCCCATCGTGCGCGTGCTCACCGTGGCGTCGAGCGGGCGGCGGTCCAACGTCTCGCGGATCTCGTCGAGTTCGACCCCGAGCGCCCGCGCCATCAGCCGTATCTGCCCGCCCCACACCATGGTGGGAACGGTGTCCCACAGCATAGGAGGGTCGTAGTCCATCGGCTGGCCCATGCCGACCAGGAGCCGTACCGAGTCGGGCTGGTCGTACGTCGAGTAGTCGAAGATCTCCTGGCAGCGGATCGCGTCGACGGTGCTGCCGAGCCCGCTGACGAGGAGCGGCAGGACGTCGTTGCCCCAGCCCGGGTCGACGCCGGATGCGAACAGGGAGCCGCCTCCCTCCGCGATCGCGGCCACCATCGGATCCAGGAACTCCGGCGGCGCGCTTCGGTGGTCGTAGAGCGGATAGAGGGCGGGCGAGACGACAACGGCGCCGGACCGCAGGGCCCGGGCGATGTCGGCGAGGGCGTCGTCGGGGCGGATGTCGCCGGAGGCCGCGTACACGACGGCCCGGGGCCGGGCGGCCAGCACCGCAGCGATGTCGTCGCTCGCCCTCACTGCCAACTCATGGCCGAGACCCGCGAGTTCGCCCGCGTCGCGGCCGACTTTCGCGGGGTCGTGGACCAGCACGGCGACGAGCTCGAGCGCCGGGTGGGCCTCGACGGCACGGATGGCCGCGCGCCCGACATTTCCGGTACCCCAGACAGCGGTCGAAATCATGCGCGGAGGGTAGCGCCGGGGCCCGAACCTTCCTAGGCCCAGAGCCATGACGGGTGCACGAGATGCGGACGGACGGGCTCCCGCACCGGGTGACCGTCCCGGGCGCCCCAGTATGCTCAGCAGTTCGGCCCGGGCGAGTGGTGCCCGGGCCGAACTGCTGAGTTGTACGGGGATCACGGAGGAAACGTGCGCAGGACAGTAACCGGTATTGCTCTGGTCGTGGCGACAGCCGCTCTGCTGGCAGGGTGCGGCAGCGGCGGGGGAGACGGCAAGGAGGCCGGGGCGAAGCAGGACACGTCGAAGGCCCCGACGCACGCGGCTTCGAAGCCGGCCGGGGGTCAGCAGGCGACCCGCGAAGTGACCTTCGAGGTGCGGGGACAGGGCAGTACGCAGGTCTTGTGGACGGCCGGCGACAGCAAGACGGAGCAGGTGAAGCTGCCCTGGACGAAGACGACCCGACTGACCGTCAAGGGCGCCGAACTGAAGGTCGGCAGCCTGGTGTCGGTCGTCCCCGGCTCGGTGACCGGCTCGGACGGTCAGCTCGAGCCGGCAGCCTGCGTCATCAAGGTCGACGGCAAGCAGGTCGCGGACAACAAGGACGGCAAGTCGATCGCGGGGTGCAAGTACCTCGTGAAGTGAACGGCGTCAGGTGTCCGACCGAGCCCTAGGGGCTTCTCGTTTGGATCAAGCTGGGCTCGCGGGGCCCGGCACGCACTGCCTCAAGTTCTCGGCTTCGCTCGAACAGGGGGACCGCCATGGCCCCGCTCCCTGATCCGGCCTGATCCAGACGAAGAACCCTAGGCCTTCGATGTTCCCTTGAGCTCGATCTCGACGAACGCCAGCCATGTGCCGCCCGTGTTGACGACATCGTGCTCGCCGCCCGCCGGGCGCGCGTAGGACTCGCCCGCGCGCAGCTGCGACTCGGTCACCGTGCCGTCAGGGGCGAACGCGCTGATCCGGCCGTCCACCACGGGCACGACCACGTAGTCGTGCTCGTGGGCGTGGCGGCCGGTACGCGTGTCGGGCTCGAAGTCCCAGCGGGTCACCCGCACCTGCTCGTCCTCGTGCTGCACGCTCGGCTTCGCGGTCGTCGTCATCGAACCTCTCCCTGCTGTCGATCATGGGGCGTCGGCTCCCACGCCCACGTCAGAGGCCTGATCGGCATCCGACGTCAGTGGAACACAGGCACGGGAGGGCGCAAAACCTTGTGGAGCCGCCCGGGGTCGACGACGCACTCGGCGGACGTGACGTTCACGGCCCCGGGGCGGGCCTGATCCGCAGTGCTTCCGTCCAGGGAACCCCTCAGCCCAGCAACTCGGTCCAGTTCGAAGGGACTCGGTCCGCAGGGCCGGGGGTCGACTGCGTCGCGGGGTGGCTGACCGGAGGCGCGAGTTCGGGACCCGATTCGATGAGCGAGGACGTGTTGTAGTCCCAGAACCAGCTCTCGTCCGGCTCGAAGCTGCGGATCACCGGGTGCCCGCTGCTCTTGGCGTGTTCCGTCGCGTGCTTGCCCTGTGAGTCGTCGCAGCAGCCGATGTGGCCGCACTGCGCGCAGCGCCGCAGATGGAACCACCAGCCGCCGAGCGCGTCGCACTCGGCGCAGCCGGTGCCGCTGGGCGGGACCGAGGGGTCGATTCCGTTCAGGGTACTCATGAAGGCTCCTGAGGGGGTTCGGGGTCGGGTACGGGTTCCGGGTCGGAGTTCGCGGACGTGAGGGGGAGATGCACCTGGAAGCGGGTGTCTCCGGGCTCCGAGTGCACTTCGAGTTGGCCGTGGTGCTTGTTCACGACGATGCGCCACGAGATGTCGAGGCCGAGCCCGGTCCCCTCGCCCACCGGCTTGGTGGTGAAGAACGGGTCGAAGATGCGGTCACGGATGTCGGCGGGGATTCCCGGCCCGGTATCACGGAACTCCACGAGCAGAAGGTCACGATCGAGCGCGGTGCGCACGGTCAACGTGCCCTCGCCGCCCGCGTCGTTCATCGCCGATACCGCGTTGTCGATCAGGTTCGTCCACACCTGGTTGAGCTCGCCGGGGTAGGCGGGGATCTCGGGCAGTGTGCGGTCGTAGTCCTTGACGACCTTGATGCCGTTGCCGAACTTCCCGGAGAGCATCATCAGCGTGCTGTCGAGCAGTTCGTGCACGTCGGCGTACCGGGACGGGACCCGGTCCAGCTGGGAATACTGCTTGGCCGCGTCGACGAGGTGGGAGATCCGCGCGGTGGAGTCCTCGATCTCGTTCATGAGGAGCTCGGTCTCGACCGTGTAGTTCAGCCACCGCACGGCGCCTTCGAGTGTCTCCTCGCCGACGGCCGACGCGACCTGGTCGAGCCAGTCGATGTCGAGGCCCGCCTGGACGAAGTTGGGCGCCAGCTGCCAGCCGGCGGTGATCCCGTGGTCGTCCAGCCAGTCCGTGAGGGCGTCCTCGCGGTCGGATGTCTCAAGGGGGGTCAGTGCGGGAGCCTTGGCCACCTGGTCGGCCGTCCGCTCCTGGATCTCGATGAGCGTCTCCAGCGTGGCCCGCCGGTACGGGCCCGCGGCGATCGCGCCCAGCTTGTGCCGCATGCCCGCGACCCGCTCCCGCAGCGACGACGTGGCCCGCGCGGCCGCAGCGGCCGGATTGTTGAGTTCGTGGGTGAGCCCGGCCGACAGTGAGCCGAGCGCAAGGAGCCGCTCCCGCTGCCCGATCCTCTGCTGGGTGCTCCGGACGCCGAAGTAGAGCCCTTCCAGCAGGTGGACGGCCATGGGGAACCATTCCCGCACGACGGCCGCGAAGGTGTCCGCGGGCAGGATGAAGAACCGCGAAGGCTCCGTGACCCGCATCGAGCTGTTGTACGTCTGCGGGGCGCGATCGCCGAGATAGGACTGGAAGGCGCCCGAGTACACACCGCGGCTGGAACTCCGGTTCACCTCGACGTCGTCGGCGCCGACGCGGCGCGACAGCACGAGCTCGCCCTCGAGGAGTACGTAGAAGCAGGTCGCCGGATCGCCCTCCGCGTACACGGGCCCGGGATCGTAGGCCTCCACGCGGCCCTCGCGGCACAGCCGGTCGAGCTGGTCCGCGTCGAGCTTCTCGAACAGGAACAGCGAGCCCATTTCCTGGCGGCTGCACGGAACCCGGCGCCCGTTCACGACTGCTCCAGATACCGGTGTACGAGCATGACGGCCATGGCTCCCTCTCCGACGGCGGACGCGACGCGCTTGGCGGACTCGGAGCGCGCGTCCCCGGCCACGAACACGCCGGGGACATTGGTCTCCAGGTGGTACGGCGGGCGGTCGAGATCCCAGTCCGCGGGCGGCCGTCCGTCCGGGGTCAGGTCGGGACCGGCCATGATGAAGCCCCGCCCGTCCCGCAGCACCGTCCCCTCCAGCCAGCCGGTCAGCGGCGCCGCCCCGATGAACACGAACAGCCATTGCGCGTCGACGAGCTCGGTGTGACCGGTCGCCACGTCGCGCAGGGTCAGCTGTTCCAGATGACCGGAGCCGTGGGCGGCCTCGAGGACGGTGCCGGTGCGTACGGAGATGTGGGGCGCGTCCTCGATCTGCTGGACGAGATAGTGCGACATCGAGGCGGACAGCGACGGGCCGCGCACGAGGAGGGTGACGGACTTGGCGCCCCTGGCCAGGAACATGGCGGCCTGTCCCGCCGAGTTCGCGCCGCCGACGATGTACACGTCGTGCCCCTGGCAGGCGCTCGCCTCCGTCAGCGCGGAACCGTAGAAGACCCCGCACCCCGTGAGTCCCGCGAGGCCCGGGGCGTCCAGCTGCCGGTACGACACACCGGTCGCGAGGATCACGCTGTGCGCGGAGACGGCGGAGCCGTCCGAGAACAGCACGGTGCGCGCGGCGCCGTTCACCTCCAGGCCCGTCACCTCGCGGGCGGTGAGGATCTCGGCGCCGAACCTCGCGGCCTGGCGCCGGGCCCGTTCGGTGAGCTGCGACCCGGACACGCCGTCCGGGAAGCCGAGGTAGTTCTCGATCCGTGAGCTCTGGCCGGCCTGTCCGCCGGTCGCCGAGCGCTCCACGAGCACCGTCCGCAGCCCCTCGGACGCGCCGTAGACGGCCGCGCCGAGCCCCGCGGGGCCGCCGCCGACGACGATCAGGTCGTAGAAGTCGGCCGTCGGCGTCGTGGCCAGGCCCACCCGCGCCGCCAGCTCGGCGTCCTCGGGTTCGACGAGCGCGGTGCCGTCCGGGGTGATCACGAGGGGGAGCCGCGAGCCGTCCTCACCGGCGGCGGCCAGCAGACAGCGGGCCTCCGGATCCTCGGACGAGTACCACCGGTACGGCACCTGGTTACGGGCGAGGAACTCCCGTACGTCCGACGACCGCGCCGACCACCGGTGACCGACGACCTTCGTCGTGGGCACCGGCTTGCGGTCGGTGGCCCGCCAGGTCTCCAGCAGGTCCTCCACGACGGGATAGAGCTTCTCCTCCGGGGGGTCCCAGGGCTTGAGGAGGTAGTGGTCGAGGTCGACGACGTTGATCGCGTCGATGGCGGCGCTCGTGTCGGCGTACGCGGTCAGCAGGACCCGGCGCGCGCCCGGATAGATGTCGATGGCCTGCTCGAGGAACTCGATGCCGTTCATCTCGGGCATCCGGTAGTCGGCCAGGATCACCGCCACGAGGTCGCCGCGCAGCTTGAGCTCGCGCAGCGCGTCCAGGGCCGACGCCCCGGACTCCGCGCGGACGATGCGGTACGACTCGCCGTAGCGGCGCCGCAGGTCCCGGGCGACGGCGCGGGAGACTCCCGGGTCGTCGTCCACGGTCAGAATGACGGTGCGCGCTGGGCCTGCGGCCTGTGCCATTGCGTCTTCCACCCCGAACTCATCGGCGTCTCGCCCGGCGGCGGTCCCCGCGAGCGTGCGCGGGGGAGCGGCCGGAGAACCCCATCGTAGGTTCGATCGCCCGGGTTTGCGCTGGAACGCCCGTGGGGGCGCACGCTCAGGACCGCAGGTGTGCGCTCCGCGTCAGGTCGGCGGGGTCCGTGTTCGCGCCGCACAGGATCACGGCGACCCGCTCGCCGGGTGCGGGCGTGTAGACGCCGGAGGTCACCGCCGCGAGCGCCGTGGCCGCCGCGTGCTCGACCGCGAGCCGCCGGTCGTCCCACAGGGCCTGACGTGCGGACACGATCGCCTCGTCGGTGACGAGAACGGACCGTACGTGGTCCTGGCGCGCCCATTCGAGCGCCATCTCGGAGGTGCGGCGCGCGCCGAGGGAGTCCGCCGCGACCGAGTCGACCGGGACGTCGACCACGGCGCCCGCCCGCAAAGCGGAGTGCAGGGCGCAGCAGCGCTCCGGCTCCACGGCCACGACGCGCACGCCGTGCTCCCGCGCCGACACGGCGATCCCCGTGAACAGTCCGCCGCCGCCCACCGACACCAGGACGGTGTCGACGCCGGGCAGCGCCTGGACGATCTCCTCCATGACCGTGCCGGCGCCGGCCGCGATCAGCGGGTGGTCGTACGCGTGCGACTCCAGGGCGCCGCTCTCGGCCGCGTACTTCTGCGAGGCCGCCAGCGCCTCCGCGTACTCCGAGCCGACCTGCCGGACCGTGGCGCCCAGGAGCCTGAGCCTGTCGACCTTCACGGCGGGCGCCGTCTCGGGGACGAACACGGTGGCCCGGACCGAGTGGCGGGCCGCGGCCCAGGCGCAGGCGAGCCCGGCGTTGCCCCCGGAAGCGATGACGACGCCCGCGTCCGGCATCAGGCCCGCCGCCAGGTGGCTGCTCACGAAATTGAAGGCGCCGCGCGCCTTGAAAGACCCGGTGTGCTGCATGAACTCCAGCGCCAGCCACCCTTCGGCCTCGCCGAACGCACCGTCGAACGCCCCGTCGCCCAGGGGAGCCGGCACGAGCGGGCGGGTGTGCCCCGCGATGCGGTCGGCCGCGGCCCGTACGTCGTCGAAGGCAATGGTCACGAGCTTCTCCTCGGCTGTGCGCGCGGTGACTGGTGGTGACGACCCTACGAGAAGGGGTCGGCGCCCCGGCCGTCGCCCGTGCCCTGGGCCCGGCGGGCGTGCCGGGACGTCCGGACCTGTACGCGTGGGTGGACGCCGTGCCGGCTCGACCGCCTCCTGGAGCGCCTTGGCGCGCAGCGCGACGCGGAGGTGCCACCCGCCACCGTCAAGAGCCCCTGACCACGGTCCGCGGTCCACGAACTGGACATCTCCGCATTTGAATGCCGTGTGCAGCTAACCTGTGCCGGTCCATTCGACAGGAGGCGTCAGTGAGCAACGGACGGATCGTCGCCGCCCTCGACGGGGCCTGCGTGCGCAGGTTCACGACGGGCCAGGTCATCCTCGACGACATCAACTGGACGGTGCGCTCAGGCGAACACTGGGCCCTGCTCGGTGCCAACGGCGCCGGCAAGACCAGCGTGCTCCGTCTCATCGGCGCCCTGATGCACCCCACCACCGGCACCGTCGAGGTCCTCGGCCACCGCCTCGGCAAGGTCGACGTACGCGAACTTCGCGCGCACATCGGCCTGGTGTCGAGCGCGCAGCGCGTACCGCAGGACCTCACCGGGCACGCCGTCGTCCTGACCGGGCACACCGGCACCGTGCAGCCGCTGTGGCGCAAGTACGACGCCGACGTGCGCGAGCGCGCGCACATGCTCCTGGCCGAACTCGACATCAAGGAACTCGCCGACCGGCCCTACGGCGTCTGCTCCGGCGGCCAGCGGGCCCGTGTTCTCATCGCCCGCGCGCTGATGGCGGACCCGTCCCTGCTGCTGCTCGACGAGCCCTTCAACGCGCTCGACCTGCCCTCGCGCGAGGACCTCATCGACACGATGCGTCAACTCGCCGAGGGGCGCCGGGAGTTGGCGACCATCACTGTCACCCACCACCTGGAGGAGCTGTCGCCGGCGATCGGCCACGCGCTGCTCCTGCGCGACGGCCGCGTTCTCGCGGGGGGCCCGGCCGACGAGGTGCTGACGGCCGCCCGGATGACGGAGTGCTTCGGCCGCCCCATCGAGGTGTCACGCCACGGGGGCCGCTGGCTGGCACGCTCGGGCACGGTCGGCTAGGGCCTTTCGTCCGGATCCGGCAGGGCCAGGGAGCGGTGCCTGGCCCCGCGAGCCCGGCGTGATCAGGACGAGAGGTGGCCCTAGGTCCACCCGGTGACAGGCTGCCGGTCGGCCCAGCCGGTGGCCGCCAGTACCTCGTGGGCGATGTCGGTGACCGTCCGCCCGTCGGTCGCCACCCGCACGGTGTCCGAGGGTGCCCGCTCGTCCAGGAGTCGCGCCTTGCGGGCGCTGCCCCGCAGCTCCGTCTCCAGCTCCGAGCCGAGCTCGCGGGCGGTCAGCCGCTCTCCGGCGGTGGTGTCGGAGGCGGTGAGCAGCACCCGTACCATCCGGACGCCCGCTCCCATCGCACGTTCGAACATGCCGGCTGTCTCGGGCAGCACGCTCACCGTGTTCGTGTAGATGAGGCGGCGGTAGCCGCGCCGGGCGAAGTTGCCCCACACGGCCGTCAGATTGTCCTCGGTGACCGAGGCCCGGTGCGGGTCGCCCTGCGGCGCCGGATGCACCTGACCCATGAAGTCGCCCTCGATCACGGCGTGCGACACCTCCATGGCGCGCAGGAGGGCCGACACCTCCCAGCCCACGGTCGTCTTGCCGACACCGGCCCGTCCACCGAGGAGAAGCACTTCCGCATCGCTCATGACAGCAGGGTGCCAGGGCGCGGCCGCCGCGCGCGATCCGAAATCGGAGCGGTCTTCTGCGTCGCGGGCCCTGGACCTCAAGCATGGTTGAGCTTCTAGGCTCGGAAGTGCCGAAGGAACGTACTCGGCGGACGGAGCGAACCAGCCATGGAGTACTCGCACAACGACGCGCAACTGATCGAGCAGCCCATCGGCTACTGGGCCTGGGCCGCCTACAAGGCCGTCGTCACCCGCACCAGGGGCGCCCTCGCGGAGAAGGGCACCACTCAGCCGCAGTGGTGGGTCCTCGCGCAGGTCGCACGGGCCGAACACGCCAAGACACGGGGGGATGTGTCCGAAACCCTCAGCGGCTACCTCGACGCGGGGGAGGCCGTCCTGGCGGAGGAGATCGACGCGACGATCGCCCGCGGCTGGCTCACCGAGGACGCCGCGGGGCGGCTCTCGCTGACGGCGGCGGGTAAGGATTCCTTCGACGAACTGGCCGCGCTCCAGGGGGAGTTGTGGGCCGAGCGGCACGCGGGCGTCTCGGACGAGGAGTATCTGACCACCCTCAAGGTGCTTCAGCGCTTCATCCACAACACGGGCGGGCGCGCCTGGCACCACTGACGGCGGCCCGGCGGTCCGCCCCTCGGACACGCCGCCGATGACGTAATCGGAGCTCCGGCCCCTGCGGCTGGGACGCCCTGGTCGTTCGACCGTGGGGTGTCCGGGCACCCCGCGGTCCAACGCGCGGTGGCCGCCACCCTCGTGTCGGCGGACGCGGAACGCCTCGCCGACTCCGTGCTCGCCGAGCTGATCCCGCGCGGCGGCAGCTCCGACGACACGGCCGTCGTGATCACCCGGTTCTGACCCGAAGTTCCTCACCCACGCGCGGAGTTGTGGTGCTGGAGGGTGCGGGCGAGTCGAGGCCCCAGCCACTGCTTGAGCCTGCGCAGCGACTGCAACCGGTCGGCCGCCCGGTCGATCCGGTAGTAGAGCTGAGGCGGGATGTGGGGGAGCAGCGGGGAGTGCCGCTGGCCGAGCAGGGCGAACATGTGGGCCGGCGGGAGATGGATGTAACGGGGGAGGTTCTCGTACCACTGGGCGCTGTGCCGGGCCGCGCTCTGCACGGACAGCAGCTCGCTCTTGCGCGTCTGCTCGTAGCGGGAGAGCGCCGGCCGGATCGTCTTCGCCTCGGCGAGGGACCTCGCCAGCGCCATCGCGTCCTGCATCGCGAGCGTCGTGCCCGCGCCGACGGAGTAGTGCGTGGTGTGCGCGGCGTCGCCGAGCAGCACCAGATTGCCGTGCGACCAGGTCCGGTTGGTGAGGGTGCGGAAGGTCTGCCAGGGAGCCGGGCCGCCGAGGTCCGTGCGGCCGACGAGGGGGTGGCCGTCGAGGAGCGACGCGAAGATCTCCTCCAGGCGGCGCAGGGCCTCCGGCTGGGGCAGGCGGTCGAGTTCGAGGCCCTGCCAGGTCGCCTTGGAGCACTCGACGACGCAGGTGCTGTGCTCGTCGCTGTACCCGTAGGCGTAACACCAGATCCAGCCGTGCGCGGTCTCCGCGAAGGCGAAGGTGAAGGAGCGGAACACCTTGGTCGTGCCGAGCCAGAGGTACGGGTTGCTGCCCAGGGTGGTCTGCGTGCCGAAGTGGCCGGCGTGGCGGTCGCGCATCCGGCTGTTGGCGCCGTCGCCGGCCACGACCAGGTCGGCGTCGGGCAGTTGTTCGCGGTCCGGGATCTCGTGGCCGTACTCGATGGCGACGCCGAGGGACTCCGCGCGGCGGGCGAGGATGTCGAGGAGCCTGTGCCGGCCGATGGCGAAGCCCTCGTCGCCCTGGTGGGTCGTGGTGCGCCGCCCGACATGGGCGACCCCGTCACGCCAGCGGAGCGACCCCTCGCTGATCGCGGCGGCGGAGTGCGGGTCGTGCTGTCGGAGCCGCTCCAGCATGTCCGGCCAGTACGTGACGCCCCAGCCGTAGGTGGAGCCTTCCGGGTTCCGTTCGAAGACGGTGATGTCGTGCGAAGGGGCCTGGAGCTTCAGCAGAATCGAGAAGTACAGGGCGGCGGGACCTCCACCGACACAGACAACCTTCACGCTCACTCCCAGGGTCTCGTCGCGGCCCGGCATCGGCGCCCGGCGGCATCCGTGCAACGACGGTAGGGGGAAGTGGTTCCGCGAACGTGGACAACACCCGCTAAAAGCACCCGAAGCGCTCAGGGCGCGGTGCGGGCGTAGCGGCCAGGGGTGGTGCCGAGTACACGCTTGAAGTGCCGGGTGAGGTGCGACTGGTCGTAGAAGCCGGCGGCGGTCGCCACTTCGCCCGGCGGCTGCCCGTCGAGGAGCAGGCGGCGGGCCAGATCGACGCGGCGGGACATCACGTACTGGTGCGGCGGGATGCCGAAGGCGCCGCTGAAGGCGCGTACGAGATGGGTCGGGTGGGCGTGGACGAGCCGCGCCGCCTCGTCCAGGGCGATGCCGTCCAGGAGCCGTGCGTCCAGAAGGTCCCGCAGGTCGTGGGCGACGCCCCGGCCGGGCCGCGCGGTGTCGGCGGAGCCGGGGCGCAGGTGGGTGCGCAGCCGTTCGCCGATCAGGGCCAGGCGGCTCTGCGCCTCGAACTCGTCGCCCCGGTGCTCGAGCGCGCTGTGGAGCTGGCCGACCCGGGTGCGCAGGACGGGGTCGGTGAGATCGGGGCCGTCCACCGCCGCACCGATGAAGGACTCGTCGAGCTGCGTCGTGTCGAGGTAGAGGACGCGCTTGCGGAAGCCGTGTGCGGTGGCGGGCGACCCGTTGTGCGGGACACGCGGCGGCAGCAGGCTGACGGTGTCGTTCGGCGTGCCGCGCTCGTGGCGGTCCAGGTCGTAACGGACGGCGCCGTCGTCGACGATCAGCAGCGTCCACGCGTCGTGGACGTGCATGGGGTACTCGTGCTCGGTGAAGTGGGCGTGGAACACCTCCACCACACCCGCGACCTGCGGGCGCCATGCGGAGATCTCCGGCCGGGGCACCATGCAAGGAACGTACAAGACCTGACCGGGGCGGACAGCGCAGTCTCGAAGCATGAGAACGATGGACGAGACCCCCACCGACGCCGCGATGCAGACGCCGAAGCCGACCCCGGCCGGAACGGATGCGCCTCCCAGCCGCGCGCCTGTCCGCTTCGACACCAAGATCGCCGTCCTGCTGCGCGACGACCTGGAGCCCTGGCAGCGGCTCAACGTGACCGCGTTCCTGGTCAGCGGGCTCGGTACGGCGGCGCCCGAGGTGGTCGGAGCCCCGTACGAGGACGCCGACGCGACCGCCTACCTGCCGATGTTCCGCCAGCCGGTGCTGGTCTTCGAGGGGCCGAAGCAGACCCTGAGCACGGCGCACGGACGCGCCCTGTCCCGCTCGCTGCCGACAGCGGTGTTCACGGCGGAGCTGTTCGGTACGGGCAACGACAGGGACAACCGTGCGGCGGTCCGGGCAGTGCCCGCCGACCAGCTGGACCTGGTCGGCATGGCCGTCTACGGCCCGCGCAACGCCGTCGACAAGGTCCTCAAGGGGGCTCGGATGCATCCCTGAGAGCTGCGCCTGCTGGCGCATTTAATCGGGTGTCCGGCACGGGCCCGGTTCCCTACACTCGCCACGTATTCACGCCGCTGCCCCACGTCGCAGCGCGTGCCGTGACAAGTGAGGGGAGCCGGGCCGTGCGTCACCGCACCGCTGTCGTCGTTCCCCGGTCACGGTTCGAGGTGATCCTGGTGTCTCGGTGTGCCCGGCACCGGCTGCGCGGCCGGTACCGGACCCCCGCGACGAACATCTGACACCTCACGTGTCCGCACGCCCCTGAACCGACCCTTCGGCAGGGCCCGTTGCGTCGTACGTCCGGCAATCGCGCTGCCTCTGTGCAAAGCCACCCGAAAGGCCACAGGCGTGCGTACCAACCTGCACCGTCATGACACTGACCCCCTGAACGCCGTCCGCAACGTGGGCATCCTCGCCCACGTCGACGCCGGCAAGACCACCGTCACCGAACGGATCCTCTACGTCACCGGCGCCACCCACAAACGCGGCGAAGTCCACGACGGCACCACCGTCACCGACTTCGATGTCCAGGAACGCGAACGGGGCATCACCATCTCCGCCGCGGCGGTCAGCTGCGCCTGGGACGGTCACCGGGTCAACCTGATCGACACCCCGGGCCACGTCGACTTCGCCGACGAGGTGGAGCGCTCCCTGCGCGTGCTGGACGGCGCGATCGCGGTGTTCGACGCCGTCGCGGGCGTCGAGCCGCAGAGCGAGTCGGTCTGGCGTCAGGCCGACCGACACGGTGTGCCGCGGATCGCCTTCGTGAACAAGCTCGACCGCGCCGGTGCCGACCTCGACACGGCGGTCGAGTCGATGCGCCGGCGCCTCGACACGGTACCGATGGTGGTCCAGCTGCCGGTCGGCCGCGAGGACGCGTTCACCGGTGTCGTCGACCTCATCCGCATGCGCCTTCTCGTGTGGCGAGAGGGCGGCGACACGTACGAGGAGGAGCCGGTACCGGCAGAGCTGCTCCAGGAGGCGCGGCGGCGCAGACGACTCCTCGAGGAGACGGTGGCGCAGCTCCATCCCGACGCACTGGAGGAGTTCTGCGACGGATCGGCCCTGTCCGCGGGGACGTTGACCACGGCACTGCGGGATCTGACGCGCAACGGTGAGGGCGTCGTCGTGCTGTGCGGCTCGGCGTACCGCAACCGCGGTGTCGAGCCGCTCCTCGACGCGGTCGTCGCCTACCTGCCGTCACCGCTCGACGTGCCGGCGGTCCGCGGTGCCGTCGGCGACGACGAGCAGGAGCGAGTCTGCGATCCGCTGGCGCCGTTGGCCGCGCTGGTGTTCAAGGTGCAGGCGACCCCTCGTGGGCGTCTGACCTATCTGCGGGTGTACTCGGGAACGGTTCACAGAGGAGAGGCGGTGTGGGATGCGGGCGCACGGCGTACGGAGCGGATCGGCCGGATCCTGCGCGTCCAGGCGGACCGGCACACCGAGGTCGACCACGCGGTGGCCGGTGACATCGTCGCGGTGGCCGGCGTGAAGGCCGCCCGCAGCGGCGCCACCCTGTGCGCGCCCGACGCGCCTGTCGTCCTCGAACCGCCCACGGTGGCCGAACCGGTCGTCTCCGTGGCGGTCGAGGCACGCAGGAACGCCGACAGTGCCCGGCTGGTGTCCGCGCTGGCACGACTCGTGGAGGAGGATCCCTCGCTCGTGGTCAGGACCGACCTCGAGAGCGGCCAGACGGTGCTTTCGGGCATGGGCGAGCTGCACCTGGAGGTGGCGGTCGAGAAGATCCGCCGGGCCCACGGCCTGGAGGTCGGCGTCGGCAGGCCGCAGGTGGCCTACCGGGAGACGGTCTCGCGCGGGGTGTCCGGACTGGTGTACCGGCATGTCAAACAGGAGGGAGGAGCAGGCCAGTTCGCGCACGTCGTCCTTGATGTGCAGCCTCTGCCGGTGGCGCAGGACGGTACGGGCGACGGCGCGGCGGAGTTCGAGTTCCGGTCGGTCGTCACCGGCGGACGGCTGCCGCGGGACTACGTGCAGGCCGTGGAGGCCGGATGCGGGGACGCCCTGAGCGAGGGCCCCCTCGGCGGCCACCGCGTCACCGGGGTACGTGTCACGCTCACCGACGGGTCCACGCACCCCAAGGACTCCTCCCCGATGGCGTTCCGCACGGCCGGCCGCTTCGCGCTCAGGGCGGCCTTCCGGGCGAGCGTCATGGCGCTCCTCGAACCGGTGGTCGAGGTCACGGCCACCGTGGCCGAGGACGCCGTGGGCGGGGTGCTCGGGGACCTGGCCGCGCGCCGCGGCCAGATCTCCGCCTCCGCGATGCGCGCCGGCACCGCGGTCGTCACGGCGACGGTGCCGCTCGCCGAACTGTTCGGCTACGCCTCCCAGTTGCGCGGCCGGACCCAGGGCCGGGGCACGTTCACCAGCCGGGCGACCGGCTACGCCCCGGTGCCGGGTGCGGTCACCGGCCAGGTGGCTTCGCGGTAGCGACGAGCGCAGGCCCCGTCCGTCCGAGGACGGGCGGGGCCGTCCGGCCGTTGCGCCGGCCGAAGCCGCGTCCTTGAACTCACGTGCCGGACTGGCTCCCGGGGCGTGGCGCCGCCGGCCTCCCCGGCCGCGTACCTTCTCCCTGTGCAGCTCATCGAGATATCCGATCTGGTCGTGGACCACGACCCCGGCACGCGCGAACGCCTGCCGGTGCGGGGCGCCGACGTCGTCGCGCGGCTCGCCGCCGCGGGTGACCGCAGCGGCGCCCGTATCGCCGCCGGGCTGGCGTGCGACGACGACGGGAACCTCGATCCGCTCGCCGTGGACCGCCGGCTCGTCGCCGTCCACACCGAGCTCCAGCGGCTCAGCGAGGAACTGCGCCTCGGCGACCGCATCGCCGAACTCCTGCGCCCACTGCTCGCCGTGATCCGCGCAGCCGGGCGGAACGACGGTCCGCTGCGGGTGGTGGACGTCGGCTGCGGGCTCGGCTACCTGGTGCGATGGCTGGCCGCGTCCGGCGCCCTCGGACCGGAAGTCGACCTGGTCGGCGTGGACTTCAACGCGGCCCTGGTCACCGAGGCCGGGAGGCTCGCCCGCGCGGAAGGACTGCCCTGCCGTTTCGTACGGGGTGACGCGTTCGCCCTCGACGAGCCCGCCACCGTGTACGTGTCCACGGGCGTCCTGCACCACTTCAGGGGCACCGACCTCGACGCCTTCTTCGCCGCCCAGGCCACGCCGGGCACCGCCGCGTTCTGCCACTTCGACATCGCCGCCACCGGTCTCGCCCCGATCGGCGCGTGGGTCTTCCACCGGGCGCGGATGCGCGACCCGCTGGGCCGCCACGACGGCGTGATGTCGGCCCGCCGCGCCCATGACGACGAGACACTGCTGGCCGCTGCCGCCCACGCCGACGGCCTGACCCCGCTCGTGTACGAACCGCGGGGCCGCAGCAACCCGTTCTGCACCACGCTGCGCCCCGTCATCGGCGTACGCCCGGACCTGCTGCCGCCCCTGCGGGCCGAGCTGGGGCCCGGTCCGTCGGGCCGCCTGGTCGGGCGTGCGGACGCCGTGGGCGGGACACGCCAGGGGGCCTCGGCGGGGGAGGGCGCCGGGTGAACGCCTTCCTGCTCGCCGCTCTGGCGCTGATCGACGCGGCGTTCGCCGGCTTCCGTGCCTACACCGGGCGGGACGGCCGCATCCGCAAGTCGAGACGGGCGCTGCTCGCGGCCCGCCGCGGTCTCACGGTCGGCGCCCCGGCGCTGCTCCTGAGCGCGGCCCTTGCCGTGACGCTGCTCGTCGCCGCGGCGGACCGGGGCGCGCGCTACGCCGAACTCGACGCCGCCGCCCACCGGATGCTCCTGTGTTTCGCGCCGTACGCGGTGATCGTCGCCCTGAGCCTGGGCTGCTACCTGTGGGGCCCGTTCCGGGCCGGCACCCTCGCCGTGGTCGTCGGCCTCGGGCCGCTGACCCTGGTACGCCCGCTGGTCGTGCTCGCCGGGGCGGTCGCGGCAGCGTGGGGTTCCCTTCCGGCGGCCTCGGTGGCGGCGGTCGCGGCGGTGGGGGTGCTCCTCGTGGAGCCGGTCGTCCACCGCCGCTGGTACGCGGAGCCGGTGTGAGCGGCTCCGCCCGCTCCGCGCACCCGTGGACGCCTACAGGCTCGCGTCGCGGTGCGTGGGGCGGCCGTCGAGGACCGTGAGCAGCACCGGCAGGTCCGGCAGCGCCATGTCCGGCGTGGTGAGCGGGTTGTCGGCGAGAACGGTGAGGTCGGCGCGGTAGCCGACGGCGATCCGCCCGGCCTCGTGCTCCTCGCCCGCCGCGTAGGCCGCGTTGACCGTCAGACCCTGGAGCGCTTCGAGCGGCGTGAGCGCCTGCTCGGGTCCGTGCGGGTCCTGAGTGAGGTCACGGCTCGGGCGGCGGTGGCGCGCGCCCGCCATGACGCCGAGCGGCGGATACGGGGCGATCGGCCAGTCGGAGCCGAGGACCACCGTGGCGCCCGAGTCCTGGAGATCGCGGCAGCGCCAGGCGCGTGACGCGCGCTCCTCACCGAGGCGGCGCGACCAGTTGTCGGTGTGGTCGGCCCGGGTGAAGTCGCAGCAGTGGGTGGGCTGCATGGACGCGATGACGCCGAGTGCGGCGAACCGGCCCAGGGTGTCGTCGGGCACCGTCTCGATGTGCTCGACCCGGTGACGCACCCCGCGCCCGCCCGTGGCCTGCGCCTTCTCGACGGCGTCGAGGACATGGCGTACGGCGGCGTCGCCGATCGCATGGGTGGCGGTGGGCACTCCGGCGCGGTGCAGCTCGCCGACGATCCGCGTGTAGACCTCGGGGTCCGGCCAGAAGGCGTGGGTGGACTCGCCGTGGCAGTCCGGGCGCTCCAGCCAGGCCGTGCCGTTGTCGATGGTGCCGTCCATGAAGATCTTGACGCCGTCCGTCCGCCACAGCGCGCCGCCGACGCCCTGCTGTGCGATGAGCGCCCGTACTCCCTCGGCGTCGGTACCGGGCTGGCACCATGGCGCGACCCGCAGCCGGAGCGCGAGTTCACCTGCGGCGTCGAGCTCGGAGAACAGGGCGAGGCTGTCGCCGTTCGCGTCCATGACGTGACCGCCGGTGAGACCCGAGGCGGCCATGGCGCGCAGCGCGGCGGCGAGCCGGTCGCGCCGCTCCTCCCGCGTGGGCTGCGGGGCGACGCGTTCGACGAGCTCGCAGGCGGCGTCCTCCTGCAGCAGACCGGTGGGACGGCCCTGCTCGTCGCAGACCACTTCGGCAGAGGCCTGGTCGAAGGCGCGCGGGCCGTCCACACCGGCCAGTTCCAGCGCGCGCCGGCTGGCCAGCATGGAGTGGGCGTCGAACAGCAGCAGAAGGGCCGGTACGCCGTCGAGAACGGAGTCGAAGGGGGCGATCCCGACGGGCCGGTCACCGAAGACGTTCGGGTCGAGCCCCCAGCCGTGCAGCCACGCCCCCGGCGCCAGGTTCCGCACCTCGGCGGCGAGCGCCGCGCGCACGTCCGCCACGTCGGTGCAGCCCGACAGGTCGAGCCCGTGCGTCAGCTCGGCACCCGAGACGGGGTGCAGATGTCCGTCGACCAGGCCCGGTGTCACCACGGCGCCGTTGAGGTCGATCACCGTGGTGGAGGAGTCCACCTGCTCACGTATGCCGCGGTCGTCGCCCAGGGCGGAGATCCGGCCGCCGGACACGGCGAGGGCGGTCTGCGGCAGGAACGCGCCGGTGACCGGGTCGAGCAGGCGGGCGGAGAGCAGGACGAGCGAGGTGGGCACAGCGGCTCCTTGCAGGGCGGGTGGGTGGTGGCCGGGGAGGGGAAGGGCCAGGTCCTGCCGTCACCTTCCCGTCGTCGCCCGAAGGGCGGCCGCGCGGCGTCCGTGCCGGGACGTGGCCGGGCAGACGGGAGATTGACGGCAGGCCTTAACCGGTGGGTGATGCCGTGAGCGGTGCGTCGGTTCGGGTGAGCGTCCCCTTGGGAAGGCCGAGTTCACGTTCCGCCGTCGTGGCGGCCAGGCGCGACACCGCGGCGGGCCGGTTGCTCGTGTCGGTGTTGGCGTGCGCTCCGAGGCCGTCGAGCACCACCAGGATCTGAATGGTCGTCACATGCGGGTCGTCCGTGCGGAATTCGTTGCGGTCGACGCCTTCCCGGATCAGGCCGGTGAGCCGCTCGCGCCAGGCCGCCTCCTGCTCGGCGACCCGGTCGCGCAGGACGGGCCGGTAGCGGCTGAGGTGGCGCGCGTTGATCCAGAGGCGGCTGATGTTGTCGTAGGACTCGCCCGTCGCCCGCGCGAAGAACCACCCCAGGTGCAGCGTGGGTGTCCCCTCGGCCCGCTCTGCGGGCAGTAGGCTGTCGAGCTCGGAGCCGGCGGCGCTGCCGAAGGCCTCCGCCACGAGGTCGTCCGCCGAGGGGAAGTAGTGGCTGATCAGCCCGGGGCGGACGCCGAGCTCCTCGCCCATCCTCCGCAGAGTGACGCACTCGAGCCCCTCCGCGAGGGCGACCGAGGCGGCCGCCGCAACGATTTCCGCACATCGGGCGGCCGGCGTCTTCCGAATTCGCTTGTGCTGGACGCTTGACGGCATACCGGGATGCTATTGAGTGTGCGACCAATAAGCAAGTGTGTGGCCCGTCAGGAGGTCACCGGCTCGCCCCCGGCGCAGCGGCCGTCGCGCTCCGCGCCAACGCGGCCCGACACGACGGCGCCCGTCAACGCCGACCGGGCCCGCCGGTCCACGGCACGTCGTACCGCCTGAGTGCGCGCTCGACGGGCTCACCGGACCGCTCCGCGTACGCGAGGCGCTCGCGCACCTCACGCAGCCTGCGGGGCCGGAAGCCCGGGCCGCCGCAGCAGCTCTTGTGGAAGCCCACGCCCGCGTTCAGCAGAACCGTGAGCGCCCGCCACGCGGCCGTGTCCCGGCGGCGCGGCGCGGCGAACGCCGACCCCACATGGATCATCGGCTCGGCACAGCGCGGACAGGTCCGCTCCCTGCTCCGGTCATGGGTCTGCTTGTACGAGACCCGGCAGGGCAGGCACACGTATGAAGTCTTCCCGTGGGTCATGCGGCCACAGTAATCAGCACCGTCCGTGGCTTCGACGGGATTCTTCAGCCCGCGTGTGCGGCCGACGTGGCACCGGAAGGGGCGAGATGGTCGAGAGCGGAGTCCGCCAGGGTGTGGATGGCCGGGTGCCAGGGGCGGGCGCGGGGCCCGGTCAGTACGAGGCGGCGTGAGGTCTGGGGGGTGCACCGGCAGCAGCGCCAGGTCGGGTGGGATCAGCGAGCGGGACACCTCCGACAGGACGGTCACGCCGATACCGGCCTGCACCATGCTGATCAGGGTCGCCAGATCCCGTACCCGGTGCGCGGGTGTGAACCTCAGCCCGGCGAGGCGGTGGATCGTCCGGATGCGGTCCTCGCAGCCGTTGGGCGAGATCAGGAACGGATCGTCCTCCAGGTCGCGGATGTCGACGATCGGCTCTCCGGCGAGGGGATGGTCCAGGGGCAGCACGGCCCGGTAGCTGTCCGCGGCGAGCTGGATGCCCGGGCCCGGGGGAGGGTCGATCAGGATGGCGGCATCAGCCGTCCCGTTCTCCAGCCAGGCGGCGATCTCGGAACTGTCCCCCTCGAAGACGCGCACCGTGATACGGGGCTGGTCCTCGCCCCAGTGCCGCAACAGACCGGGAACCAGACCCTGGCAGACCGTCGGCGTGGCGGCGAGCCGAACCGTGCCCGTCATCGTGGCGGCGTCCGACGCGAGTTGCTCCACGGACCCGTGCCGCCGCCACGGCGGTCCGGGCGTGCGGCACGACCCGCACGCCGAGCGCCGTGGTCCGCACGGGGGTGGCCCGCACCAGCAGCGGAGCGGCCAACTCGCGCTCCAGGGACGCGACCGCATGCGACACCGCCGACTGGCTCAGACCGAGTTCGGCCGCCGCCGCGCTGAAGCCCCCCGCGTCGACGACGGCGAGGAACGCCCTCAACTGGGAAAGGTTCACGCTCATGCGGGGGCCTCATATACCTATGACACGTATGCGTTGGATCAATGGTGCCAGGTCGGTGAGGCTTGGTCCGTGTCGCCACCTCCGGCGGACACACTCCTCCCACCTGCTCAGGAGAAGCCATGCCTTTCATCCGTGTCACCGTCACCGACCCCGCGCTTCCCGCCGCCGTCCAGCGCACCCTCGCCGAGGGCCTGACCGGCCTGGCCGTGTCGGCGCTGCGCAAGTCCGGCGCGCGGACCGTCGTGCACGTCGACCTGGTTCCGGCCGAGCGCTACTACCTGGACGGCAGGCCGCTGACCGGTGGCCTCGACGCCCATGTCGAGGCCACCGTCACCATCGGCACGAACAGCGCCGCAGAGAAGGCCGCGTTCATTGCAGCGGCGGGTGAACTGCTGACCAAGTCCCTGGGCCCGCTTGTCCGTTGTGGAGTCGCGCTGCACGAACTGCACCCCGAGAGCTACGGCTACGACGGCGTCACGCAGTTCGACTTCTACCGCCGCGAGGCCGCCCGGCGGTAGCCGCCCCCAGAGCCCGCTCTCACGTGTCGAACTCGCCGTACCAGGCCCGGTCGAGGAGGCGGGTGGGCAGATATGGCGACTTGCTGTCGACCGGGAACTCCGAGTCGAGGGCGAGGCACGCCAGCGCGAGCGGGCCGAGGGCCACCCGGCCGTGCGGCCCCGCCGAGTCGCTCCAGTAGCGCTCGTGATGGGCCAGAGCTTCCGTGAGTGCCTGCGCGAAAGCGTCGTGGTCGCCCGTCACGAGACGGTGGAAGAGCACGACGGGCTGGTAGTCGACCAGATTGAGGAAGTCCGCAGGCGTACGGGTCGCCACGTCGGGGTGGGACGTGTTCATGGTGGCCAGCAGCTTCTGGACTACGTCGTCCATGGGGCCCTGCAGCCAGTACGTCTGGAGCGTGTCGATCCAGTGGAAGACGTACTCGTCCATGGGGGCGGCCCGGCGCAGGTCGTCCAGCGGAACGTGGCACAACTGGGTCATGCGGTCCCGCTCGCGGCAGACGACGGCGAGGTAAAAGGCGTTGAGCCAGGCGCGGCCGTCCGCGTACGGGGCGGGGCCGGTGACCGGAAGCGTCACGACCTCGTCCCCGATGCGGCAGTTGACGCTGCTCTCCCGCGAAGTCGTGGTGGCGAACAGCGCCGAGCCGACCTGCATGGCGCCGACCCATGCCTCCCATGTCTCCAGGGCGCTCCCGTCGGGGTCGGAGGCGCAGCGCGCGTGGCTCAGAGCGAGGGAGGCCGCGAACGCGTCGCCGAAGGCCCCGGGGGACTGAGGCAGCCGGGACGTCAACTCGGCTACCACCAGGGAGAGTTGGTCGTCCGTCCGCGCGTCGGATCCCGGTTCCGGCGTGGCGTCGGCGGAGCCCTGGCCACGCAGGGACCTCATGAGGTCCATCAACGCCTGCGGCGGCACCACGGAGAACGACCGTGCCTCGTGGTCGAAGACCGTGAGCGACACCAGCCGCCCCTGGTGCCACCAGTACAGCCGCGGTGAGAGCGCGCCCGGCCCGTCCTCGTAGGCGCCGATGGCGTACGCGCCCAGGTCGTTGACGGCGTCCACCACGCTGCCGTCCACGATGGGGTGGAACGCCAGCAGATGCCTGGTCGGCATCACGACGAGCGCCCCGGCTTCCGACAGCTCCCGACCGGTCAACTCCCGTACCAGCTCCGGAAGTACGAGCGCCTTGCTGGAGACGAAGAACGAGTCTCCGTGAACGGAGTGCATCAACGCGCCCTGCGAGCCCCGGAATTCGTCGTGCTCGACCGGCTCACGGATCAGGTTCGCCCGGCCCGCGGCCCACAGCTGTTCAGCACCGGCGCGCGCCACATCCTGGTCGCCGAGCATCCGTACGGAGGTGGGTGCGTCCAGGGCGAGGGCCGCGAGCAGCCCCTCGGCGACCGGCCGCGCATAGCGGAAGCCGTCGGCCGTCTCGCCCGCGAACGCGTCGTCGGGAAGGAGCCGCCAGCACGTCCGCTCCAGGAGCTCCGTGGCGCTCTCGCCTCCCTGGGAGGAGTTCTCCAGGCCGGCGAAGTGCTGCTCCACCACCCGCGGCCAGTCCTCCTCGGCGGACTGACGGCACCGCTGCGCGAGGTTCGACAGCGGGCTGATCCTGCCCTCCAGGCGCACCGCGTCCCCCGTCACGGTCATGTGCGTGCCGTGACGGGCGAGGAAGTAGGCGGCCGTCAGGCTCCGCAGGCGCTCTGCCTGAGGGACGTTCAGCATCGGCAGGTGTGGATCGGGTGCATGGTGAAGGTTCACCGCACAGACCCTACGAAGAGGTGCGGGAACCGGTGACGGGCGGGCCCGTGCGTGCGGTCCTGGTCGGGCTCGTGTAGGCGAACCGGGGCAGGAAGAACTGCGTGACGGGGCCGACGGTCAGGGCGTACAGTACGGTGCCGAGCCCCACGCCGCCGCCGAGCAGCCACCCCGCGGCGAGCACGGCGATCTCGATGCACGTGCGGACGGCGCGGATGGAACGCCCGGTCAGGGCGGCCGCTCCGGTCATGAGCCCGTCCCGGGGCCCCGGACCGAACCGTGCGCCCACGTAGACGGCGACGGACAGGGCGTTGGCGAAAATCCCCGCGAGGAGAAGCCCGACGCGCTCGGGGAGTGCCAGGCCCGCGGGGACGAGCGCGAGCCCGAGGTCGGACGAGAAGGCGATGACGACGATGTTGGCGGCGGTCCCGAACGTCGGCCGCTGCCGCAGGGGGATCCACAGCAGCAGGACGGACACGCCCACGACGGCGGTGAGTGTGCCGAAGCTCAGCGAAGTGTGCTTCTTCAGCCCTTCGTTGAGGACGCTCCAAGGGCTCAGCCCCAGCGCGGAGCGCACCATGACGGCCATGCTGAATCCGTACAGGGCGAGGCCGACGAACAACTGCGGCAGGCGGCGGAGCGGGCGTTCGCCGAAGCGTACGTAGGTGAGTGGGGGAGTGGTGCGGGCGGCGCCACCGGTGGTGAGGGGCGGGGGCGTCGTCGGGTTCCCGCCGGGCCCGGGAGGCGGGGTGGTCGCGTCGGTGTCGTTGCTCCGGGGTGCCGCCTTCTCGGGGTGGTCCGTCATACCCGTTTCGTGCCGCATGTGTGCCTGTCTCCGCCCTGCGTGTCGTATGCCTTCAAGGCCATTGCGGCAACTCTGTAGAGTTATTGGCCCACATGACATGGCCAATCTCGGGAGAATGGTTTGACTGACGCGAGCGCCTTCCTGCCCGTGGACAGGGTGGGGCGCGCGGACCGGACCCTGGGCAGCCGTCAGCTCGCCGCGATGCTTCCTGACGCCTCGGGCACGAGACCCGCCTACCGCCACCTCGCGCAGGCGATCAGCACGCTCATCCTCGACGGACGCATCGCGCTGCACGTCAGACTCCCCGCCGAGCGCGAACTGGCCGCAGCCCTCGCCACCAGCAGGACCACGGTCACCGCCGTGTACGACCTGTTGCGCGAGGGCGGCTACGCGCACAGCCGTCAGGGATCGGGCACGTGGACCGCCCTGCCCGAAGGCCGCACCCCCAGTGGCATCACGCGCCTCCTCGGCCCTCCGGACACGGCTATCGACCTGGCCAGAGCCTCGCCCGGGCTGCCCCGCCAGGCGCTCGTCGATGCCCTCGCGCACATCACCCCGCAACTGGCCGAGCAGGCGCACACCCCCGGCTACCACCCCTACGGCCTGCCCGACCTGCGCGACGCCATCGCCGAGCGCTACACCCGACGCGGTCTCGCCACCCTGCCCGAGCAGATCCTTGTGACGTCCGGCGCGCAGCACGCGCTGACACTTGTCCTGGGACTCCTGAGCAGCCCCGGCGATCGGGTCATGGTCGAGAACCCGTCCTACCCCAACGCCCTCGACGCCCTGCGCCGGGCCCGGCTGCGCACCGTGTCCGTCCCCGTGACCGACACCGGCTGGGACATCGAGATCGCCGAATCGACCCTTCGTCAGGTCGTGCCCCAACTGGCCTACCTGATCCCCGACTTCCACAATCCGACCGGATGCCTCATGCCCGAGCACGAGCGGGCGCGTGTCCTGCGCGCGGCGGAGCGCTCCGGTACATGGCTGGTCATCGACGAGACGCTGGCCGACCTCGCGCTCGACGTTCCCGCCCCGTCTCCCTTCGCCTCCCACGCCGCGAAGGGAGGTACCGGCCAGGTCATCACCATCGGCTCGATGAGCAAGACCCATTGGGGCGGCCTGCGCATCGGCTGGCTGCGCGCGCCCGCACGGCTCGTCACCGAACTCGCGGGCCAGCGCGTGGCCACCGACATGGGCGGATCGGTCGTCGACCAACTCCTGGCCCTCGCCCTCCTGGACCGGTCGGACGAGCTTGTGCCACCTCGTCTTGAGCAACTTCGGCTGCAGCGCGCGGCGTTGGCCGCCGCACTGGACGAGCACCTGCCGCACTGGACCTGGCAACTGCCGCCCGGTGGGCTGTCGTTCTGGGTCGACCTGGGCGAACCGGTCGCCTCCGCGTTGTCCGAGCGGGCGCTCGACAACGGCGTTCGGATCGAGAGCGGCGCTCACTTCGCCACCGACCCAGGCATCTTCGAGCAGCGGATGCGCATCCCGTACACGACCTCTGCGGACACCTTGCGCGAGGCCGTCCAGCGCATGGCGACCGCGCTCGCCGCGGGCCTCCCCTCGGCATCAGCCGCGCGCCGACCGCACTGGGTGGTCTGAGTGCCCGTGCCCGAAAGAGATCACTCGATGCCCGTGGATGGTCCCCGTCCCGGAACCGGTCCCCTCTTCCGCCTCGCATGGCGAGGGCCCCGCTGTCCGGGCCGGCCCGTCGAGGAGCTGTGGATCGGCCTCGACGCAGATGCGGACGGTGGCTGGTGGTTGGAGGCGTCCTGCCTCGGGCGCGTGCCAATGGGTGACGGCGCGGCGCGGGCCGCCGAGTTCGCTCAGTGGCTTCTGGCCGACCCGCCGACAGGCCCGTACGAGGGGGAGTTCACACTGATCGCCGGTGAACCGCAGGCCGGATCGCCGCGGATCGCCGCCGGAACGCTGCTGACCGTCGAATTCCTCCTGGGCCGCGAGGAAACCGGCGGGTCCGAGTATCTCCAGATGCTGCCTTCCGGTGAGACGGCGGTACGGCACATCGGCTTCGAGGTGTGCGCACCGCTGGAGTGCGAGCCGCTGCCGCGCGCCGCACTCGCGGTGGCGGCCGCCGGACTCCTCGGCGTCGCCACCGCACAGGGCGCGGACCTCCGTCCCCTCAGGCGAGCGCGCGGCCAAGGTCCGCGCCGAGCTGGTGGTATGCGGCGGTGACCGTCTGCGCCAGGAGGACGGCGATGGTCATGGGGCCCACCCCGCCGGGAACGGGAGTGATCAGGCGGGCCCGCTCGGCCGCGGTGTCGAAGTCCACGTCGCCGACGTTGCCCGCGTTGTAGCCGGCGTCGATGACGACCGCGCCGGGCTTGATGTCCTCGCCGCGGATGAGCCGGGGCCGGCCCACCGCCGCCACCACGATGTCCGCCTCCCGCACGAACGCGCTCAGGTCGGCAGTCCGCGAGTGGCAGTACGTCACCGTGGCGTCCCGGGCGAGCAGCAGCATCCCGGCCGGCTTGCCGAGGATCGCGCTCCGGCCCACGACGACTGCATGCCGGCCCGCGAGTTCGACGTCGTACTCGTCGAGGAGCCGCATGATTCCGCCGGGTGTGCAGGAGACGAACCCGGGCAGCCCGAAGGCCATCGCGCCGAACGAGCTCATGGTGACGCCGTCGACGTCCTTCTCCGGAGCGATGGCCTCGAAGGCGGAGCGTTCGTCGATGTGCGGGCCCACGGGGTGCTGGAGCAGGATTCCGTGCACCGACGCGTCCTGTGACAGCTCGCGCAGGGCGGCGACCAGTTCCGCGGTCGTCGTGGTGGCCGGGAGCTGGACGCGCCGCGACTCGATACCGGCCTTGGCGCAGCGCGCCTGCTTCATGCGGACGTACGTGACGGAGGCGGGGTCCTCGCCCACCAGTACGGTCGCGAGGCAGGGCGCCGAGCCCGTACGCCTCACCAGCTCCGCCGCCTTGACCGCGGACTCCTCGACGAGGCGCCGGGCCGTACCGGTGCCGTCCATGAGGTGGGCTGTCTGTGTCGGGGACATGGTCGCCTCCCAGGCGTCATTGACCATTCGCCCAGGCGCACGGCATACATCGACCCTTTGGTCAGGCCGCTCCCCGGTGGTTCTCCACCCCAGCGCCAGTCACGGCCCGTGCGCCACTGTAACGGCTTCGGTCGGCCGCGCGAGAGCCGAGGCCTCCTCGCGGCCGTCCTCGGCACTGAACGCATGCACGACCAGGCCCGTCTCGCCGGGAGCTGCCCGACGTCCGCTTCGTCGCAGCGCGGGCGGAGTACGTGCGACGACTCGACAACTCGTCAAGGCCACGCCGGCCCCACCGCCTATTTGAACGTGTTCAAATTTCTGCGCTAAAGTGGTGCCGACACGATGAGGGGGCTCCATGAAGATCGTGATACCCGGCGGCACCGGGCAGGTAGGGACGATCCTTAAGCGTGAACTGGCCGAAGCGGGACACGAAGTCGTCGTCCTCACGCGGCGGCCCGTGCGCGAGGGCGAAGTCCGCTGGGACGGTGAGACCCTGGGCCCGTGGGCCGAGGTCGTCGACGGCAGTGACGTGGTGATCAACCTCGCCGGACGCAGCGTGAACTGCCGCTACACACAGGCCAACCTCCGGGCCATGATGGATTCGCGCGTGCGGTCCGCCGAGGTCGTCGGCGAGGCGATCTCCGCCGCCGCGCGGCCTCCGAGGGCGTGGCTGCAGATGAGTACGGCCACCATCTACGCCCACAGCTTCGCCGCACCGAACGACGAGACGACCGGCGTACTCGGCGGCGACGAGGCCGGCGTCCCGGGCTACTGGGGTTACAGCGTCGAGATCGCCGAGGCGTGGGAGCGGGCGCAGGAGCGGGCCGACACCCCGCGCACCCGCAAGGTCGCCCTGCGCGCCGCGATGGTCATGAGCCCCGATCGCGGCGGCGTCGTCGACGTCCTCCTGCGCCTGGCCAGGCTCGGCCTCGGCGGTCCGGTCGCGGGCGGTGGCCAGTACGTGTCCTGGATCTACGACCGTGACTTCGCCCGGGCGGTCCAGTTCCTGATCGAACGCGACGATCTGGACGGGCCCGTGAACCTCGCCGCCCCCGAGCCGCTGCCGCAGCGTGACTTCATGCGTGCGCTACGCGCGGCATGGGGTGTTCCGGTGGGCCTTCCCGCAACGAAGCGGATGGCCGAACTCGGCGCGTTCGCGCTCCGCTCGGACACCGAACTCCTTCTGAAGAGCCGCCGTGTGGTCCCGGGCCGGCTGCTCGACGCGGGCTTCTCCTTCGGCCACGCCGGGTGGCCCGATGCCGCCGCCAACCTCGCGCGACGTGTACGTGGTGGGCGTGACGTCACGCGGGCCATGGCGGACGGGACGGTGTGAGGCGGTGAGCCGTGGGCCGTCTCCTTCGCGCGGCCCGCGTCGTCACCAAGGGAGCGGGCCCTCGACGTCGACGTATGTGCCGGTAGGGCCGTCGGGGCCCAGCTGGGCCATGCGCACGATGATCTCGGCGCCTTCCTCGACGGTCTGGATGCCCGTGTGCCCGTTCAGGTCCGTCGCGGTGTAGCCGGGCTCCACCGCGTTGATCCGCATGCCGGGGAACGCCTTCGCGTACTGCACGGTGATCATGTTGACCGCGGTCTTCGATGCCGGGTAGGCGACTCCGGGATACGCGTGAGTCGGCGTACCCGCGTCGGAGACCCGGGCCAGCGAGGCCAGGCCGCTGCTCAGGTTGACCACGACCGGCGCGTCGGACTTCTGCAGCAGGGGCAGGAACGCGTGGGTCACGCGCACGACGCCGAAGACGTTCGTCTCGAAGGTCGACCGCATCTCGTCGGCGGTCACGTCCGCGGCGCCGATCACGCCTCCGTCCGGGGTCCGGCCCTCGATGCCGGCGTTGTTGATGAGCACGTCCAGGCCGCCGTCGGCCTCGATCGTCTTCGCGGCGGCGTTGACGGACGCGTCGTCCGTGACGTCGAGCTGGACCCAGCGTGCGCCGAGCTGCTCGGCGGCTCGACGCCCGCGCTCGGCGTCGCGGCTGCCCACGTAGACGGTGTGGCCTGCGGCGACGAGTCGACGGGCGGTTTCAAAGCCGAGACCCTTGTTCGCTCCGGTGATGAGTGTTTTCGTCATGCCACCAGCGTGCGGCCCCACCCTGCGATCAGCCAGGAGTCCCGTCTTCCTGGGACTGGCGGTACCAGGCGGGTCCCGGGTCCCGGGTGGCTCCCGGGCGGGGCCCTGTCGTCCCACGCGCCGTCCCAGGCCTGGTCTCATCGAGTGGTGCCTCGACCTCAGCTTTAGGGTGAGGGTTCAGTGATCCTGGGGGTGCGCATCGTGCCGGGTGCGGCCCGTGTCACCGGCCGCCGAACGGCCTCCGGCGGTAGGCCCGTCGCGGGCGAAGTGGTCGCCGGAGTGTGGCGGAGGTCCCCGTGCCCCTCCGTGCCGCGATCCGCTCGACGGTGTCGTCGCTCGGCCCCAGCAGCTCCTGCGCCTCCCGCACGCGCCCGCGGGCAGGTGTCTCCGGTCCGCCCACCGCGCCAACTCGGCCGTGCCTATACGGTTGTTGACCGTCCGTCGAGCCGTTGACTTTCGGCCAAGACGTGACCCGTTGAGGACCGGTTCACTCAGGGGTGCCGCGCGCGCCCGCCCGGCCGGAACCGCTGTCGAGCGACCGGCGACCGCGGCCCGGCCGCATCGAACCGGCCATCCCTGCCCGACAGTCGAAATGATCTTGGATAGGTTCCTCAGGGCTCTCGCGCCGCGGGGCGCGGCATCCTCCGACCCCGAGATCCCGACCAGGCAGGAGCCACTTCATGGGACCGCAACCCGTCGCCATCGACCCGGCCGGCACCGACGTCCATGCCGAGGCCGCGCGGCTGCGCGCCTCGGGCCCGGCGACGCTCGTCCAGCTCCCCGACGGCCCCGAGGCATGGGCCATCACCAGCCACAGCCTGCTCAAGGACCTGCTGACCGACCCACGCGTGTCCAAGGACCCCAACCTGCACTGGCCCGCGTGGCAGCGCGGCGAGTACCACGAGTCCTGGCTGGCCACGTGGGTCGGCGTGAACAACATGTTCACTGCCTACGGGAGCGACCACCGACGGCTGCGCAAGCTCATCGCACCGGCGTTCACGGCCCGCCGCACCGACGCCATGCTGCCCTCGGTCGAGCGCATCACCGCCGCCCTCCTGGACGAACTCGCCACGGCGCCCCGGGGATCCGTGGTCGACCTCCGCGAGAGCTTCACGCACCGGCTGCCGATGCAGGTCATCTGCGAGCTCTTCGGTATCCCCGAGGGCGACACCCGCGCCGAACTGGCCCGGCTTTCCGAGATCATCATGACCTCCGTCGACCCTCAGGAGGCGGGCGCCGCGTTCGTCGAGATCCAGGCGCTGCTGAAGGGGCTGGCCGCGCTGAAGCGCGAGGAACCCGCGTCGGACCTGACCAGTGTGCTGGTCGCCGCCCGGGACGAGGAAGGCCAACGGATGACCGAGCAGGAGCTCATAGACACCCTCCTGCTCGTCCTCGTCGCCGGCCACGAGACCACGGTCAACCTCATAGGCAACGCCGTTCACGCCCTGCTCACGCACCCGGAGCAGCTCGAACTGGTCCGTGCGGGCAAGCTCTCCTGGAACGACGTGATCGAGGAGACCCTCCGCTGGGCCCCCAGCGTCGTCAACCTTCCGCTCCGGTTCGCCGTCGAGGACATCGAGATCCCCGACGGCCCCACCATCCGCAAGGGCGAGCCGATTCTGGCGTCGTTCGCGGCCACCGGGCGCGATCCGCGGCAGCATGGGGACACCGCCGACCAGTACGACGCACGCCGCCCGAGCGCAGAACACCTCAGCTTCGGCCACGGAGTCCACCGCTGCCTGGGCGCACCCCTGGCCCGTATGGAAGCCGCGATCGCCCTGCCGGCCCTCTTCGAGCGCTTCCCCGACCTGGAACTCGCTGTGCCCGCCGAGGCGTTGGAACCGGCGGGCGGCTTCATCGTGGGAGGCCTGAAGGCGATTCCCATGAGGCTGGCGAAGGACTGACCCGGGGCCGCGGATGCGCGCGGCGGCCGGAGCTCCGCAGGCTCAGCCGGCCACCGCGCGCATCCGAGGCCGAGGCAGGTGACGGCCGCCTCGGCACGGTCGCTCCGGACGAGTCCATCCGCGACGCCCTCGACCGCGTCGGCGTACGCACCCTGAGCAGCTGCCGCCAGGGGACCTGCGGCACCTGTGAAATGCCTGTCCTGGCCGGTACGCCCGAACACCACGACGACCTGCTCACCGAACAGGAACGCGCCGAGAGCCGGGCGATGCTGCGGTGCGTGCCGCGGAGCGCCGGGCGGAGGCTCGCGCTCGACGGGTCGCGGAGCGCCGGACCGACGGTCAGGCGCGACAGGTGACGGAGCGACGGCGCGACGATCCGTTGCCGCTCGGATGTGTGTCCTGGGAAAGATCCTTCGCCAATGGCGTGGCCAGGAGAGGGCGCGGTCGTTGGTCAGCGCATGAACGACCCGCGCAAAAGCGTTCCTGCGCCCCGACCGCGTCACGCTGCCCCGCTGGGCACGGGCGGGGCCGCCTCGCCGACGCCCATTTACGACGCGCTCGTGCATCAATGGCGCGCCCTGCACCGGGAGGTACCGCGCCCGCCCACCACACGGCAGGGCTGGGTGCGCGTAGATCCGCAGGACCTGTTCCACCGTGGCTGAGACAGTCCCACAAGAACCATTGCACAAGAGCTCTTGTGTAAGTAGTGTCGCCCGTATGGCCCCTCCGATCACCGATTCCCGGGTACTGGCGGCGATGGCCCACCCGGTCCGTCGCCGTCTGCTCGACCTGCTCAAGCTCGACGGCCCTTCCACCGCCAGCGCACTGTCGCAGTCGACGGGCGAAGCCGTCGGCAATGTCAGTCACCACCTGAAGGCGCTGGCCGCCGCGGGGCTGATCGAGGAGGCCCCCGAACTCGCCCGCGACCGCCGGGAACGGTGGTGGCGACGCACCACGCCGAAGCTCCTGTGGTCTTCCGTCGACTTCGCCGACGACGCGGCGGGGGAGGCCGTCGCGCAGGCCGCCGAGTCCCTCAACCTCGAGCGGCAGGTCAACCAGGTGCGCCGCTGGGCCGATCAGCCCCAGTCCGAGCAGCAGCGCTGGCCGCTCGGCCCCTTTGTCGCCGAGGTGTGGCTGCGGATGACCGATGCCGAACTCGCCCAGTTCAAGGACGAGATCGTGGAAGTCATGGACAGGTGGGCCGACCGGGAACTCCCCGACGACGGCCAGGAACGGGAAACGGTCTTCACCTTCGCCCGTGCCGTACCGGGTCGCCCGTGAACCGCATCCGCATGTCGCATCCGTAAGCGGCATTCGCAAGCCGCATCCACGTACAGCGCGGACGGCACCCGCGACCCGGGTCATCCCTATGGCACACACGCAGTCAGTCACGCTCACGAAAGCAGGAGACATGTCTGTTTGGTTCATCACCGGCGCCTCGCGCGGCCTGGGAGCGGAGATCGCGCGGGAGGCGCTGGCGCGAGGGCATGAGGTCGTCGCCACCGCGCGCGACGCCGAGGCTGTGCGCCGTGCCTTCCCGGACGCGTCCGACGCCCTGCTCGCCGTCGACCTGGACGTCACCGAGGAGGCGACGATACGCACCGCGGTCGATGCCGCGCTCGCGCGCTTCGGCCGCATCGACGTCCTGGTCAACAACGCGGGGCGCGGCCTCCTCGGGGCGGTGGAAGAGGTCTCGGACGCGGCCGTGCGCGACGCGTTCGACATCAACGTCTTCGGGGTGCTCGCCACTCTGCGGGCCGTGCTGCCCACGCTCCGGGAACAGCGGTCGGGCCACGTGATCAACATCGGCTCGGTCGGCGGTTTCGCCACCGCTCCCGGCGTCGGCCTGTACGGCGCGACGAAGTTCGCCGTCGAAGCCATCACCGAGGCTCTGCACGGCGAACTCGCCCCCTTGGGCGTCCACGTCACCGTCGTCGAACCCGGCGGCTTCCGCACCGACTTCCTCGACGCGTCGAGTCTCTACACCGAGCCCCACATGATCGACGACTACGCGCCCACTGCCGGCGCCACTCGCAAAGCCCTCGCGGACGTCAATCACCGCCAGCCCGGAGACCCCGCCAAAGCGGCAGCCGCCGTCGTCGGCCTGGCCGGGACCCCCGAACCCCCGCTCCGCCTCCTGCTCGGCGCCGACGCCGTGGCCCGCGTCGAGGCCAAGCTCGACCTCGTCGCCCGCGAACTCGAACGGAACCGAGCCCTGGCCATGTCGACGGACCTGGCGTGACGCAGGGAGCCAGGACCCGTTTCGGGGTGCTGCTTGAAGTTGCGCAAAAGGTTCTGCTTGAAGTTGCGCAAAAGTTCCATTGACCGAGCAATTTCAAGCAGATAGCTTTCCTTCGTCCGCAGATCGTCAGTCCCCCGCATCAGCTCTCCTCGTCACGATTCGGAGCTGCATGGGCGGACAGGGCGGTGGGCCGGCGAAACCACCGGCCCGCGCCTGCCCTCGTACACACTCGTACAAGGAGAGTCCCGTTGCCGGCGCGCTACCACCTGCGGTTCCAGCTTCCTCCCCGCAAGGACCCGGCCGAGGTGGTCGCGCATGCCACCGCCCTGGCCGGGGCCTGCCAGGAGGCAGGGGTCGACGAAGTCGTTCTGCTGCTGGCCGCGGAGGAAGTGTTCGACGGCCATGTCGTCGGTGAGGCCGAAGACCGCTGGTACGAGACCACGGCCGCCGTCAGCGAGATCCTGCGCGACGCAGGACTCGACGTCAGCCTCAATCCGTGGGTGACGGCCGGCCACGCGGACCGCGGCCGCAAGGACGCCCACGGCTTCCTGCCGATGGTCTCGCCCACCGGCAGAACCGCCGCCGCGCAAGCCTCGTTCACCTGCCCTCGCTGGCAGGAATGGCTGTACGCCCACTACGGACGCTTCGCCGGACTCGGCTTCCGCGTGCTGTGGCTGGAGGACGACTTCCGCTACCACAACCACGCCCCGCTGGACTGGGGCGGGGGTTTCGAGACCCCCGTCCTGGACCGGCTGGCCGGTCTCGTCGGCCGTCCCGTGACCCGCGACGAGGTCGTGCGGGCGATCACGGAACCCGGCCCGCCGCACCCGTGGCGCGCCCTGCTCCAGCAGGTCTGGCGCACGGTCCAGACGGAGATCGCCGAGCGGCTCAGCGAGGTCGTCGAGGAACGTTCGGCGGGCCGTTCCCGGCTCGGGCTGATGAGTTCGCTGCCCGAGGTCCACTCCGTCGAGGGCCGCGACTGGCCGACGCTGTTCCAGGCCCTCGCCGTCCAGGGCCGGGCCACGCACCGCCCGCACTTCGCCCCGTACAGCGACAGCGCCCCGCGCTCCCTCAGCAGCCAGATGTGGCTCCTGGAATCCCAGCGCGCGCTGCGGCCCGACTGGGTCGAGTCCGAGCCGGAGATCGAGAACTGGCCGCACACCACCTGGTCGAAGTCCGACGTGCAGACCTGGTCCGAGATGACGACGGCCCAACTGTCGGGCGCGGACGCGCTGTTCCTCAATGTGCACCCCATGCAGGCCGGCCGCCCCGACCGCTTCCCCGGCACGGCTCAGCTGCTGCGCCGCTCACGCCCGGCCCTCGACTGGATCTCGGGGCGCCACAGCAAGCAGGCCCGGACACTCGGGGTGGGGCTGCCGTACCGGCACGACGCGGCGGCCCGCGCCCGCACTCGGACCGGCACCCTGGAGGAGCTGCGCACCGGCCCGCGCGGGGCAGCCGACTTCCTGCTGCGCTACGGCATCCCGGTCACCGCCTCGAAGGCTCCGGTCCAGGCCGTCTTCGGCACACTGGCCTGGGCGTTCGACGACGACGAGATCCGGGAGATGCTCACGGGCGGGCTGCTGCTCGACGGGATCGCGGCCGACGTGCTGACCCAGCGCGGATTCGGCGACCTGCTCGGTGTCCAGGTCACCGAGGTCGTCGACCGCGAGGACGCGCAGACGACAGACCCGTTCAGCTTCGAACAGATCACCCACCACCCCGAGTCCGACCTCGTCGGCACGCTGCTGAGCGTCAACACACAGCCCGCGCTGGCCCGTCTGTGCCCGCATCCGGACGCCGTGGTGTGGACGCACATCCTCACGCCGGGGGAGGACGCGTGGGGCGCCGGCAGCTGCGGATACGTGAACGAGCTCGGAGGTCGCGTCGCCGTACTCGCCGCCACCGACCCCGCGGACCTGCCGCGCGACGACTTCGGGCAGCGCGTCCTGCACGCCGTCATCAGATTCCTGGAGGGACGGGCCCCGACGCTGCCGTTGGTCAGCGGCGGACCGCACCTGATCCCGCACCTGTCCCACCAGGACGGGGTGACGCGACTCGCCATAGCCAATGGCAGCTTCGATCCCGCGCTGCCCCACGTCGACTTCTCCACGCCACCCGACGCGGCCTCGTCGGTCCGCCTCGACCCGCTGAAGACCCCGGAACCGGCGAGTGTGTCCCACGGCGCGGAAGGCATCACGGCCGAGACGGAACTGCCGCATCGGGCCTGGCTGATGCTGGCCTGGTGAGCCACATGCCCCGCGAACGGGGAGCCGTGGCATGACCGGAGGCCGCCCGCCCCACGGCGCGTCCGCCATACGTCGCCGAAAAGCACTTGATCCGCCCTCCTGGGGCGCAGAGGGTGCAGGCATGACGACGAAGCCTCGCCTGGAGGCCATCACCCCGGCCAACTTCGAGACGGCGACAGCCCTCAAGGTCCGGCCGGACCAGGAACACCTGGTCGCCCCCGTGATGAAGTCCCTCGCCGAGGCCTACGTGCATCCCGGTGTCGCCTGGCCCCGGCTGATCACGGACGGCGGCAGGGCCGTCGGCTTCCTTATGGCCTTCCTCGACATCGATTTCGCCGGGGACGGCACGGGCAACGACGTGCGCTCCGGACTCTGGCGCCTGAACATCGCGGCCGGTGAACAGGGGCGGGGGTACGGCCGCTTCGCGGTCGAGTCCGTGGCCGAGGAGATCCGGCGCCGCGGCGGAACCCGCCTCACGGTCACCTGGCACCCCGGCGCGAGCGGTCCGGAGGGGTTCTACCTAGGGCTCGGGTTCCGGCTGACCGGTGAGATGAGCGAAGACCAGGTGGTCGGGGAGCTGGACCTGGCTCAGCAGGCCGCGCCCGGAGGATCCCGGACGGCGTAACTCAGGGCGCCGGGCGACGACCTTGTGCGTACGGTCGGCGATGGGCGCCCTGACAGGACGGCGCACCCGGGCGGTCTCGCGGACCACTTCGCACGTACCGCGAGGCCGCCCATCACCGCCTCCGGCACGTGAGGGGCACTCGCCAACGGGTCCCCGACGAGCAGGACTTGGACCACGCCAGCAGGCTCGTACGCGCCCCGGGCCGCGGACCGTCCCCAGGATAGGAGGCGGTCCAGGAAGCCGGCGATCAGAACTCTGCCCCGCACACGCCGACCGAGCCGCGGCGCCTCGCGCCGACCGTCCGCGAGCCGGCCCGGGACGGCGCTGCCGTGACAGCGGTGCCCCACTGAACCGGATCACTGGGTCTCTGCCTCGCCGCCCACTCGGCGGAGTCCGCCGTCGGCCTCCTCGCCGATCCCGGGTCGCCGGCGTCAGGTGGCGCGAGGGCGAGACCGTGTGCTGCTGTACCTGTCGGCCCACCCCCGCCACCGCTGGCTCGGCCGCACGTTGCGGCAGCCGAGCGCGTGGCCCGCTGTCACCGGCGCCACGAGTCGGACACGGCCAACGGTCGGACTGGGATGGGCAGTTGGGTGCCGGCCTTCGTAGCCGCGTGTGTCCATCCGTTCTCGAGGCGTGGTTCCGATCGCGTCCCGAGTCTGTGAAACTTGAACAGTCACGCTCGACGTGGCAGCCCCCGCCGTCCCATCCCCGTGACGGCGGGGTGCTACGCCGTCCCATCCCCGTGACGGCGGGGTGCTACGCCGTCACATCCCGGCGCGCGGCATAGCGCCGTGGTCACAGACCGAGATCGGTGAGGCCCGGGTGGTCGTCGGGGCGGCGCCCGAGCGGCCAGCGATACTTGCGCTCGGACTCCTCGATGGGCAGGTCGTTGATGCTCGCGTGGCGGGTGCGCATCAGGCCGTCGTCGTCGAACTCCCAGTTCTCGTTGCCGTACGAACGGAACCAGTGGCCGGAGTCGTCATGCCATTCGTAGGCGAAGCGGACCGCGATGCGGTGGCCGTCGAAGGCCCACAGCTCCTTGATGAGCCGGTAGTCCAGCTCCCGGTTCCACTTGCGCGACAGGAACTCCACGATCGCGTCCCGGCCGGTGATGAACTCCGCGCGATTGCGCCAGCGTGAGTCCTTGCTGTAGGCCAGGGCGACCTTCTGCGGGGAGCGGCTGTTCCAGCCGTCCTCGGCGAGGCGTACCTTCTCGATCGCAGTCTCGCGGGTGAAGGGAGGGAGGGGTGGGCGTGCGGACATGTTGCCTGCCTTCGAATGGTCAACTGGGGCTGTTACAACAGGAGAACGTAGGCTTTCGGTACGTGGGCGACCAGGGCGCGTCCGATCAGGGCTCGTTCGCTCAGGACAGGATCGAGCACGGCAGGCCGGAAGCGGAGGAGGGGCGCATGGCGAAGTCCTACCGTGTCGGACTCGGCACACGCGCGGTCAACGGGGTGTTCGCGACCATGACCCGGCTGGGGATCGGCAAGGGCTACCGCTACATCCTGACCGTGAAGGGCAGGAAGTCGGGACGCTCGTACTCCACCCCGGTCGACGTGATGTCGGCGGGCGGTGAGCGCTGGCTCGTCGCCGCGTACGGGGTCAGCAACTGGGTACGCAACGCGCGCGCCGCCGGCGAGGTCGGCCTGAGCCGAGGCGGCCGGTCGCAGAACCTGCGCGTGGTCGAACTCGGCCCCGAGGAAAGCGTCCCCGTACTGCGGCAGTACCTGCGGGAAGTGCCGGTCACCCGGGCCTACTTCGACGTGACGCCCGATGCGACCGACGAGGAGTTCGCCGCGGAGTCGGCGCGGCACCCGGTGTTCCACCTGGTTCCCTTTGCCTGAATTCGTGTAGGACCGTCCGCCCCCGATCGGAGTGTTGCCGGGAGCGGCGTGCATGAGCGGGCAGACGTTGAAAGTACGATCGCCCAATGTCTGATACGACCGAAACCACGCCCGGCTGGCTCACCTCCGACGATCTTGAACTGGCGCGCGCCCGCATGCCGATCCTGTACGTCGAAGCCGTACCGGTGCGAGTCGACAACAATGGTGAAGTCACCCACATCGGACTGCTGTTGCGCATCGGGCGGGACGGGACGGTCAGCCGCTCCTTCGTCTCCGGCCGGGTGCTGCACCACGAACGCGTCCGTGACGCGCTGCTGCGCCATCTGGAGAAGGACCTCGGCCCGGTCGCCCTGCCGCGCGTGCCGGCGTCCCTGCAGCCTTTCACTGTGGCCGAGTACTTCCCGACGCTCGGCGTCACGCCGTTCCACGACCCGCGCCAGCATGCCGTGTCGCTCGCGTACATCGTCCCTGTGAGCGGTGACTGCCGGCCCCGGCAGGACGCACTCGACCTGGTCTGGTTCACCCCGGAGGAGGCTTCGTCGCAGATGGTCCAGAACGAGATGCCGGGCGGGCACGGCGTCCTCCTGAAGCAGGCCCTCGCGCACGTGGGGGCCCTTTCCTGAACCATGGTCCAGGCGGTTGTCCCGTGAACGCCGCGGCGGCTCCCTGGCAACTACCTCAGAGGTAATCGACCGCTCAACCGCCCCCGGTCTACGTTCGGGTCCTCGTCTTTGCGCCGCGAGGACCCGAACGAGGGAGCCCGACCGTGCCCGCCTATGGCTTCGCGCATCTGCGCAGCCGCCGGCATCACGCCGACATCATCGAGTACCTGGAGCGCATCCAGGCCACGCTCGACCCCTTCGAGGGCCGCTTCGTCATCCACGGCCCGCCCGCCGAAGTGGTCGAGGGGAGCTGGCCGGGCAGCATGGTGCTGATCGAGTTCCCCGGCCTCGCCGAGGCGCGTGCCTGGTACAACTCGCCCCCGTACCAGGACATTCTGCGGCTGCGGACCGACCACATCGAGGGCGATCTGCTGCTGATCGAGGGCGTCGGACCGGACTACGACCCGACCGAACGGGCCGCGAAACTGCGTGCGGAGGCGGCACGGCCGGGCGAATAGCCGAGGCCCGAGAGCGTCACCCTCAGGACGCGGTCGGGGTCGGCGAGGCGCCTGTCCCGGACTTCGAGCGGGCGCCGTCGCACACGAGGTTGACGATGACCGTGACCGGCGTCGTGGCGGACGCCGCCGTCGCGGGCAGGAGGGTGGCCGCCGCCGTCCAGTTGCCCTTGCGCAGGGTGAGGGTGGCGCCGCCGATGTCAGGGCCGGTCCTCCAGCCGTGGTCGGAACGGGCACGGGCGAAACCGGACTTCAGGGCCGTGCCGGCCTTGGCCTGTTCACTACGGCCCGTCAGCCGCTCGGTGCACTCGATCACGATCTGATCCTGGGGTGCCCGATCGAGCCTGACGCCCTCCGCCGCAAGCGCGGACGTCAGCTCGCGCACCGCCGTGTCCGCCGACAGCCGCGGTTCCGCGGACCGTGACGGCAGCGGGCCCTTGTCGTCGAGAAGGCGGGTGCAGCCCGTCGCGGCCGCTGTCGCGGTCACCGCCATGACCAGTGTCACGATGTGCGTCGTCACCTGACGGCGTCGCATGATCCCGTCCATCCCCTCGAAACCACATGGCAGACCAGTCTCCCATCCGTGAGCCGCGGGACTGCGGGACCCCGGCCCTGCGATGCGATGAGCGTGTGTCCAGGGGGAATAGCGGCGTCAGATCGGGACTTGACCCGTATATGACCGACACGTCGTTCAGCCCGCGCACGCTGCTCGCCCAGAGCCGACTCGGTGTCCTCGCCACGATCAAGTCGGACGGCCTGCCTCAGCTCTCCCCTGTCATGCCCTTCTACGACGAAGAGGCCGGCCTCCTCTACGTCTCTATGACCGAGGGACGCGCCAAGACGGCGAATCTGCGCCGTGACCCGCGCGCCGCCCTGGAAGTCACCAGCGCCGACGGCTGGTCGTGGGCCACGGCCGAGGGCCCGGTGACGCTCGTCGGACCGGGAACGGACCCGCACGGCCCCGAGGTGGAGGCCCTCGTGAGCTATTACCGCTCGGCATCCGGCGAGCACCCCGACTGGGACGAGTACCGGTCGGTGATGGTGAGGGACCGCAGGGTGCTCATGACGATGACAGTCGAGCGCGTCTACGGGTCACAGGCAGGCTGACGCGTTCGCCGGGTCACTCCTCGTGAGGGAACTCGCCGCCGGCGCTGCCCGCGGCGGTCCTCCGGCCGGCGCTTCGCCCCTGATTACGCACAGTGTTACAAAGGGGATATGACGCAGTCCCTCGGGCGGCCTGCCGCCCGCCAGGAGGGAACCGTCTTCGGGGAGCCGCGGCCCTCCTGGGGACAGGGCCTCCGCTCCCTTGTCAGCGTGCACAGCGTCGCAGGCCAGGTGTTTCTGCTGCAGCTGATACTGACCGTGCTGCTCGTTGTCGCGGCCGGGACGGCGCTCGTGCTCCAGGCCAGGGACTCGTCCATGCGGGAGGCCGCGCAGCGCTCGGTCGCGACCGCCGAGGCGTTCGCCCGCGCCCCGGGGACGCTGAGCGCCATGAAGTCCGCCGACCCGAGCGCCGCACTCCAGCCCAGCGCGGAAGCGGTCCGCAAGACGACCGGTGTCGACTACGTCGTGACGTTCAGCCCGACGGGCATCCGCTGGTCCCACCCCGACCCGAGCCTGATCGGCAAGCACGTGATCGGCTCGTTCGCGCCCGCGCTCGCCGGCCGTACGACCACCAGCACCTTCAACACATCCGTCGGCCGCGCCGTGAACACGACCGCCCCGGTCACCGACACCGACGGCTCCGTCGTCGGCCTCGTCAGCGTCGGGATCACCGTGGAGAACGTGAACGCCGGGGTGTCGGGCAGACTGCCCCTGCTGCTGGGGTCCGCCGCGGGCGCGCTACTCGTCGTGACGGCCGGGTCGGTTCTCGTGAGCAAGAGGGTGCGGCGCCAGACCCACGGCCTGGACCCCGCCGAGCTGTCGCGGATGTACGAGCACCACGACGCGGTTCTGCACGCGGTGAAGGAAGGCGTGCTCATCACCAGCGGGGACGGCTGCCTGCTGCTCGCCAACGACGAGGCGAAACGGCTCCTCGGGCTGCCTCCGGGTGCGGAAGGACGCAACGTCGCGGACCTCGGCCTCGCCCCGCACATGGCCGAACTCCTCGTCGCCGAAAAGGTCGTGACCGACGAGGTGCACCGCGCGGGCGACCGCCTGCTCGCGGTGAACGTACGGCCGACGGCCCTGTACGGCGGTCCCGCCGGCAACGCGGTGACGCTGCGGGACTCCACCGAACTGCGGGCACTCGCGGGCAAGGCGCAGTCGGCCAGGGAACGCCTGCAACTCCTCTACGACGCGGGCATACGCATCGGCACGACGCTGGACGTCATTCGCACCGCGGAGGAACTGGCCGATGTCGCCGTCCCCCGCTTCGCGGACGTCGTCACCGTAGAGCTCCTGGACGGCGTCATAGGGGGCGGCGAGCCCAGCGGCGACACCACCGAAATGCGGCGCGCGGCCGTCACGGGCATCTCGCGCAAGGACGTGTTCTATCCCGTGGGCGAGCTGATCCGGTACGCACCCGCGACGCCGATGGCCGTGTCCATGAGCCATGGCTGTGCGGTACTCGAGAGTGATCTGAGCGCGGTCGGCGACTGGCGGACTCAGGACCCCGAGCGCGCCAGGCGGATTCTGGAACACGGCGTCCGCTCCCTGATCAGCGTGCCCCTGCGCGCACGCGGCGTCGTGCTCGGCCTGGCGGACTTCTGGCGCATGGAGAGCACCGGGCCCTTCGAGCCCGACGACCTGTCGACCGCCGAGGAGCTGGCGGCCCGCGCCGCCGTGGCGATCGACAACGCCCGCCGCTTCACCCGCGAACACGCCATGGCCGTCACCCTGCAACGCAGCCTCCTGCCGGGCGCGCTCCCCGAGCAGTCCGCGCTCCAGGTCGCCTATCGGTACCTGCCTGCCGAAGCGGGGGTCGGCGGCGACTGGTTCGACCTCATCCCGCTGCCCGGCGCCCGGGTCGCCCTCGTCGTCGGCGACGTCGTCGGGCACGGCGTGCGCGCGGCGGCCACCATGGGGCAACTGCGCACCGCAGTCCACAACTTCTCCTCCCTCGACCTGGCCCCCGACGAACTCCTGAGCCACCTCGACGAACAGGTCGCCCGCATCGACGCCGACGTGGCGCGTGAGGGCGACAGCGTGGGCATCGTCGGGGCGACCTGCCTGTACGCGATCTACGACGCGGTCACCGGACATGTGACGGTGGCCTCGTCCGGCCACCCCGGGCCGGCGGTGGTCCGTCCCGACGGCACCGTCACCTTCCTCGACGTACCCGTGTCCCCGCCCCTCGGACTCGGTGACGGCATGCCGATGGAGACTCTCGAACTGCTCCTGCCCGAAGGCTCCCAACTCGTGCTGTACACCGACGGCCTGATCGAGGGCCGGCACCGCGACTTCGACACCGGCATCGAGCTGTTGCGCGCCGCGCTGGCCGACGGAGCGAACCGCACACCGCAGGAGACCTGCACGGACGTCCTCGACGCCGTGATGCCGGAACGGCCCGACGACGACGTCGCCCTGATGGTGGCCAGCACCCGGCTGCTCGACCCCAGCCGGGTCGCCGAATGGGACGTGCCCTCCGATCCGGCGGCCGTCGCCCCCGTACGCTCCGCGTGTCTGCGCCGGCTCGACGACTGGGGTCTCGACGGGATCGCGTTCACAGCCGAGCTCATCCTCAGCGAACTGATCACCAACGCCGTCCGCTACGGCACGCAGCCCATCAAGGTCCGCATGCTGTACGACCGCACCCTGATCTGCGAGATCTCCGACGGCAGCAGCACGGCACCCCATCTGCGCCGGGCCGCCACCACCGACGAGGGCGGACGAGGGCTGTTCCTCGTCGCCCACTACGCCGAACGCTGGGGCACGCGCTATCCGCCGCGCGGCAAGGTGATCTGGGCCGAGCTGTCTCCGCACGCCGGAGAGCCGGAACCCGCACCGGACCTCGGCGACGACTTCTTGGATCAGTGGGTCGAACCGGAGATCTGACGGGGCGCCGCGTCCGGCGTCATGCCCTGGTGGTGCTCGATCGGTCGGTGCCCGTGGGGGCGAGAACGCCGAGCCGGCGACGGCAGCGAGAGCGCGGCCGCGCCAAACAGGCCGTTCACCGACTACACAGGATCGGCCGACAGGAACACGGGGGTCACGGACACGGGAAAGCGGACGAGCGGCCCGTCACGCGTCACCGGTACGGCGAACCCGAACGCGTCCACGGCGTGAACCTCCGCATGAGGCCACGGACGTTCGATCGGCGTGGGCGGTTCGTCCTCGCCGGTGAGCACGTCCCCCGCTGTCCACACGACCTCCAGGGGGCCGCGCCCGGGCCGCGACACCTCGAAGACGTACAGGTCCGGACTTGCCCCGACCGCGAGGCGGCGCACGCCGTCGGCGCCGTCCAGATGACCGGCCAGGCGGCCGAACGCGTCGGCCGAAGGGTGACGTGAGGTCAGCTCCGGTCCGTCGTAGTCGAGCAGTGCGAGCTTGCCGAACAGGAACCCCATCATGTTCAGCCGGTCGTGGTAGCCGGGGATCTCGGGCGCGAGGTTCCAGCAGACGGTGCGGGACACGTCGGCGGCCAGGGCGAGAATGTTGCGTGTCACGACCTGGCGGCAGTTGATCCGGTCCCTGCGCGCGGCGAGTTCCGCAGGGCAGTCCTCCAGGAACATCCGCAGCGAGTCGGGGAGTTCGGCCTCCCGGGCGTACAGCGCCCGCATGGTGCCGCGGTCCGGCGGCTCCGCCTCCGCGCCGGTGACGGGGGACGCGAACGCCGCCATCATCTCCTGCTGGAACGCGGCCTGGGCCTCGGGGAACTCGAACAGGGTCGGTCCGTTGTACTCACCGGCCACCACAGGCCGTTCGTAGCCGTGCCGGCGCATCATCGCGCGCACGGACTCCACATGATCCGGGATGTCGTGCGGGTCGCCGTAGAGGTGCACGGAGAAGAGGTCGAACGCGTCGCGGCCGTGCTCCACCACATGGTCGAAGAAGGCGCGCTCCGCGCTGCCGGGCGGGCTCGACAGGACGTCGTAGCCGCAGCCGCCGAGGACGATCCGCGCGCAGGGGTCGGCATCACGCACCGCACGGGTGAAGGCCGTCAGCTGCTCGACGTACTCGGGCGCGGTGCCGTCCCAGAGGAGACCCGTGTTGCTCGGTTCGTTGTTGCACTGCCAGTAGTCGATACGGCCCCTGCAGCGGGTCACCAGGTGGCTCACGAAGCGCGCGTACCGCGCGTTGTCATGTGCCGGGGACGACGGCAGGAAGACCGAAGGGTTCCGCGTGGCCCAGGGCGAGCTCGAACACACCGTGATCCATGCCTCGTCGGCCGGGTCCAGCTGGTCGAGGATCGCGTCCACCACGGTCCAGTCGTAGCTGCCGGGTTCCGGCTCGACCTGTCCCCAGTAGACGTAGACACGCACCAGCGAACCGCCCAGTGCCCGGATCTGCGGGACGAAGGGATCCGGCTTGCCGAACATGCCGTAGCTGATCCCCCGGACGATGCCGAGCCGGATCCCGGCGGGCGCGGTGGTCGGGTCCATGGTGTACTCCTCACGCTTACGTTTACGTCATAAACTCTAGCTGATGTCATAAACTACAACCATGGAGGACGAGCAGACGGCGGCCGGAGGCTTCGGCGCGCCCTTGATCTGGACCCGTGCGGAGCCGCCGAAGCGCAGGCAGAGTCCGCTGGAGCGGGACGACATCGTGCGGGCCGCGACGGCGGTCGCCGACGAAGGCGGAGCGGAGGCCCTGACCATGGCCGCGGTTGCCCGACGCCTCGGGCCGTACACGCCGATGGCGCTGTACCGCCACGTGATGAGCAAGGACGGACTCGTCGACCTGATGCTCGACGCCGCCACCGCGGAGATCCCCGTGCCGGCGGATCCGGGCCCCGACTGGCGCGCGGACCTGCGAGGGATCGCGACGGAGAGCTGGGCCATGGCGAAGAGGCACCTGTGGTTCGCACAGCTCGTTCCGACCCGCCCGCCGCTGGGTCCCCATATGCTGCGCCGCACCGAGTTCCAGCTGCGTGTGCTTGTGGGGCGCGGCGCAGCATTGGGGGAGGCCGTCGCGTACGCCGCCCTGCTCGACCGCCATGTCTTCGGCGGAGCACAGCAGGAGGCCGAGGAGCACGCCATGCGCCGCCGCATGGGAATCGACACCCCCGAACAGCTGGCCGCGGCGGTCAACGGGGTCAGGGGAGTGGCGCAGCAGGGCGGGCACGAACTGCTGGCGCGCTGGATGAAGGAACCGTCCGGGCCCGATATGGACGAGCAGTTCGCACTCAGCCTGACGTTCCTGCTCGACGGTATCGAGGCGCGTCTGCCGGACCCGCAGGAGTGAGAGGTCCGGTGAGGTCGGGTGCTCCGGTGGACGGGTGCGGCGGCGCACGACGTGATGGCCAAGGATGTCTGCCGCAGAGGCGGGCCGGGAAGAGGAGTTGTGCTTGTCGCCGCCCTCGTGGGCTCACGCGTCGACGGACGCCCGCAGTCGCGCCCTCGCCCGCGACAGGCGCGAGCGGACCGTGCCCGGTGCTACGCCCAGAATCTCGGCGGCGGCCTCGGAGTTGAGCTCCGACCAGCCGCACAGGAGGACGACATCGCGCTCGGCGCGGTTCAGCGCGTCCAGTGCCGTGCGGGCGGCGGCGACCTGCTCGGCGTCCGCGATGCGGTCGACCACCTCGTCCGCGAAGTCCGGCAGGTGCTCGCAGGCGGGCAGCCGGGCCAGGGCCGCGCGGTGACGGCGGGCCGAGCGGGACTGGTTGCGCAGGACGTTCTGGCCGACGCCCAGGACGAACGGCCGGAGCGGGGCGTCCTCGCGGCGCACCGTCCGCCGGAGCCGCCATATCTCCAGAAAGGTGAGCGAGACGACGTCCTCGGCCTGCGCCCAGTCGCCCGTCGCGCGCAACGCCATGCGGTGCACCTCGGGAGAGGTGTCGTCGAAGAGCTCCGCGAAGGCATCGGCGTCACCCGCCCTGATCCGGGCGCGCAGTGAGTCCTCCATGACCGCATGCCTCCGTTTCGCGGCAGCCGTTGCGTGAGCCACGCCATGGTGCCGGGCGCCGGCGCAACACCGGACGACTCGCAGGCGCCCTATCGGTGAACACCTGGTTGAGTGCTCAAAAAGAAGGGTGCGGGGCCGCAACACACGGGTCTGACCGGACAGTCCCAGACGTGACCAGGACTCCATACGCCGCAATTCGCGCAAGAACGCACGCCGGACGGACAGCAACCGAACGCGCCCCACAGTCGACGGGGACCGTGGAAGAGAAGCCGGCGTCCGACGCCGGGCGCACCTCACCGCCGCCGGGCACGGCACACACAGCGCCTGGGCAGCGCCCTGACATCCAGGGGCTCCGGGCCCTCGCTGTCACTCTCGTCGTCCTGGGCCACGCCGGGGTCACACGGTTCGGCGGCGGCTACGTCGGGGTCGACGTCTTCTTCGTGATCTCGGGTTTCCTCATCACGTCCTCGCTCCTGCGCGAGCTGTCCGCCTCCGACCGCATATCGATCCGTGCGTTCTACGCCCGCAGGGCGCTGCGCCTGCTCCCCGCCTCGGCCCTCGTCGTCCTGGTGACCCTCGCCGGATCATGGCTGTTCCTGTCGAAGATCCGCTTCGCCGAGTACATGAGCGACGCGTTCGCGAGCGCCCTGTACGCGGTGAACTTCCGGCTCGCGGCCACCGGCACCGACTACCTCGCGGAGGGCAGCCCTCCGTCCCCGTTCCAGCACTTCTGGTCGCTGGCCGTCGAGGAGCAGTTCTATCTGGTGTGGCCGCTGCTCCTGCTGCTCGGCCGGCGGCTGTCGAGGCGTCGCCGCGCGCTCCTGGCGATACCCCTGGCGGCGCTGTGCGCGGTGTCGTTCGGGCTGAGCGTCCACGTGACCGGGCAGTCGGCGCCCTGGGCCTACTTCGGTTCGCACACGCGCGCCTGGGAGCTGGGCGCCGGAGCGCTGGTCGCGCTCGCCCTGCTCCGGCCTCCGCGTCTGCCGGCCGGCGTCGCCGTGGCGATGACGTGGGCCGGTCTCGCCTGCATCATCGCCGCCGCGCTGCGCTTCGACGCCGACACTCCCTTCCCGGGAACGGCCGCGGCGGCCCCCGTCATCGGTGCCGCCCTCGTCATCGTCGGCGGCACCTCGCCCGCGTGGCCGCGAGCGCGCCGGATGCTCACCGCACGGCCGGTGACCTGGCTCGGCGGCCTGTCGTACAGCTGGTACCTGTGGCACTGGCCGTTCCTGGTCATCGGGCCGAAGGCGCTCGACAGGCCTGCCGGCACCCACCTGGCGCTGGCCCTCGGTGCGGCCGCTCTGCTCCCGGCCTGGCTGACCCTGCGCCTGGTCGAGAACCCGGTGCGCTTCCACCGGGCGCTGCGCGGCCGTCCGGGCCGTGGCCTGCGGCTCGGCCTCGCCCTGACCGCCGTCACCGCGTCCACCGCGCTGATCGCGGCGGCGTTCCCGCCGTCGATCAGCTCCGGCGAGCCCGCTCCCGTACTCAAGGACGCCCTCGCCGCCGCCCCGGACCCCGGCGCGCGCCTCACGCAGGCCCTCGGCACGACCGGCACCCGCCTGCCGGACAACCTCACTCCGCCGCTCACCGGGATCACGGACGTACGGTCCGCCGTGTACCGGGACGGGTGCCACCAGAACTACGCCAGCACGAGCGCACCCATGTGCGTGTACGGAGACCGGTCCTCGAAGGACGTCGTCGTACTCTTCGGCGACTCCCACGCGGCCCAGTGGTTCCCCGCGCTCAACGTCCTTGCCCTGCAGCACCATTGGAAGCTGATCTCGATGACCAAGGCCTCCTGCAAGGCGGCTGCGGTCACCACCGTCAACGCACACCGTCCCTATACGACATGTGACCGCTGGCGCGCCGACGCGCTCTCGCGGATCGAGAAGCTCCGCCCGTCACTCGTCCTCGTGTCCTCCTCCGACGCGGGCACCCCGGCGCGGACGATGCGCGACCCGCTCGCGGGATGGACAGACGGCTACCTCCGGACGTTCCGGAAGCTCGCGCGATCAGGCGCCCGGGTCGTCGCGCTCCTCGACACCCCCTGGCCTCGCGAGGACGTGCTCGACTGCGCGGCCACCCACCCCCTGCACCTGCGGGACTGCTCGATCCGTGTCCCCAAGGCCCTGCACGACGTGACCCGCAGGAACGCCACGAAGGCAGCGGCACGCTCGACCGGCGTCCTGGTGATCGACCCGCAGCCCTGGCTGTGCACGACGCACGGAGACTGTCCCGTCGCGGTGTACGACACCTTCGTCTACCGAGACGAAAGCCACATGGCAGAGGGCTACGCCGAGGCCCTGGCACCCGTCCTGGGAAGGGCGTTGGAGGCCAGGAGCGGAAGCTGAGCACCTGTCCGCCCAGGACGGTCACGTCCAGGGTCTCTCGCCCGGATCACCCCGGGCTCGCGGGGCCCGGCACCGCTCCCTGGTCCGGCCCGATCCAGACGACGGCCCTTAGTGCGGCGACGTGACCGGGAACTCCGTACCGCAGGGGCCGCCCCCCTCCGACTCGGCCAGGAAGACCTCCTGACCCTCCAGCGTGAACGTGCGGTAGTGGCGGGCGATGCGGCGGGCCGAACGCGGGGCGTAGTGGCACACGAAGCTGCGGCGGAACCGGTCCGTGGTCGTGTTCGGCTCGGAGCCGTGGACCAGGCTGCCGTTGAAGAAGAGGACGTCGCCCGGCTCCATGTCGACCGGCACGCGCGCGAGGCCCGCCGGCGGTGGCACGTACTCCCTCGTGAAGTACGTGTCGGGGTCGGCCTCCTCGGGGCAGAAGAGGTCCATGAGGTGCGTGCCGGGGACGACTTCGAGCCCTCCGTTGTCGCGGTCCACGTGGTCGAGCGCCACCCACGCCGCGACACAGGTGCCCGGCTCTACCCTCAGATAGAAGTTGTCCTGGTGCAGCGCCTGCCCGCGTGCGCCGGGAGGCTTGAAGTACAGCATGCTCTGCGCTGCTATCGGCTCCTCGTCGATGAGCTCGGCGACGATCGCGGTGATCCTCGGGTCGAGCAGGTAGCGCATGGCGCTGTCGTCGATCAGGTGGGGGTGCATGATGCGTGGGTACTCGCGCAGCGGATCGTGCGGGCCGTCAGGATTCTGTGCCGACGGCTGAAAGTGGCCTGGTACGGCGCCTCGTTGGGGATATTCCATGAAACCGTCAGTGAGCGCGGCCACCTCTTCCCGTGACAGGAGCCGGCGGGCGATCGTGTAGCCCGAGGTCGCGAAGGTCGAGATATCGACTGTGTTCATACAACGACCGTAGAACCGCGCCGGTGTGCCAGGCTATGCGTGTGTCCGCCACAGACCTTCGTGAAACTGCTGCACCGCCCCCCGGCGTCCTGATCGTCGGCCGCCACGACGGGCAGCCCGACTACGCGGTCCGCAGGACGGCCGGCGCCCCGAGCTGGCTCCTGTTGTGGACGGAGTCCGGCGTCGGTCACGTCCGCCAGGGCGGCGCCGGGACGGTCGCGGGACCCGGGAGTCTGGTGCTGCTCGCTCCGGGTGTGCATCACACCTACCGGACCGCGCCGGACGCCGAGCACTGGGGGCTGTGGTGGGCCCACTTCCTGCTGCGCCCCGGCTGGGAGCAGCGCCTGCGCCCGTACGACCTCGGCAGCGGCTGTCACGTGATGCCCCGTGTCCACCCCGAAACGCGTACCGGCGTCGCCGCGGCGCTGCGGCAGGCGCACGCCGACAGCCGTTGGACCGGCGCCGGCGCTCCACCCCGACCGATGAGCGCCACGCGACGCACCGTCCCGGCCTCGGTGGCGACGGGCCCGGACGCCGCCGCGCTGGCCCTGGGCTCCGTGGAGCGCGCCCTGGTGCTGGCCACCTCCCCGTCCGGCGTCACCGGCCCCGGCGACGCGCGCGTGCGCCGCGCCCAGGCCCTGATCGACGCCGACCCGGCAGCCGCGCACACCGTCGACTCCCTTGCCACGGCGGTGGCCCTGTCACCCTCACGGTTCGCCCACCTGTTCGCCGAGGAGACCGGCTCCACGCCGATGCGGGCCCTGCGGGAGGCGCGGCTGCAGCATGCGGCGTGCCTGCTGACGGGTACCGAACTCACCGTGGCCCAGGTGGCCGCGGCCTCGGGCTTCGCGGGGCCGTTCCACTTCAGCCACGCTTTCCGTGCCAGGTACGGATCGCCTCCGAAGGAATACCGGTCCGCCGCCGGACGAGGACCGGCCCACGGGACGGACGCGGTGTCACGCAGGCGCGGACAACATGGCCCGGCGGCCCCCACAGCCGGCCCGGCGATGGCAGAGTCTCGCCCATGCTGACCTCGACGACGCCGCGGCGCGGACGGTGCGCCGCGCTCGCACTCCTGCTGGGCGCTGCTGCCGTGACGCTGACCGGCTGCGGCGAGGAGCACGTCGCGGACACGGCGGCCGGGCTGCCGACCTCATCCCCGAGTTCCAGCCCGCCTCCCGCGCCTTCGTCCGCCACGACGCCTCCTTCCGCTTCCCCTTACGTGGAGCCCGGAGTGGTCGATGGCGCGCCGCACATCGGCGACAACAACGCCTACCGCCGCGCGGGCGACATGTCGCCCGCCAGTGAAAGGGACGCGCGGCGGGAAGCCGCTCGCATCGAGCCCGTGCTCAAACGCCTCTGGGGGCAGAAGGAGTGGGACCCCGAGAGCGTCCGCGTGGCACTCCTCAAGCTCGGTTACGCGCAGGAGCGGAGCGGCGACGGAGGCGAGCGGGCCGGCGGGACGCTGAGCGTACGGGGGATGGACGCGCGCTACGAGACCGACCATTACGTCACGCCCGAAGGCGCACAGGTCGGCCTGCGCGTGCATGCCGACGCATGTGTGACGGCGTTCGTGCAGGAGACGAACTACGGGGTCAAGGTCAATGGCCCGTACATGGAGACCGGCTGCTTCGAGCCGCCCTACGGCCACTGAGCGCGGGACTGCTGGCCGGCGAGTGTCTGGGTGCCGATGACGCCGAGGAGCGCGAGGCGCTCGGCGTCCTGGGTGCCGGGCTCGGCGGTGTAGATGATGATGCGCAGGCCGGTGCCCGCGACGCTGAGGATGTCGCAGTCCAGCGTCAGGGCTCCCACCTCGGGATGATCGATGGTCTTGCGCGACGCCGCTGCCTGCCCGACGGCGCCGGAATCCCACAGCTCGGCGAACCGGTCACTGCGCGCACGCAGTTCCGCGATCAGCCGCCTCAGTCGCTGGTCCTGCGGATAGCGGCTCGCCGCCGCACGCAAGTCGGAGACCTGCGCCGTCTCGAGCGCGCGCAGGGACTCCGGAGTGTGACGGACGCGGCCGGGCGCGCCGAGGAAGTTGCGCCACACCGCGTTGCGCTCGTCCCCGTGCCGCTCTCCCATCAACGCCGTGTACAGAGGGTTGGCCAGCAGCAGCGTCCAGGTGGCGTCGGAGACCGCGACAGGCGTCCCGGTCAGCCGGTCCAGCATCCGCTGGACGCTCGGCGTGATGAAGGCGGGCACCGTGCCCTGCCCCGGCGGTACGAGCCCGGCCAGGTGGAACAGGTGCTCGCGCTCGCTCGCGGACACGCGCAGCGCCCGGCCCAGCGCCTCCACGACCTGTTCCGAGGGATTGGTCGCGCGGCCCTGTTCGAGGCGGGTGACGTAGTCGACCGAGATACCGGCCAGCATGGCGAGCTCCTCGCGGCGCAGCCCGGGCGCGCGCCGGCCCCCTCCGACGGGCAGCCCGGCCGCCGCCGGCGAGACGCGGTCGCGCCAGCGCCGCACCGTGTGCCCGAACTCCGTGGTCGCCATGACTCCACTGTGCACCGCCCGGCGCGGATCTACCTGGTACTGGGAGTCCCACCCGGTGAGCGCGAACCCGTGCCGATCAGGCGATGACCACAACCTGTTGATGCCTTCGAAGGTCTACCCCCGGGCAAGGCGGCGAGCCGCGCTCCATGAACTCGCCCGCGTCGAACGCCTGTGAAGGGTGCCTGGCCCGTGTTCGTCTTTCTGGCGCTGCCCGCTCTGCTCGCGATCCCCGTCTGGGTCATCGCGGTGGTCGTCAAGTTCATCTCCGTCGCCCTTCCCGGCCGCCGGGCGGACTGGTCCCTGGATCTGCTGCGATGGTGTGCCGCGATGGCGGCGGCAGCGGCAGTCGGTCTGTACGTGCTGGGGCTCGGCGCGGTGCAGCTGTCCGAACACGAGTCGCAGAGCGGCGCCTCGTCGTCACCGGCGCCCTCGTGCCGCGACGCCGTCGACGACAGAACCCTCCAGCACCTGGTCGGGCACCGGGCTTCCTATGTGCCGCTGCGCTTCGACTGCGTGCTGGACGACGGAACCACGTACCCCAGCAGCAGTGGCTACGCGTGGCTGAACGGCCTCACGGCCGCGTTCGGTGTCTCCGCCGGCCTACTGGTGGTGACGGCCGGGTCGGTCACGGAGGCCAGGGCCCGGGCACACACGAACGGAGCTAGCGTATGAGCGTGGGGGGAGAGACGTACGGGGCGTGGAGACGCGGCGATCGACGCCCGCGCCGCGCGTCGAGAGGACGGTGAGCCGGCCATGACGGACGACGAGCGGGAGATTCGGACCCTGGTCGAGCGATGGGCGGCGGCGGTGCACGCGGGCGACATGAAGGGCGTTCTGGCCGACCACGCCGACGACATCGTGATGTTCGACGTACCGCCGCCCCACGACGGCGTCCGCGGCCTCGACGCCTACCGCGAGACATGGCCGCCGTTCTTCGAGTGGCAGGCACAAGGGGCCGTGTTCGACCTCGTGTCGCTCGACGTCACCGCCGGCGACGAGGTCGCCTACGCCCTTGCCCTGCTGCACTGCGGAACGCCGGACGACCTGGCCGCGCAGCCGGAGAACCGCCTGCGCCTGACGCTCGGGCTGCGCAAGGAAGAGGGACGCTGGACCGTGGCGCACGAGCACCACTCGTTCCCCGACACCTCGGGCAGCGACGCGTAGGTCATGAGCCATGGAGCGGGAGTTGGTTCATACGGACTCCTGCCCCTGATCAGGGAGGCGGGAAGTTTGCTCAGGGCGGCCGTCCCCCGTGCCGCCCCGTCGCTCGGCCGAGGTGCCGGTTGCACGTAGGCGCTGCTACCACCTGCTGTCGCAGTTCACGAACCCCGCATTCCCGTCCGAGCCCGCACGCTCAACCGGCAGCGGTCCCGAACCACTTGGACAGGTGGCTGAGCAGATCCGGCTGATCCTCGCCGACCCACGCCACGTGACCGTCCGGCCGCAGCAGTACCGCGGGCACGTCCAGTTCCTCGCTGACGTCGACGACGTGGTCGACCCGGTCCGCCCAGCCCGCCACCGAGAGGTTGCCTGTCCGGTCGAGAAGCAGCCCGCGGCCGCCGTGCATCAGCTCGTACAGGCGGCCCCGCTTCAGCTCCACGTCCCGCATCCGACGGCCGAGCAGGTCGTGTCCCTCGCCGAAGTCGTAGCTGACCCCGACCGCGGTGATGATGCCGGTCACGTACCGGTTCACCTCCTCGAAGTCCATCAGCTTCGAGAACAGCTCCCGCAGTGCGGTCGCACCTGGATCGGTCCCCAGCAGGGTGATCTGCGCACGGGTGTTGTCCAGCACGCGGGCGCCCACCGGGTGCCGTTCGGTGTGGTAACTGTCCAACAGCCCGTCCGGCGCCCAGCCGTTGACAGCGGCCGCCAGCTTCCAGCCGAGGTTGAAGGCGTCCTGGACGCCGAGGTTGAGCCCCTGCCCGCCGGTCGGGGGGTGGATGTGTGCCGCGTCACCGGCCAGGAACACCCGTCCGACACGGTAGCGCTCGGCCTGGCGGGTGGCGTCGCCGAACCGGGACAGCCAGCGCGGCGAGTGTGCGCCGAAGTCGGTGCCGGCGATCGCTCGCAGTCGCTCCTTGAAATCATCGAGGGTCGGCGCTGTCGCACGGTCCTCGGCCACGTCCGCGGCGGGCACGACGATGCGGTACATTCCGTCGCCCTGGGGGATGACGCCGAACCGCAGTTGGGTCTTGCGGACTTCCTCGACGACGGCGCCGATCGTCTCCGGATCCTCGGTCGCGCCCATCTCGCCCAGCAGCGTCTCGATCGTGGCGGGCTCGCCGGGGAAGCCGATGCCGAGCTGCTTGCGCACCACGCTGCGGCCGCCGTCGCACCCGACGAGGTAGCGCGAGCGCAGCTGCGTGCCGTCGGTCAGCTCGACGGTCACTCCGTCTTCGTCCTGGCTCACCCCGGCCACCTCGCACCCGCGCCGGATGTCGGCCCCGAGTTCGAGCGCTCGCTCGTTGAGCAGCCGCTCGGTGACGGGCTGCGAGGCGGTGACGCCGAACGGGTGGGCGGTGTCCAACTGGTCCGGCCACGGCTTGACGATGCCGCCGTAGAGACCGCCGGCGCTGAACTTCTCGCTGACCGCGAGGAAGCGCTCCAGCAGGCCGCGCTGATCCATCACCTCCACGCTGCGCGCGTGCAGGCCCTGTCCACGGGACTCCCTGGTCGGCTCGGTCAGCTTCTCCAGCACGACCACGTTCACGCCGTGCAGCCGCAGCTCACAGGCCAGCATCAAGCCGGTCGGTCCGCTGCCCACAACGATGACGTCGATCATGAAATCCCCTACGTGACGAGTTGAATATCGGCCGGGCGGCCCGCGAAGTCCGGCCGGGTCCTGGCTCAGGCCGGCCATTCTGCGGCAAGACCGGGGCCTTGCCGCAAGGCCCCCTGTGCGCTATACGTTGAAGAGGGCAAGGGAGTGGACACTCTCCTTGCCCTTTGTCGTCTGCTGGGAAGTCGGGGTCGGTCAGGCTTCCGTGACGACCACGGCAGCCGTCCCGGCGTCCACGACGTCAGTGCAGCGCAAGACGGTTGACTTCGCCGAAGCGCCCCGGACCGCCCACCTGCGGCCGAGCCGTCATGAATTCCTTGCATCTGCTGAGCCGTCAGAGCGGACTGCATTTCGATGCCACGAATGCTGTCGACGCTGAATAGCACGTACTGCAAGGCCACGTACTGCAAGGCGGATAATTCTGCGACAAAGCGCGGCCCGCGAGACGGTGATCGACGGCCGTGCTTTTGAATCCCCCAGTGAAAGGGAGACGCGTGTGGCCCGTACCGGACGTCTCCGGTACGGGCCACCGCCAGGCGCGTGCGGGCTAGTTGACGGCCGCCAGGTCGGTGATCTTGCGGGTCTGGAGGTCCGACTGGACCTTGATCTTGGTGACCTCGGGGTTGGCGCCGTCGCTCCAGGTGAGCGTGACGAGCGAGGTCGCGTGGCCCGCGCCGGAGCCCGTGTAGTCGACCTTCCACTTCACGGGCACGTTCTGCGCGAACAGGATCCCGTCGGCGTGCTCCTTCGCCTCGAACGCGGCGACCTTCTTCTGTGCCGCTGCCGACAGGTAGAAGGAGCGCAGCGCCTTGGCGTTGGCGCCGGCGGCCGGGTCCTCGTTGTCCCAGATCGAGTCGATGTACGCACCGTAGAAATCGGCGACGCGGTTGATGGTGCTCCGCGGGTCGCCCTGGGACGCTGCGGGGGCGGCGGCCGTGGTGTGGGCGGACGACGTACCGGCCAGGGCCGGGGTGATCGCGGTGAGGGAGAGCGTGGCCGCGATGGCGGCGGAGGCGAAGAGAGCGGTGCGGGCGCGAGCGTGCATGGTCGGTGAAACCTTCCCCGTCATTCGGTGCCGCAGTGAATACTGCGGGCTTGTGGTCACGGGATAAGACTGCAGCCACGGCCCGTCAGTTCCGCCTTTCTTCGCATTCTTTTCGCGCGTGGCCGCGCTCGGGGCATTCATGAAATGGTTGTGCGGTCTGATGCAAAAATGACGGCAAAATCGCGCCTGCGTTCAGGGGCATGAGTATCCGTACTCAGGCCAGGATCCGGTCGGCGCGGAAGCATGGGCACATGTGGGGTCGGGTGGTCGATCTTGTCCTGGCGGTGTCGGTCACCGGCCTCGGATCGGTGGCTGTGGCGTTGTTCTGGTTCTGGGAGAGCCTGAAAGCCTGGGCGGCGCAGGGGAGTTCCGTTCCCGGCGCGACACGCCGGATCGTCGTGGCGCTGGGCGTCGGCTCGGTGCTGCCGGGTCTGGCCGCCGGCTTCTTCGCGGTGGGCTTGCCGGCGGCCGCCGTCTCGCACGCTCTGGTGGCATCGGTGCTGGGCTCGATCCTCGTGCTGGGCCTCGCGACGGAGGCCGGCCGGTGGATCTCCGGGGCCGGCGACAACGAAGCGAGGAACGCTGGTCGGTCTGCGCGAGGGGCGGGCGCAGGCCGACGGCGCGCTTGTCCGTACAGCCGGTGTCTCCGTAGGTTGACCCGATGGGTCTCTTCGACAAACTGACCGGCACCAGGCATCCCGACGCCGGTGTCACCCCGCGCCCGGCCGGAGAAGTCCGGGCCGCGCTGCTCGCGATCAACGGGCCCGACGTGCCGTACGTCGTGCGCAACGGCACCCCGGCCGAGGGTGCCGACCTCGTCGCCGAGTGGCGGGTCATGGAACCGGCCTGGCGCACCTTCTTCTCGCGGAGTCAGCTGAGCCGGACGCTGAAGACGAGGATGCGCCTGGTCCCGGAGAGCAATGAGGTTCGCGCGCTCGACGAGCAGTGGGAGGTCACGTGGGTCGGGGACACGCCCAGGTTCGCCCGGTCACGTGAGTACTCCCGAGGGCAGGTGACCGCGGTGAGCCGGCGCTGGGAGGTCAAGCGGGGGTCCGACGGCCGCCTGCACAAGACGGAGGTGTTCCGCTTCGACCCCGTCGAGATGAAGGCCCCGTTGCAGAAAGCGATCCTCGGCGCGGGGTGGACGTGGCGCGGAGTGGTGTTCAAGCTGTGACCGGCCGCCCGCCACATCGGTGGCGGGCATTCCGGCGGAGCGTCAGGCCGTGGGCAGGCCGTTGATCAGCGCGGTGAGCTCGGCCAGTTCGTCCGGGGTCAGGTCGGTCAGTGGCGGTCGGACCGGGCCCGCGCTGTGGCCTACCGCGTTCATGCCCGCCTTCACGATGCTCACCGCGTAGCCGGGCCGCCGGTTGCGGATCTCGGTGTACGGCAGCACGAAGTCGCCCAGGAGCTTGGTGACGGTGTCGTGCTTGCGCTCGCGGACGGCGCCGTAGAACTCGAGGGCGAACTCGGGCAGGAAGTTGAAGATGGCCGACGAGTAGGTGGTGACGCCGAGTTCGAGGTAGGGGAGAGCGAACGTCTCCGCCGTGGGCAGGCCGCCGATGTAGGTGAGGCGCTCGCCGAGACGGGCGTGGATCCGCGTCATGGCGTCGATGTCACCGACGCCGTCCTTGTAGCCGATGAGGTTGGGGCAGCGGTCGGCGATGCGGGCGAGGGTGGGTGCGGTGTAGACGGCGTTGGCGCGGCTGTAGACGATGACGCCGAGCGAGGTGGAGCGGCACACGGCCTCGACGTGGCCGGCCAGGCCCTCCTGCCCGGCCTCGGTGAGGTACGGCGGGAAGAGCAGGACGCCGTCGGAGCCCGCGCGTTCCGCGGCCTGCGCGTACTCGACGGCCGTACGTGTGCCGTATCCGGCCGGGGCCAGGACGGGCGTCGACTCGGGGGCGCTCCGCACGGCTGCGGCGACGACGCGTTCGACCTCGGCGCCCGTCAGAGAGAAGAACTCGCCGGTGCCGCCGGCGGCGAACAGGCCGCCCACCTCGTACCCGGCCAGGCGCGTGATGCTGTCACGGTAGGCGCTCTCGTCGAAGGAGTGGTCGTCAGCCTTGAAGTGGGTGACGGGGAAGGACAGCAGGCCGGATCCGATGCGCCTGCCGAGCTCTGACGGGGTGTAGGACGACGTCATCTGCGTTCTGCTCCTGGAGTCGGGTAGGGCGTGATGGGTGCCCTCGGTGACGACGCTACGAGCAACGACTCATGCCGGTCCAACACTGATTTCGCATCCGGTGATACAGGATCGGTATGACGTGAGCGGGGGAACGTGCGGATACGCGTCCGGCGCCCCTTTGAGGAGGCGCCGGACGTGTGAGCGTTGTGCCACGAGGTGTCAGTGGCGCTTGCCGGCCTCATGGGTGGCCTGGGTCCAGGCGCGGGCCTGGTCGGTGAGGGTGATGCCGAGGCCGGGGCGGGACGGGACGTGCATGCGGCCGTCGCTGATGGTGAGGCGCTCGTTGAACAGCGGCTCCAGCCAGTCGAAGTGCTCCACCCACGGCTCGATCGGATAGGCGGCCGCGAGGTGGAGGTGGATCTCCATCGCGAAGTGCGGTGCCAGCTGGAGGTTGTGGTGCTCCGCGAGCGCCGCGAGCTTGAGGAACTGCGTGATGCCGCCGATTCGCGGGGCGTCGGGCTGGATGATGTCCGCCGCGTTGTTGCGGATCAGCTCCCAGTGCTCGGCCACGCTGGCGAGCATCTCGCCGGTGGCGATGGGGGTGTCGAGCGAAGCGGCGAGCGCGGCGTGGCCCTGGGCGTCGTAGGCGTCGAGCGGCTCCTCGATCCAGACGAGGTCGAACTCCTCCATGGCCCGGCCCATCCGCTGGGCGGTCGGACGGTCCCACTGCTGGTTCGCGTCGACCATCAGCGGGGCGTCGTCGCCGATGTGTTCGCGGACGGCGGTCAGGCGGCGCAGGTCCTGCTTGCGGTCGGGGTTGCCGACCTTGATCTTGATGCCGCCGATGCCACTCGCCAGGGAGGCGGACGCGTTGTCGAGCACCTGCTCGGTCGGGGTGTGCAGGAAGCCGCCGGAGGTGTTGTAGCAGCGTACGGAGTCGCGGTGGGCGCCCAGGAGTTTGGCCAGCGGCAGGCCCGCACGCTTGGCCTTGAGGTCCCACAGGGCCACGTCGTACGCGGCGATGGCCTGCGTGGCCAGACCGCTGCGCCCCACCGAGGCGCCGGACCACGCCAGCTTCGTCCAGATCTTGCCGATGTCGCTGGGGTCCTCGCCGAGCAGATTGTCGGCGATCTCCCTGGCGTGGGCGAACTGGCCGGGGCCGCCGGCCCGCTTGGAGTAGCTGAAGCCGATGCCCTCGTGCCCCTGCTCGGTCTCCAGCTCCACGAAGAGGAACGCCACTTCGGTCATGGGCTTCTGACGCCCGGTGAGGACCTTGGCGTCGCTGATCGGCGTGGCCAGCGGCAGCGTGACGGAGGAGAGCCTGATCCAGGAGATCCTGTCGAGCGTCGCCTCGCCTGCGACGTGCGCGGCGTTGGTGGTCGTGTGGGTCTTGGTCACCACTGCGTGTCCCTGGGGTGTGAGGCGGATGCGGCCGTCCGGCGGGCCGCGCCCGGCCGTGTCGGCGGGCCCTGTCGGTCTGCGGCCGACGGAGGCGTTGACTCCCCTTGAAGCTAGAGTCGGCGATTGATCCACGTCCAAGACCAATTTTGCATGCGCTGATACCCGGAGAGAATCATTGTTCACGCTGGCACAGCTCGTGAGCTTCGTGGCGGTGGCCGAGGAACTGCACTTCACCCGCGCCGCGGAGCGCCTCCGGATGACGCAGCCCCCGCTGAGCCGGCAGATCCAACTCCTCGAACACGACCTCGGAGTGCAGCTCCTCGACCGCACCAACCGGTCCGTGCGGCTCACCCCGGCAGGCCGCACCTTCCTCAACGAGGCGCGCCACATCCTGCGCCAGTCCGAGCACGCGGCCCTCGCCGTACGGCAGGTGTCGGCCGGTGAGGCCGGAGCCATCGCCATCGGATTCACGGCGGCCAGCGCGAACTCGGCCCTGGGCACCCTGCTCGAAGTGGCCCGCTCTGCCATGCCCCGAGTGGAGGTGGTGCTGCGCGAGCTGGTCACCCGCGACCAGCTGGAGGCCATCACCGAAGGCTCACTCGACCTGGGCATGATCCGCCCCGCGAACACCGGCCCCGACCTGGAGACCCGGCCCGCTGTCAGGGAGGGTCTGCTCGCCGCCCTGCCCACCGGCCATCCGCTGGCCGCGCGCGAGGGCGACCTGCGCGTGGAGGACTTCGACGGGGAGCAGGTGCTGATGTACTCGCCGGTGGAGGCCCGCTACTTCCACGAGCTGCTCGTCAGCATCTTCCGCGCGGCCCGGGTCGCACCCGTCTTCACCCAGTACCTCAGTCAGGTGCACAGCATTCTGGCGATGGTGAACGCCGGCTGGGGCATCGCCCTGGTCCCGGAGGCCGCGGCTCAGATGAGGTTCAATGGGATCACGTACAAGCCGCTGTACCTGAGGGAGCCCAAGCCGGTCGAGCTGAATCTGGTGTGGCGCAGGAGCAACGACAATCCGGCGTTGGAGGCCCTGCTCCGGCACCTGTGACGAAGCCCGGGGCTCACCCCCGCCGCACCGGCTCACCGCCAGTCGGGCGCCCCCGAGCGAGGCGACAACACCGCCTCGATCTGCGTCCGTACGTCCCGCATCACGGCGACCACGCGTTCCTGACGCTCCCCGGTGAGGCGGGCGACCGGGACCGAGCAGCTGATGGCGTCGACCGCCGGTGTGTCGTACCGCAGGGCGAAGCCGAAGCCCGCGATACCGGTCACCGTCTCCTCGTGGTCGAGGGAGTAGCCCCGCTCGCGGACGCCCGCGAGGTCGGCGAGAAGCGCGGCTCGGCCGGTGTGCGTGTTCACCGTGAGGGCGGCCAACGGGCCGTCGCCGAGCGGTAGTTCACCGTCCGCACGCTCGGCGAGCAGCGCCTTTCCGAGAGCGCCGGCGTGCGCGGGGACCCGGCGGCCGACGCGGCTGATCGTGCGCGGGTACTCGTGGGACTCGCGGGTCGCGAGATAGACCACGTGCGGACCGTCGAGCCGCGCCAGGTGGATCGTCTCGCCGAGCGCGTCCGACGCCTCGTCGAGGTACGGGCGCGCGGCGCGCACGCGTGGGTCGCTGTCCAGGTAGCTCGTACCGGTGAGGAGGGTGCGGATCCCGATCCCGTACAGCGAGCCGGTGCTGTCCGTGCGCACCCAGCCGCAGTCGACGAGGGTCCGCAGGAGTTGGTACATGCTGCTGCGCGGCACGTCCAGTTCCTCGGCGAGTTCGTCCAGGCGCGCGGGCCGGTCGTCCCTCGCCGCGAGCAGCTCCAGCAGCGCGACCGTGCGCAGTGCCGACTTCACCCCGCGAACCCCTGATGTCACGTGTGTCCCCCTGCTTCCCGGTGCCGGTCATCGTAAATCGGCGGGGCTTCACCCATTGACCCGACCAGTTCACGGACTTAGCCTCCATTCTCATACATGGACGCCATCTGCATATGGGGATCAGATCTATGAATGAGGTCGGCACGCAACCCGAGGACGTCACGCAGAAGCTGCGTGAGGGGATGGCGAAGGGGGTGCTGTCCTTCCCGCTCACGAGCCTTCGCGACGACGGCAGTCTCGACGTGGACGCCTACCGGACGTATCTGACCGCCCAGTTGGCCAGCGCTCCCGGCGTGGTCTTCCCCGCCTGCGGAACGGGGGAGTTCTTCTCGCTGGACGAGGAGGAGTACCGGGCCGTCGTCAGGGTCACGGTCGAGGTCGCCGACGGGCGGATGCCGGTCGTCGCGGGTATTGGCTATGGCTGGTCGCAGGCGCTGCGGTTCGCCCGGATCGCGCAGGACGAAGGCGCGGACGCCCTCCTCGTGCTGCCGCACTACCTGGTCGGCGCCCCGCAGGACGGGCTGGTGGAGCAGTTGCGCCGGATCGCCGCGGGCACCTGGCTGCCGCTGATCGCGTACCAGCGCGACCAGGTCACTTTCAGCGCCGATGCCCTGCGCCGGATCGCCGAGATCCCTACCGTCATCGGTCTGAAGGACGGGCACTCCGATCTCGACCGGCTCCAGCGCCTGACACTCGCCGCACCCGACGGCTTTCTCTTCTTCAACGGCGCCGCCACGGCCGAGATGCAGGCCCGCGCCTACGCAACCGTCGGTGTGCCCGCCTACTCCTCCGCGGTCCACGCCTTCGCGCCCGAGATCGCGAACGCCTTCTTCGCCGCTCTGCGTGGGGGCGACGACGAGGCGGTGAACAAGCTGCTGCGCGACTTCTACGTTCCCCTGGTGGACCTGCGCGACCGCGTCCCGGGCTACGCCGTCTCCCTGGTCAAGGCCGCGGCACGGCTGCGGGGCCTCCCGGTCGGCCCCGTACGTGCCCCGCTCACCGACCCGTCCCCGGCCGACCTCGCGGATCTCGAGAAGGTACTGGACGCCGGGCTGCACCTCGTCGGAGCGGTACGGCGCGTCGACTGACCTTCAGGCACAGGCAGTTGAAGCCATGCCGCTTCGACGCGCACACCCCCGTAACCGCCCGACCCGCGCTCCACAGTTCAAAGGGGAACTGACTTGCCTCTCGTTGTAGTGGGAATCAGCGTTCTGATTCTGCTCTTCCTCATGACCAGGCTCAGAATGAACGGGTTCGCCGCCCTCCTCCTCGTGGCCATCGGCGTCGCGCTGGTGCAGGGGATTCCGGCGGCGACGATCCCGGACGTCCTCTCGGAGGGCATCGGCGGCCAGATCGGCGACACGATGCTGACCATCGGCCTCGGCGCCATGGTCGGCCGTGTCATGGGGGACTCCGGAGCGGCGCAGCGCATAGCCAACCGGCTCCTCGACGCCTTCGGACCGCGCTGGGTCCAGGTGGCCATGGTGGTCACGTCCATGCTCATCGGCGTCACCATGTTCTACGAGGTCGCCTTCATCATCATCGTGCCCATCGCGTTCACCCTCGTGCGGGTCACCGGCGCGAAGCTGCTGTGGGTCGGGCTGCCGATGTCGATCGCCCTGTCCACCATGCACAGCTTCCTCCCGCCGCACCCCGGCCCCACCGCCGTCGCCGCGACCTTCCACGCCTCCGTCGGACACACCCTGTTCTACGGCCTCTTCATCGCCGTACCTGCCGGAGCGCTCATCGCCCTCGCGTGGCCGCGTCTGCCGTTCGTCAAGGCGATGAACCCGTCCATCCCCAAGGGTCTGGTCAGTGACCGCGAGTTCACCGACGAAGAGATGCCCGGCATGGGCTGGTCGCTGCTCGTGGCCCTCTTCCCCGTGGTCCTGATCGCGGGCGCCGCGGTGATCGACATGGTCACGTCCGGCGAGAGCCCGCTCCTGAACGCGGTCGCGTTCATCGGCTCGGCACCGATCGCGCTCATGCTGACGCTGCTCCTGGCGATATGGGCCTTCGGACCGCGCATCGGCCGCAGTCTTGCGGAGGTCAGCGCCTCCTGCGCCTCGGCGGCCCAGGCGATGGCGATGATCCTCCTGGTCATCGGCGCCGGCGGCGCCTTCAAGAACGTCCTCGTGGAGGGCGGAATCTCCGACTACATCAAGGACGTCACGGACAGCTGGGCCATCTCGCCCCTCATCCTGGCGTGGCTCATCGCGGTCATCCTCCGCGTGGCCCTCGGCTCGGCGACGGTCGCCGTCGTCACGGCGTCCGGCGTGGTGCTTCCGCTGCTCGCGGGCAGCGGGATCCACCCCGAAATCATGGTGCTCGCCGTCTCCTGCGGTTCGATCGCGTTCTCCCATGTGAACGACCCCGGATTCTGGCTCTTCAAGGAGTACTTCAACCTCTCGGTCATCGACGCGATCAAGGTCAGGACCACGTACACGACAGTGCTCGCGGTGCTGGGCCTGGGCGGCGTACTTGCCATGGAATGGGCCTTGGACCTCCTGAGCCTGTGACACACATCAACCCACACACCTTCTGACCACAGGAACCGCAATGACCTTGAGCAAGCAGCCGACCGTCACCGCGTTCGCCGTGTATCCGGTCGCCGGCCGGGACTGCATGGAACTCAATCTCTCCGGCGCGCACAGCCCCTACTTCACCCGCAACATCGTCGTCCTGCGTGACTCGGAAGGCCGCACCGGCCTGGGCGAGGTGCCGGGCGGCGAGAAGATCACCCAGACCCTGCGCGACGCCGAGTCCCTCGTGGTCGGCGCGAAGGTGGGCGACTACAAGCGTGTCCTGCGCGAGATCGGAGCCAGGTTCGCCGACCGCGACGCGGGCGGACGAGGCGCCCAGACCTTCGACCTGCGCACCACCGTCCACGCCGTCACCGCCGTCGAGTCGGCGATGCTCGACCTCCTGGGACAGCACCTCGACGTCCCCGTCGCGGCACTCCTCGGCGACGGCCAACAGCGCGAATCCGTAAGGGTGTTGGGATACCTCTTCTACGTCGGTGACCCCGGCCGCACCGACCTGGAATACGTCCGCGAACCCGACGCGGCCGTCGACTGGCACCGCATCCGGCACGAAGAGGCCCTGACACCCGAAGCGATCGTCCGCCAGGCCGAAGCCGCTTACGACCGGTACGGATTCCGTGACTTCAAGCTCAAGGGCGGCGTTCTCGAAGGGGCCGAGGAGGTCAAGGCCGTACAGGCGCTGAAGAACCGCTTCCCCGAGGCCAGGATCACCCTCGACCCCAACGGCGCGTGGTCGCTGCGCGAGGCGATCGAGCTGTGCACGCCCCTGTCCGGCACCCTCGCCTACGCCGAGGACCCCTGCGGAGCCGAAGGCGGCTACTCCGGCCGGGAGATCCTCGCCGAGTTCCGCCGTGCCACGGGCCTGCCCACCGCGACCAACATGATCGCCACGGACTGGCGCCAGCTCACCCACGCCCTGGCCCTCCAGTCGGTCTCCATCCCGCTGGCCGACCCGCACTTCTGGACCATGCAGGGCTCGGTCCGCGTGGCCCAGCTCTGCAACGCGATGGGCCTGACCTGGGGCTGCCACTCCAACAACCACTTCGACATCTCCCTCGCCATGGTGACCCACTGCGGAGCCGCCGCTCCCGGCGAGTACAACGCCCTGGACACCCACTGGATCTGGCAGGAAGGCCTGGAGCGCCTCACCACCGCTCCGCCTCGGATCGTCGACGGTGAGATCGCCGTGCCTGACGCCCCGGGCCTGGGCGTCCAGCTCGACATGGACCGGCTCCTCGCGGCCCACGACCTCTACAGGACGAAGGCCCTCGGCGCGCGCGACGACGCCATCGGCATGCGGTATCTCGTCCCGGACTGGCAGTTCGACAGCAAGCGCCCGTGCCTCGTCCGCTAGCGCTCGGCGGGCACATGGTCATGGGGACCGGCTGCGATGGCGTACGGTGGTGTCTGCCGACGCGGGGTGGAGCAGCTCGGTAGCTCGCTGGGCTCATAACCCAGAGGTCGCAGGTTCAAATCCTGTCCCCGCTACTGACGGTCAAGGCCCGGATCCTTCTGGATCCGGGCCTTGCTGTAATCGGAGCCGATACGGGATGCGGGCCCGGTCGCGCGCCGGAGTGGCCACACGGGCCGGACTGCCGGTTCAGGCGCCTGGAACACCCTCGGTCGTACGTGCTCGGCCGGGTCGGTCGTCGCGGACGGCAGGCCCGGCACTTACGCGGCCTTCACAACCTCGCCACGTATCGCCGCGGACCACTCGACGACGAGGACTTCGTACTCCCGGCGCTGCTCCGCGCTCAACCGGCCACCGCTGCACAGCATCAGACAGCGAATCTCTTCGTTCAGATCGTCGGCGGACCGCACGGAACCAGGGATCGGAGTGGTGGACATGTGAAGAAGCCTAGAGGGTCGGTGTGACAATCGGCGTCCCCGCACCGCGGGGCGGAGGTCGGGAGTTGCCGTGCGGTCGGCCCTGACCTGGGAATTTGGGCGTGGAGTCGGCCGCTCCGCGCGAAACTGTGACCTTGGCCTCACGTAGTGTCGCGGCACTCTGAGACGCTCAGGAGGGCGAGTTGGTGTCCGCGTCGGTGTCGTCGTTGCCGGGCTCACGGTCGGGTGCCCGGGGCGTACGGCGGGCCACGAGCACCGCCAGGGTGATGACGGCCGTCACGGACACGGCGAGCCCGCCCAGGCTCGTGATCGCGCCGGAAATCCACCGCCACGCCTGTTTCATCCATGCGAAGCGGTCGCCGGGCCGGGCTGCCACCTCGACGTGGGCCGTCGCGGGCGACTTTTCAACGAGCACGGTGTCGGTGTCCTTGTAGTAGGCCGTCACCGTCATGGACAGGGTGACGGTCCCCGCATTCTCGGCGCTCACGTCCCACAGCCATGTCGCCGCGTCCTTCCCGGAGATGACGTTCTGACGCTCCGACGACAGTGGCGTGCACCGCACTTGGGCACCCGAACAGTGCAACTTCACGCCGATCTGAGCACCCGCCTCGGTCTCGGAGTGCGTCTCACCGGCTCCGTCCGAGCGCCAACTGCCCAGGACCTGGGCCCGGTAGAGGAGCGGATCGCCGCCTGCCACAAGATGCAGCGACTCCGTACTGGTGCGAATGAGTTCACCTTTGAAGAGCTGATGCCGCGCCTTGTCGATCTCGTCGATATAGGCCTGCTGTTCACCCCCGCCGGGGTGGCCGTTCCCGGGTCCGGGGCGGTTGGGCAACAGGAACAGCCCGGAGGCCAGGGCGATCAGAACCGCGAGCACCATCCACGGGAAGCAGCCCGAGCCCAGGGCGGATGCGGTCGCCCCCGTACGGTGCGACGGCCGCGGCCCCTCTCGTTCGGCCATGCTGCCCCCGCCCCCCGTACGTGTCGATCGCTCCCCGGCCCGCCTTTGAAGGTGCCTCCATGGTCACTCAACTCCCTTGTATGACGCATGCGTTCAGCCGGATCCTTGGCCGTATCGTCATGGTCGGCCGACGTCGCCGAAGACGTGGACCTGCGGAGCGAAGGCCCGTACAGCCCGTTCGAGGCGTCCGGCGTCCACCTCGCACAGCGCCATGGAACGGGTGGACCCCTTGGTTCCGCGGAAGGCCTCGACGAAGGCGGGATCCACCTGCGTCGACAGATACGCGTCCAGATCGCGCAGTGCGGGGGACGTGGCCGGTTGCGGTGGCGGGGCGGGGCCCCTGCGGTGACGCACTTCGAGTTCCGAGTGCCGAAACCGTCCCGGCCCCCGCACGGCGTCCGAGAAGGTGACGGACACGATCTCCGGCCAGGGAAGGAACTCCGGTCTGCGGAAGATCAGCAGGCTGCCCAGAGTGATGCCTCGGGGGCCGATGTGTACAGCGGTCCGACGGAGGGCGGCGGCCGACAGGACCAGGACCACGTAGGGCGTGAAGATCAGCTCGATGTGGTCGTTCCCCGGAGGTTCGGCGCCGGGGACGAATCCCACACCGATGAGCACGGCGAACGCCAGAGCCAGCCAGGCCGGAGCGGTCCACTTGTAGCGGATCTCGTAGCAAGCGCCGGGTTCGTCCATGGGTCGAATGCTCCCGCGCGCCCTGAGACCGTTCAACAAGCTTTCGGTCAGGGTCTGTTCAGGGTGGGGCAGGGCTGCCGTGGCTCGCGTGCGGTGTGCTCTGCGCGCGGTGGCGCCGACGCTTCGGCCGGACGTGCCGGGTGATCGGCCGCCCCCACACCCGGCGCCCCCGGCTAAGCAGGTAAAATCGCTTCCGGACTGCGCCCGCCCCACCCGGACAGGCGCAAGGTCAGAACCACTGTTGATCACAGAGGTGTGCTCCGCGCAGCTACGACCGTTCCTTCTCCCGTCGTCCTGCCGGCCGCGAGCCGCCTGCCCCAGAAAACGTCACCGTGAGCACCGATTCCGTGCTGCGCCAGCAGCCCACTCCCGCCCCCGATTCGCCCCGCACGCCGCGCCGAGTCGGCCGGGCACCGGCCCGGCCCACCGCGGCGGCGGCCCTCCACAGCATCAGCGCGGTCACCGCTGTCCTGCTCGGGCTGGTGGCGATCGGCGCGATGATTCACGAGCCGGTCCTGATACCGCCGCTGGCCGCGAGCGCAGCCCTCGTGCACAGCGCTCCCACTCTGCCCCTGGCCCAACCCCGGAGCATCGTGCTCGGCCACCTGCTCGGCGCCGGGGCCGGTTACGCGGTCCTCGCGCTCACGAGCAGCAGCCCGTGGGCGGCGGCACTGGCGGGAGGCATCACACTCGCCGCGACGATGCTCGCCCGTACCCCGCACTCGGCGGCCTGCGCCACCGCCGTCATCGTCGTACTCCAGACGCCGGCCCCCGGCCCCTTCGTGCCGCTGCTGTTCGGCTCCACCGTGCTGCTCGTGCTGACCGGCTTCGCGGCCTCTCGGGTGCGGCGCGGCGCGCCGAAGTACCCGGCGTACTGGTGGTGACCTCCGGGACGGCGCGTCGCGCGCCGGCGCAGCCGGAGTCATGATGCGCAAACGCCGAAGTCCGGGCCGGCCCACTGCAGGCCGGCCCGGACTTCGTGTGATCAGGAGAGGTCGAACCGGTCCAGGTTCATGACCTTGTCCCACGCGGCGACGAAGTCCGTCACGAACTTCTCCTTCGCGTCATCACTCGCGTAGACCTCCGAGACCGCGCGCAGCTCGGAGTTCGACCCGAAGACGAGGTCGGCACGCGTGCCCGTCCAGATGACCTTGCCCGAGGCGTCGCGGCCCTCGAAGGTGCTGGCGTCGCCGCCCGTCGAGCTCCACGTCGTGTCCAGGTCGAGCAGGTTGACGAAGAAGTCGTTGGTCAGCGACCCGGGGGTCTTGGTGAGGACGCCGTGCGCCGACTGCCCGTAGTTCGCGCCGAGGACGCGCAGGCCGCCGACGAGGACCGTCAGCTCGGGGGCGCTCAGGTCGAGCAGGTTCGCCTTGTCGATGAGCAGGTACTCGGCCGGCAGGCGGTTGCCCTTGCCGAGGTAGTTGCGGAACCCGTCGGCGGACGGCTCGAGCGCGGAGAACGACTCCACGTCGGTCTGCTCCTGAGTGGCGTCCGCACGCCCCGGCGTGAAGGGCACCTGGATGTCGGAGCCCGCGTCCTTGGCGGCCTTCTCGACGCCCGCCGCGCCGGCGAGCACGATCAGGTCGGCGAGAGAGATCTGCTTGCCACCGGACTGGGCGCTGTTGAAGGTCTGCCGGACCCCCTCCAGCGTGCGCAGCACGGCCGCCAGCTCGTCGGGCTGGTTGACCTCCCAGCCGCTCTGCGGCTGGAGGCGGATGCGCGCACCGTTCGCGCCGCCGCGCTTGTCGCTGGCGCGGAAGGACGAGGCCGACGCCCAGGCCGTGGAGACGAGCTGAGGGACCGTCAGGCCCGAGGCCAGGACCTGGTCCTTGAGGGCGGCGACGTCAGAGGCGTCGACGAGCGGGTGCGTCACCGCAGGGAGCGGGTCCTGCCACAGCAGCTCCTCGCTCGGGACCTCCGGGCCGAGGTAGCGCACGATCGGGCCCATGTCGCGGTGGGTCAGCTTGAACCACGCACGGGCGAAGGCGTCCGCGAACTCGGCCGGGTTCTCGTGGAAGCGGCGCGAGATCGGCTCGTAGGTCGGGTCGAACCGGAGCGAGAGGTCCGTCGTGAGCATCGTGGGAGCGTGGCTCTTCGACGCGTCGTGGGCGTCGGGTACGGAGCCCGCACCCGCGCCCTCCTTCGGCCGCCACTGGTTCGCGCCTGCGGGGCTCTGGAAGAGCTCCCACTCGTAGCCGAAGAGGATGTCGAAGAAGGTGTTGTCCCAGGTGGTCGGGGTGTTCGTCCAGATCCCCTCCAGACCACTGGTGATCGCGTCGTCGCCCTTGCCGGTACCGAACGCGTTCTTCCAGCCGAGGCCCATCTCCTCGATCGGGGCGGCCTCGGGGGCCTCACCGACCTCCTCCGCGGGGCCCGCACCATGGGTCTTGCCGAAGGTGTGGCCGCCGGCGATCAGGGCGACCGTCTCCTCGTCGTTCATCGCCATCCGGCGGAACGTCTCGCGGATGTCGCGGGCCGCGGCGAGCGGGTCCGGGTTGCCGTTGGGGCCCTCCGGGTTGACGTAGATGAGACCCATCTGGACCGCGGCGAGCGGGTTCTCCAGCTCACGGTCGCCCGTGTAGCGCTCGTCGCCGAGCCAGGTCTTCTCGGGACCCCAGTAGACGTCGTCGTCGGGCTCCCAGGCGTCGACACGTCCGCCGCCGAAGCCGAAGGTGTCGAAGCCCATCGTCTCCAGGGCGACATTGCCCGTGAGGATCATGAGGTCGGCCCACGACAGGTTCTTGCCGTACTTCTTCTTGACGGGCCACAGCAGACGGCGGGCCTTGTCCAGGTTCCCGTTGTCCGGCCAGCTGTTGAGCGGGGCGAAGCGCTGCTGCCCGGTGTCGGCGCCACCACGGCCGTCGCTGATCCGGTAGGTGCCGGCGCTGTGCCACGCCATGCGGATCATGAACGGTCCGTAGTGGCCGAAGTCGGCGGGCCACCAGTCCTTCGAGGTGGTCAGCACCTCCGCGATGTCCTGCTTGACCTCGGCGAGGTCGAGGGTCTTGAACGCCGCGGCGTAGTCGAACTCCTCGCCGAGCGGGTTGGCCACGGCGGGGTTCTTGGCAAGGATCTTCAGGTTGAGCCTCTGCGGCCACCACTGGCTGTTCGCGCCGTTGCCCTGCGTCGGGTACGGGGCGCTCCCGTGCACGACCGGGCAGCCTCCTCCGTCCTGTGTTTTCGCGTCTGTGACGATCGCATCTTGGTTCTCAGACATTGGGAATCCTTCCGGACGGGGCGGATCACACTGCTCAGGAACTACGGCGGTGGAACGGGTGGGGCGCGGGCCCCGTGGACGGCCTCAGCCTCGTCGATCCAGACGATCGAGACACGAGCGCTGGTCGAGCGGATCGTGTCGATCGCGAGGCCGCGGTCTTCCGGGACAGTTCGACACTACGGCTCAAAGTGAGGCGAAGCGGTACGAATTCGGCCGCGTCGAGTGCGCGTGGGGCCTCAGGCGGCGTGGGGAGAGCGACGACCGACGCACGGTCGCGCGCCCCTCGGAGCTGATCAACTTCTGTCTCCCGCCGCACTGGAGTCTTCCTGTCCCTTGGCTATCGCCATAACCGATCCTACGATGGACAGAATCCAAGTCAAGAAGTGCACCAACCACATTTCCGATGGGACCGGGAGTGCGCCGGTCAACCTCGGGTATCCCACCCAACCTGAAAAGGTGAACCGATATGAGTGGCCTGCTTGAGCGACTGCGGGGGCGTGGCTGGCGGATGACCTCTCAGCGGCGCGTCGTGGCGGAGGTTCTCGACGGTGATCATGTGCATCTCACGGCCGACGAGGTGCACGCCCGCGCGGTGCAGCGGCTGCCCGAGATCTCCAGGGCCACCGTGTACAACGCGCTGGGCGAGCTGGTCGCGCTGGGCGAGGTCATAGAGGTCTCCACCGACGGCCGGGCGAAGCGCTACGACCCGAACGCGCACCGGCCGCACCAGCACTTGGTGTGCTCCGGCTGCGGAATCATCCGCGACGTCCATCCGACCGGCGACCCGCTCTCCGGCCTCCCGGACCAGGAGCGGTTCGGCTTCAGAGTGTCCAAGGTCGAGGTGACCTACCGGGGGCTGTGCCCGTCCTGCGCCTGAAGCCGGCTGAGCAGCGCGGCGGCACTTTCGGAACCGGATCCGGTGCCGACGGCCCGGGGGTCGGCCGGCGCCGGGCCCACCTCGAAGGGGGCGCTGTAGCCGCGTACCCCCGTGTCCCGGGTCGTGACCTCGACGGTGTAGTCGGCGCCGTCCGGCACCGGGGGCACCGCCGCGACCAGCTCGGTCTCCGGTTTGCTGCTCGCTTTCGAGGCCAGCTTGAACACGCGCTGCGCCCCGCCCTCACCGTCGCCCTGCGTCAGCCAGACGTCGACCTCCTGTCCCGTGTCGTTGCGCCACCGCACGAAGAGACTGCTGTCCACGGGGTGCACGGAGTCGGCGGCCGGCGACGTGACGGTGATCGTGGCATCGGGCGGTTCGCAGACCGCCGGCGCCGCCGGGCCGAGCCAGACGAACAGCGATGCGGCGGCGACGGACAGGAACCTGGTGCGGAGCATGTGACGACCTCGTTCCGGTGGCGGGAGGTACGGCCATACCCCTCCCACATGTCCTCGGCGGGGAACGGGTGGCCCGCAAGCTTCACCCCATGGGGTGCCGCTCCTGTGAACGATCTGCCGGTGCGGCGATGAGTTTCGGCGGACGATGAGTCCTATGAAGCAGTGGACGCACGCGGCGTCCGGCCGAGAAGAGGAGGGCCCCATGCTCACGGACGCGCTGAAGGGCAAGGTCGCGGTCATCTACGGCGGAGCCGGCTCGCTGGGAGCGGGTGTGGCGCGGGCGTACACGGACGCGGGCGCACGGGTCTTCCTTGCGGGACGCACGGAGGACACCCTGCGGAAGGCTTCGGCCGAGGTGGGAGCGGAGTACGACGTCGTCGACGCCCTGGACGAAGAGGCCGTGGAGGCTCAGGCGGACGCGGTGGTCGAGCGGGCCGGCCGGATCGACATCTCCTTCAACCTCGTGCCACGAGGCGACCTCCAGGGCATCCCGCTCACGGACATGTCCGTCGACGACTACACACGGCCGGTCGTGCAGGGCATCTCCTGCCAGTTCATCACCGCGCGAGCCGCCGCCCGGCGCATGGTCGACCAGGGCGGGGGAGTGATCCTCTCCCTCGACAGCGGCTCCAGGAACGGCACCCCGATGCTGGGCGGCACCGGCGCCGCCGACGGCGCGACGGACGCGCTGATCCGCCAGCTCGCGCAGGAACTGGGCCCGTCCGGCGTGCGTGCCCTGGGCATCTGGACCGCAGGTGTCGCGGACACGCTGACGCCGGAGAAGCTGGCGGGGGCCGGCGCCCCGGACATGGACGAAGCGGCCCTCCAGGGGGTGCTCGCCCACCTGGACAGCCTGCGCATGACCAGGCGTTCACCGAGGATCGCGGACATCGCCGCACTCGCGACCTTCCTCGCGTCGGACGCGGCCTCCTCGATCACGGGTACGTGGATCAACGCGACGGCGGGGATGTTCCCGAGCTGATCGTCTGGCTGCGCCCTGTCACCCGCCACGCCCCTGATGGGTGCAATGAATCGCGTGTGGCGGGTGACAGGGGTGTTATTGGTCCGGAAGTACCGTCGTCTCACTTGAGGAGAAGAATGCGTATCCGGACCTTTATCGTCACTGCCGCCCTCGGCGCCGTCACGGTCCTCGCGGGGGCCGGTGTGGCCAGCGCCGACACCGACGCGGACGGCTTCGCCGCCAACTCGCCCGGTTTCCTCTCCGGCAACGTCGTCCAGGTACCGATCGACGTGCCGATCAACGTCTGCGGCAACACCGTCAGCATCATCGGTCTGCTCAACCCCGCGATCGGCAACCACTGCTCCAACCGCTGATCTGGCGCCGGAGCACCATGGCTGGGCCCGCCCGGGAGACTCCGGGCGGGCCCCACCTGTTCCGGGGCGGCGGTACCAGCGTGACCCGGCTGCCTCCGCGTAAAATGGACCAGCAGGTCCACAGCGGGAGCGAGGGAATCCATGGTCGCCAGCGGGACGACAGCGGCACGCCTGACCCCGAAAGGCGCCGCGACACGGCTGCGCATCGTCGAAGGTGCGGCCACCGAGATCAAAGCGCGTGGCGCTGCCACGACCACGCTCGACGACATCCGCGCCCGCACCGCGACGAGCAAGAGCCAGATCTTCCACTACTTCCCCGGCGGCAAGGAGGAGCTGCTCCTCGCCGTCGCCGCCCTGGAGGCGGAACGGATCCTGGAGGACCAGCAGCCCCACCTGGACGACCTCGGCCGGCTGGACACCTGGCAGGCGTGGCGCGACTGGCGCGACGCGGTCGTCCGGCGTTACGAACGGCAGGGCGTCAACTGCCCGTTGGGTGTTCTCATGACCGAGCTGGGCCGCAGAACGCCCGCCGCCCAGCAGCTGACGGGGCAACTGCTCGCCCAGTGGCAGTCCGCGCTGAGGGACGGCGTGCGGTGCATGCAGGCAAGCGGGCGGATGGACCCCGCGCTGGACGCCGACCGTACGGCCGCCGCTCTGGTCGCCTCCGTGCAGGGCGGAGTGGCCGTCCTCATGGCCACCGGCAGCATCGCCCATCTGGAGGCGGCGCTGGACACGACGCTGGGGCTGCTCGGCAGATTCAGCGCGGAATGACGTGATCCGGCTGACGTGGTCCGGCCCTCCTACGACTGCGACTTCGGGCGCACGGCGTCGACGACCAGGTCGAGCAGCCGGCCCGTCTGCTCCGGAGTGTCACTGTTGGCGGCCGTCGACAAAAACGCGCCGAAGACGATCGCGGTGACGTCATCCGGGTCGACGTCTCCACGCAGCGAGCCCGCTCGCGCTCCCGCCGTCAGGATCGTGCCGATCGCAGCCGTGATCCGTTCGCGCGTGGTCGGCGTCGTGATCCGCCCCGAGGCCCATCCGGCCCGCAGCGTGTCGAGCATCCCCCGCTTCGTCGCCGTGAACTTCGCGTAGTTGTCCAGCCAGGCGCGGAGTGCGACATCGGGCGGGAACTCCTCGAGCAGGGCGGGAGCGCTCGTGGTGACGGCGTCGAGCTCGGCGGCGTAGACGGCCTCGACGAGCGCCTCGCGCGTGGGGAAGTGGCGATAGAGCGTGCCGATCCCGACGCCTGCCTCGCGGGCGATGCCCTCCAAGGCGACGGCGCCCTCGGCGGCGGCGAAGACTGCCCGTGCGACCGCGACGAGGTTCTCGCGGTTGCGCTGGGCATCGGCGCGCAGGGGGCGTTCGGCGCGCCCTGCGTGGTCGGCGGCCGGGGACGTGTCTGGGGGCATGCCGACGGGCTTCGGTTCCGGCGGAGTCAAAGCGGAGGTCCCTCCGTTAGTGGTACGGTCGATAGAGCGGAGGTTCCTCCGCTTAAGCCAATCGTTGCACAGGAGCGACTTCCTATGACGACCACCGGCACTCCCTCTTCCGACACCACGGCCACGGGCGCGGCACGCCCCGGCGGCCCCGGACGGCTCGCGGGCCGCACGGTCTCGCGCGTCGGCTTCGGAGCGATGCAGCTCGAGCGCCTGCGCGACGACCGCCGCGCCGGACTCGCCCTCCTGCGCCGAGCCGTCGAGCTCGGCATCGACCACGTCGACACCGCCCACTTCTACGGCAATGCCTTCGTCAACGGGCTGCTGCGCGAAGCGCTCCGCCCCGAGGACGGCGTACTCGTCGTGAGCAAGGTCGGCGCCGACCCCGATCCGGGCGCTCGCATCCCCCTGCGCCCCGCGCAGCGGCCCGAGGAGCTCCGGGCGAGCGTCGAGGACAACCTCAAGTCCCTGGGTGTCGACCAGGTCCCTGTGGTCAATCTGCGGCGGCTCGACTCCGGACCCGGGCTCCGCGCCGAGGGCGACCAGGTGGTCGACATCGACGACCAGCTCGCGGCCATGACCACGATGCGCGACGAGGGCATGATCGGCGCGATCGGACTGAGCAGCGTGACGGCCGAGGGCCTGCGCCGGGCGATCCCGGCGGGCATCGTGTGCGTGCAGAACGCGTACAGCCTCGTGGCGCGCGACGACGAGACCATGGTGGAGATCTGCGCCGCAGAGGGAATCGCCTGGGTGCCGTACTTCCCGCTCGGCAGCGCGTTCCCCGGCATTCCGAAGGTGACGGAGGAGCCTGCGGTCCTGGCCGCCGCGCGGTCCCTCGGCAGTACACCGTCGCAGGTCGGTCTGGCCTGGCTGCTCCAGCACTCCCCGAACACGCTGCTCATCCCGGGGACCGCGGACCCCGATCATCTCGAGGCCAACATCGCGGCGGGCGCAATCGCACTCGACGAGGCGATGGTCGCCTCCCTCGACGCCGTTCCGTCGCGCTCGGCGGACGTGCCCCTCGGCTGATCGACCGCGGCAGGGACTGCGTTGTCAGACACCTCCGCCATGGTGTTCGTACGGGGGCGGTGCGACCAACCGCCCGTGCAAGCCACTGGAGGGGGCCGGCGATGGCAGAGGTCGACAGCGGCCCGACACGTGGGTCGAACTGCCGCAGCGCGACTACTGGAAGACATGACGGAGGGACCGCTCCTCGCCCATCTCCCACCTGTGACCGACCGGGTCTCGGCCGGCGTCGGCGGATCTGCTCCGTCGTCACCGTCAGCCACTGCCTGTCCGCCGTGAGCTTCTGGCCAAGCTCCTGCTGCCGATACCCGTTGTCACTGGACGCCGTCGGGGTCTGCGGCGGTGGGACCGTCCAGGTGGTGTCCGTCGTCCAGCGCTCGCCCGCGGCCATCAGGATCTCGGTGGCGGTCGCTTTGATCTGCCCGTAGTCGAACAGGTCGGGCACACTCGCCGCCAGCCTCTGCTTGAACGCTCCCCAGGCTCGCCGTGCCGGCTCGCAGATAGTCGCGGAACAGGAGCGCGTAGCGGGCGTCGGGCCCGGTGCTCTCCCGGAGATGGACGTGGCAGGGCCTGGCGCCGACGGGCGGTGCGAAGACGAGCTTGCGGCACGGGATCCCGCCGGAGAATTCTGTACGGTTCCATGGCTCCGGCCGACACCGGAACCCGATGGCCGAGGGCAGGGCGACATCGCGCGTCTCGTCGAGCGAAGGCTCCCGAATCTGGACGTCGATACAGTGCTTGGCTGCCAGCCCCGGCACGGAGGTGGACCCCACGTGATCGATGTCCACCGGCACCCCGCCCATGGCCGTGCGTAACTGCCGGGCCAACTGTTCGAAGTCCAGCGGCTACTGCGGCCGGTGGTCGACGACTGCCAAAGGGCTGACGAGCTCATCAGGAAACGGCATGCGACGAGACGCTGCCGTCCGGCTCTGGAAGCATCGGCCCGCCGGACATGTGCGTGAACTCTATGACGGGCGGTGGGCTGGAATGGGTGGTCGATGGGAGTGGGACGACACCCTGTTCGCGGGCACCGCTCGCCACTACCGGGTCGGGCGACTGCCGTACGCCCCCGGACTGGCGGACACGCTCACCGAGGTTCTGAGGCCTGACGGGCGCGGGAGGCTCGTTGATGTCGGATGCGGACCGGGCGTCATCGCCCTGAGCCTGGCGCATCTGTTCAGCGAGATCGTCGGCGTGGACCCGGACCGCGGGATGATCGCCGAAGCCATGCGAGAAGCCGACGAACAGGGCGTGGCCGGGAAGACGCGATGGGTCCAGGCCAGGGCCGAGGATCTGCCGGCAGGCCTCGGCACGTTCGACGTGGCGACCTTCGCCCAGTCCTTCCACTGGATGGAGCGCGATCGGGTCGCGGTCACCATCAGGGGCATGCTCCGGCCCGACGGGGTCCTCGCGCACATCTCCGACCTGAAGACGGAGAAGGGGACGGAGACACACGCAGGCGAGCGGCTTCCGTACCCGGCGGTTCCCGGTTCGGCCATCGACGAACTGGTGAAGCGGTATCTCGGACCGGTCCGCCGGGCCGGTCGGGGCGTGCTGCCGCACGGGACGCCGGGCGACGAGGCCGCAGTGCTCAGCCGGGCTGGATTCTCCGGACCGCAGCGCCACGTCGTGCCCGGCGGACAGCCATTGGAACGCACCGCTGACAACGTGGTCGCAGGCGTGTTCTCGATGTCGTTCTCGACGCCGCACCTGTTCGGTGCGCGTCTCGACGCCTTCGAGACGGACCTGCGCCGACTGCTGCGGGATGTCTCCCCGTCGGGCCGGTTCTCGGCGCGTCAGCCGAGCACAGAGATCTTCGTCTGGCGCATTCGCCCCCTCTCGGCCACGGTCGGCAGGTGATCGGCCTCACGCCGGATTCAGTGCGGTGCCCAGGCTCCGCCTGACCTGTCGGGTGACTTCGTCGGCGAGGATCTCGGGGAGGCCGTCCTCCACGCCGTCGAGGGCCTGAGCCGCCACATCCGCGGGGTCGACCTTCTGGCCGGTGGGGACGCGGGCGGCCATGTCGGTGTCCATGTACGCCACGTGCAGAGCAGTGACCGCGATGCCGCGGGGAGCCAGTTCCTCGCGTACCGCGTTCGTCTGTGCCCATGTGGCGGCCTTGGTCGCCGCGTAGGAACCGAGACCGGCGGGGTGCAGCCAGGACAGCGCGGAGAGCACGTTCAGCACCGCGCCTCCGCCGTTGCCCTCCATGACCGGGGTGAACGCCCGCGTCAGGGCGAGGGGCCCGAAGAAGTTCGTCTCCAACTCAAGCCGTACGGCGTCCAGTTCGCCGGTGATGAGGGTGGTCCCGGTGGAGATCCCGGCGTTGTTCACCAGCAGAGTCGTGTCGGTTGCGATGCGAGCCGCCTCCCGGATCGAATCCGCGTCGGTCACGTCCAGGCGGAGCGGGGTGACGCCCGCCAGGTCCACGTTCTCGGGGTGCCGCGCAGCGGCGTACACCTTCGCTCCGCGCTGGACGAGCTGGTCGGCCAGATGGCGGCCCAGCCCTCGGTTGGCTCCGGTGACGACTGCGACCGCGCCCTTGAGTTCCATGTCCGCTCCCGGTGATTCGGGGGCCCGGGGTCCGGGCCCCAAGTAGATTATGTACATAATCTAAACTGGGTCTACGATAGATGGCAAACGACATCCAATGGGGAGAACGGGGAGGTGGCTCATGGGTCGCGTTTCGCAGGCGCAGGCTCTGGAGAACCGCAGGCGCGTAGTGGAGAACGCCTCCCGGCTGTTCCGGGAGCAAGGGGCGCACGTCAGTGTTGCCGAGCTCATGAAGGCGTCCGGCCTGACCCATGGCGGTTTCTACAAGCAGTTCGCCTCCAAGGAGGCGCTCGTGGACGAAGCCACCGCTCACGCGTTCGACGAACTCGCTCGGCGTCGCGCGGACGGCCTCGAGCAGAGTGACGGGCAGCGCGATGCCGCGCAGCAGAGGTTGATCGACGCCTACCTCTCCGTCGCGCACCGCGACAACTCGGCGGATGGCTGTCCCGCCGCCGCACTCGCCACGGACATGGCGCGCGGGTCGGGTGACCGTGAGGCCCGCCGCGTGTACAGCGAGGGAGTCGGCGACTTCGCCGACTGGCTGGCCACCGAGGACCAGGACGGCATGGCCCGGCTCTGCACGATGGTCGGCGCGCTCGTCCTGGCCCGCGCCACCAGGGAGTTCCCGATCTCGGAGGAGATCCTCACCGCCGCGCGCGAAGCGCTGACGGCAACCGATTGACGGGAGCGCCGGGGGCGATCAGCCCACGTGGACATGGGGCCGGCGGGCGGGGTCGGGTTCGGCTTCGCGCAGGACCTCGCGGGTGACGGGGGCCACCTCGCCCTGGCCGAAGAGGAAGAAGCGCAGGAAGTTGGCGAGCGGATTGCCCTCGGTCCACTCGAAGTAGATGTGGGGAACCCGGCCGGTGGTGTCGCGGATGTGCAGGAGCAGGGCGGCCAGGGCGTTGGGGATCGAGGAGCCCTCCAGGGCCAGCACCCGGTAGCGGCCGTGCAGCACCTCGCCGCGCACGTTCAGGTCCCCCTCGAACTCCGACGGGTCGAGGACCGTGACCTCGACGAAGACGAAGTCCTCGTGGGCCGGGACGTCGTTGTCGTGACGGATCTGGTCGATCTTCGCGCGGTACTCGCCGATGTCGCGGTTGTCGGGCTCGTTCGCGATGAACCTGACCTTGCGGCTGGCGATGTCCCGTACGAAACGCTCGGCCATGGAGTCGAGCGTGACGTGGGTGACGCGCAGTTCGAAGGCGCGGGCCAGCCGGGAGAGGAGCGACACGAGGATGATGCCGGCGATGAAACAGGCACCGATCTTCACGCCGTCCGGGCGCTCGATGACGTTGACGACCGTCGTGTAGAGGAACACCGCCGAGATGACGGCGAAGCCGATGGTCCAGGTGCGCTGGCGGGCCTTGCGCGCGGCGATGGTGACGGCGATCGCGGCGGAGCAGATCAGGACGAGGACACCGGTGGCGTAGGCGCCGCCCTGGGCGTCGACGTCGGCGTCGAAGATCCACGTCACCAGGAACGCGACCAGGGTGAAGACGATCACCATCGGACGTACGGCGCGGGCCCAGTGCGGCGCCATGCCGTAGCGCGGCAGGTAGCGGGGCATCAGGTTGAGGAGCCCGGCCATCGCGGAGGCGCCCGCGAACCACAGGATCGCGATGGTGGAGATGTCGTAGACCGTGCCGAAGGCACTGCCCAGGTACTCGTGAGCGAGATACGCGAGCGCCCGGCCGTTGGCCTGGCCACCGGACTCGAACTCCTTCTCCGGGATGAGCAGTGTGGTGATGAAGCTCGTGCAGACGAGGAACACACTCATGATCGCGGCGGCCGTGGTCAGCAGCTTCTTGGCGCCCCGGATACGGCCCGTCGGCCGCTCCTCGGTGTCGGTGGGGTCGCCCTTCACGTGGGGCATCACCGCCACGCCGGTCTCGAAGCCGGAGAGGCCGAGCGCGAGCTTGGGGAAGACCAGCAGGGCTACCCCGATCATGGCGAACGCGTTGCCGTGTTCGGCGGTGAGTGCCGTGGTCCAGTCGACGATCACATGTTCCTTCGTGATCACGTGCCAGAGGCCGGTCACCACCACCACGACATTGAGCGAGAGATAGATGCCGACCAGGACGACGGCGACGCCGATCGCCTCCAGGAACCCTTTGAGGAACACCGCGCCGAGCAGGGCCACCAGGACGAGCGTGATGACCATCTGTTTGTTGTGCAGGGTGCCGGTCAGGTGGGGGTTCTCGACGAGGTGGGTGGCGGCGTCCGCCGCCGACAGGGTGATGGTGATGAGGAAGTCGGTCGCGGCGAAGCCGAGCAGGGTGAGGACGAACAGCTTGCCCTTCCAGAAGGACAGCAGCCGCTCCAGCATCGCGATCGAGCCCTCGCCGTGCGGGCTCTCCTCCGCGACCCGGCGGTACACCGGCAGCGCACCCACAAGCGTGACGATCACCAGCACGATGGTCGCCACCGGCGACAGCAGACCGGCCGCGAGAGCCGCGATGCCGGGCTGGTAGCCGAGGGTGGAGAAGTAGTCGACGCCGGTCAGACACATCACGCGCCACCAGGGCTGCCCCTTGTGGGACGGCTCCGTGGCGGCGTCCGCCCCGTGCGGAGCGGTCTTCGCCATGTCGGACAGGCCCTCGAGCATCCACGCGCGCAGGCGACTCGTACGGGGCCCGTGGGTGGTGGCCATCGGTGTACTCCTGACGTGCTGCCCAGCCCGGGGTCCCGGCCATCGCACGGACACCCGGGCCGACGTCCACTGCTCGCGATACCCGGGCCCACGCCCGGCTCAGCGCTGAGAGGAACGGTGCCACTCGTCCGTGCCGCCCATTGTCACCAGCGGCCGGAGGATCGGCACGGCGACGAAGCGCATTCGGCGGGGGCCACGACCGGGGCGATGGACGGTGCCCACGCCGCGCAGCACACTTGTGAGGAAGGCAGGTCACGCAGCTGCCCCCGGGCTTCGCGGGGCGGGCGGAGCACCCCCGTGATACGTAGATCTGGGGGCGGTGCCCGAGAGCTGGAGGCGACACGTATGACCGGCAATCCGCTGACCGGCTACCCCGTGCGGGACCGGATCGCACTGGCCGCCGGCCTGCTCTGCCCCTTCCTCGTCGCGCTCGTGCTGGTGCCCTTCCGTACGGACCTCTCGTCCACCAACGCGGCCCTGATCCTGGTCGTGGTGGTCGTCGCCGTGGCGGCCGTCGGCAGCCGACTGGCGGGCGCCGTCGCGGCGCTCTCGGCGGCGGCCTGGTTCGACTTCTTCCTCACCCGCCCGTACCAACGGTTCGGCATCACCGACTCCGGCGACGTCGAGACGGCGGTGCTGCTCCTGGTCGTCGGGCTGATCGTGTCGCAGCTCGCGGCCCGCGCGCGCCGGCTGAAGGTGGTCACGGTCACCGACTCGGAGTACCTCGCGCGGATCCACGGGACCGCCGACCTCGCCCAGTCCTCCACCTCCGCGGACGCGGTCGTCGGCCATGTGCGCGAACAGCTGACCGAGCTGCTCGGACTGCGCGGCTGCCGATTCGAGTACGGCACGCTCCTGGGCCGGCCGCCGCGTCTGGAACAGGACGGCACCGTGGTGGTCGGCCGCAGGCGCTGGGACGTCGACAGCGGGGGCTGGCCGGACGGCGAGATCGAACTGCGTGCGTACGGCAACGGCCGCTACCTCGGCCGCTACATGCTCACGCCTGGGCCCGGCCCCGTCCCGCCGCTCCAGGCGCGCCTCGTCGCTGTGACGCTCGCCGATCAGACGGGTGCGGCGCTGGACATCACGCGCCCGGCGAAGGGCGCCTGAACGGCGGGGGAGAGGCTCGCCCGGTGCCGTGGAGCCCCGGCGGTCGGGGTGAGCGTCGTAGCGGCGGCCGGTGAGCATGGCCACGTGCCGCGACGTATGCAGCGCGTGAAGAGTGCTCCGGTGCGCGTATGGATCACGGCAAGACGGCTGGGCCCCTTCCCGAACGGCACTCACGCTGGTCCTCGAACTGCTCTATCGGAGGACCGGCAACATGGCCATACCCGCAGGCAACGCGAACACGGCGACGGACGGCGACGGCGTCCAGGAGCCTCCTGACACCCGGCCCGATGCCAGGAACGCCGGAGCCGCCCGGGCCGGTGACCGGCACAAGCTCACCGCGGTCCAGGGGCTCGCCGCACTGTCCCTGGACGCGATGGCCTCGGTGGCGTACGGACCGGAGTCGATCGTTCTGGTGTTGGCCGTGGCCGGTGCCTACGGGATGGGGTTCACGCTTCCCGTCACGCTGGCGATCGCCGCGCTTCTGGCGGTGCTGGTGGCCTCCTACCGTCAGGTCATCGCCGCGTTCCCGGACGGCGGCGGCTCGTACGCCGTGGCGAAGCGGCACTTGGGGCGGCGTACCAGCCTGGTGGCCGCCGGTTCCCTGATCCTCGACTACGTGCTGAACGTCGCGGTCTCCGTCACTGCGGGGGTCGCCGCGCTCACCTCCGCCTTCCCGCAGCTCTACGACGAACGGACCTGGATCTGCCTGGGAGTTCTCGTCCTGGTCACGGCGATCAACCTGCGGGGCGTGGTCGACTCGGCCAAGGCGTTCCTGCTGCCGACCGCCCTGTTCGTCGGTTCGATCCTCGCGATGATCGTGGTCGGGCTCTTCCGCGACGGCCCGGTCAGCACAGCGTCGGCCGACGGCCACACCTCCGCGCTGGGCACTAGCGCCACCACCGTAGGGGCCCTGCTCCTGCTCAAGGCGTTCGCGGCCGGCTGCTCCGCCCTCACCGGTGTCGAGGCCGTGGCCAACGCGGTTCCGTCCTTCCGCGCCCCGGCCGCCCGTCGCGCGCAGCGCACCGAGGTGGCGCTCGGCGCCCTGCTCGGCGTGATGCTGATCGGCCTGTCCGTCCTCATCGGCCGCTTTCATCTCCAGCCGGTCGAGGGCGTAACGGTCCTCGCGCAGCTCGCGGATGCCTCCTTCGGGCACAACGTGGCCTTCTACGTGGTGCAGTTCGCGACGATGGTGCTCCTCGCCCTCGCCGCCAACACGTCCTTCGGGGGGCTGCCCGTACTGATGAGCCTGCTGGCCCGCGACAACCACCTCCCGCATGTGTTCGCCCTCAAGGCCGACCGGCAGGTCCACCGGCACGGAGTGCTCGCGCTGGCCCTGGTCTCCGCGCTGCTGCTGATCGTCTCCGGCGGCGACACCAACACCCTCGTACCGCTCTTCGCGATCGGCGTGTTCATCGGCTTCACCATCTGCCAGATCGGCATGGTCCGGCACTGGTCCGGCGACCGGGTCAAGGGCTGGCGTGCGAAGGCTCTGCTGAACGGCTTCGGCGCCCTGCTCACCGGCGTGGCGGGAGTGGTCGTCACCGCCACCAAGTTCACCGAGGGCGCGTGGCTGATCGTTCTCGCCGTGCCCCTGCTGGTCATCGGCTTCGAGAGGGTGCATCGTGCGTACGGCCGCATCGGCGAGCGCCTCGAACTCGGCCGCATTCCCGAACCGCCGAAGCGCGCCCACTCGCTGGTCGTCGTACCCGTCTCCGGTCTGTCCAAGCTGACGTGCAAGGCGCTCACCGCGGCCCGTTCGCTGGGCGACGAAGTGCTGGCGATCACCGTCACCCACACCGCTCCCGAGGACCGTCGTGAGGCCGAAGCCCTGCACCGCGACTGGGAGTTGTGGAACCCGGGCATCGATCTCGTCGAGCTCAGTTCGCCCACCCGCTCCCTCGGCCGTCCCGTTTCGGCCTATGTACGCGAGCTGTCCGCCACCCACGCCGGCTCCCAGATCACCGTGCTGATCCCGGAAACGGAGTCCGCCCACATCTGGCAGCGACTGCTCCAGAACCAGCGCGGCTCCGTCGTCGCGCACGCGGTACGCCGCGACACCGACGCGGTGATCTGCAGGCTCCGCTTCCGCATCGACGACACCGACGGTCGCTGAAAGGCCCCGTCGGTCCGTCATTCGTAGGGCATTCAACCGTGCGCCGGATCCGTCACACCGCCTGACGGGGAGCAAGCGGTTCTCCAGGCGGGAGGGCTCCGGGCCGACGGGCCTGGGCCCTCCCGCCGACGGCGTCAGGCCAGTGTCTGTGTGAGTTCGCTTCGGGTCGGTGTGTGGACGATGCGGCCGAGCGCGCCGTTGACGATGGGCATGTAGGGCGGGACGTGGCCGCATTCCAGGTCGGCGACGATCGGCACGCCGAGGGAGCCGAGCGCGTCGAGCACGGCCTCGTGCTGGGTGAGGGTGCGGCGGTCCGGCGCGTTGGTCCGGCCGACGAGGATCGCGTTCGCGTGGTCGAAGAGACCGGCGAGCTTCATGCCGTGCAGGTTGCGGCAGATGGTGAAGGCGTTGTCCTCGCCCGCCTCGACGTAGACGAGGAGTCCGTCGGGAGCCTCGTCCCGGGCGAAGGCCGAGGTGTCGAGGTAGGGGGTTCCCGCGAGATCGGACAGCGTCTCGATGCAGCCCCCGATCAGCCGTCCCTCGGCCTCCACGTCACCGCTGCCGTCGAGCCGGGTCCAGGTGCCCGGGACATCGAGCGTGTACTCGCGAACGTCCGGGAAGACGGCGAAGTCGTCGAAGCCGCCGGAACGGTGGCGGCCGGGCGGAGTCTGTGTGAAGCGGTGGCCCGGGGGAGCGGCGGCGATGTCGAGCCAGCTCAGCAGCCCCTCGGGTGCACGATAAGGCGTGTACATGAGGTTGTTGCCATGGACGGTCGCGGTGCCGGTGAGCAGCGTCAGCGGCGTGATGAGGGTCGAGGTGTCGGAGAACCCGACGAACCAGGTGGGCTCGGCCTCGCGCAGCCGGTCCCAGTCGAGCAGCGGGATCAGATCGATCGCGGTCTCCCCGCCCCACGGCGGGACGACCGCCCTGATGGTGGGATCGGTCAGCATCGACATCAACTCACCCGCGCGATCGGCGGCCGAGGCACTGACGTGCCGGGACCCGTCCATGCACCGCCCGACCACCACCTCGTACCCACGGTCCTGCACTTCACGGACAGCGACCCGCAGGCGCTCACTCATCTCCTTCGAGACACCACTCGACGGAGAGGTGACACCGATACGGTCACCGGGACGCAGGGGGCGCGGGTATCGAACCGACATGCGCGGATTCTGGCACGAAGCGCTGCGCGGCCGACAGAGGTTTGTGAGGCGCCGAAGTCGCTTGTCAGGGAAGGGAATTGGCGCATCCGCTGCGAGCGTTTCGCGTGGGACCCCCTGCTTGGGGCCGGCCGTCTGGGCCCTGCGCACCACGACCACCTGCGGGGAGGGCGTCGCGCGCGGCCGTCGGCATCGGCGGTGACACCGACACGGCGGCCGCGGTCACCGGTGGCGAGGGTGTTGTGGCTGCGCGAGCTGACCGATCTCGCGCAGCGTCTCTGCGGCGGCTGACAGCCAGGGAGAACGGGTCAGGCGAGCGTGACCTCCACGGGCAGCTTCTTGATTCCGTTGACGAAGTTGGAGCGGACGCGCGGGACGTCGCCGGTGAGGCGGATGCCGGCCAGGCGCGGGATCAGCTCCTCGAACATGATGCGGATCTCGGTGCGGGCAAGGAGGTTGCCCAGGCACAGGTGCGGGCTCCCCTTGCCGAAGGTGACGTGGTCATTGTCCGCGCGGGCGACGTCGAAGTCGTACGGGTTGCCGAAGACCTTCTCGTCGCGGTTGCCGGACGCGTACCACATGACGACCTTGTCGCCCTCCTTGACCTGCTTGCCGCCGAGTTCGACGTCGCGGGTCGCGGTGCGGCGGAAGTGGTAGACGGGGGACGCCCAGCGCAGGAACTCCTCGACCGCCGTCGGGATGAGGGAGGGGTCCTCCTGGAGGCGGGCCAGCTGCTCGGGGTGCTGGAGCAGCGCCAGCATCGAGTGCGTGATGGTGTGACGGGTGGTCTCGTTGCCGGCGACCACGAGGAGCAGGAAGTAGTTGTCGAAATCCTGTCCGGACAGCGGCAGTCCGTCGCGGGGGGTCTCGTTGACGAGCTTGGAGACCAGGTCGGTGCCGTGACCGCCGCGTCGCTGACGGGCCAGCTCGCGTCCGTACTCGAAGACTTCGAGGGAGGCGGGCGAGCGGAACGGCAGGTCGCGGTACTTCTCGCTCTCCTCGCTGCCGAGGAGCACGTCCGCGTAGTCGGGGTCGGTGTTGCCGATGATTCGGTTGCCCCAGTCGATGAGCTGCTGGTTGTCCTCCGACGGCACGTCCAGGAGGCGGGCCAGGACGTTGATGGGGAAGTCGGCGGAGACCTCCTTGACGAAGTCGAAGCTGCCCTTGGCGAGTGCCGCGTCCAGGGTCTGGGCGGTCAGCCCGCGCAGGAAGTCGGTGTAGCTGTTGATGACGCTCGCGCCGAACTGGCGCTGGAGCAGGCTGCGCATCGCGCGGTGTCGCACGCCGTCGAGTTCCAGGATCGAGGCGCGCTTCTTGATCTGGTCGTCGTCGACCTCTTCGAGGTTGACGAATTTGGTGGACGTGAACGTCTCGGCGTCGCGGTCGACGCGTGCGATGTCCTCGTGCCGGGTGACGGCCCAGAAGCCCGAGTTGGGGGCCTCTTCCGGCTGCCAGTGGACCGGGTCCTCGTGGCGCAGGGTGTGGAACATGCGCCAGGGGGTGACGCCGTCGGTGAAGTTGTCGAGGTCGGCGAGGTCGACGTCGGCGAGCGCCATGGGTTCGGTCGGGTCGATGGCGTCGGTCGGGTTCGTCATGAGGGTGCTCCTGAAGGTGGTGCGGCAGGTCAGAGGTGGTAGGAGTACTCGGTGAACTCCCAGTCCGTGACGTGGTGGTTGAAGCGGTCGACCTCGTCGCGCTTGTAGGTGAGGAAGGACTCGGTGAAGTCCTTGCCGAGGACCTCGGTCAGCGCGTCGTCCGCTTCGAGGGCGTCGAGTGCGGCGGGCAGGGTCGTCGGCAGCATCTGGGACTTCTCGGGGTCGTAGCCGTAGCCCTGCAGGGGCGCCGGGGGCTCCTTGCCGTCCTGGATGCCGAGGAGCGCGGCGGCGCAGAGCGCCGCGGTCGCGAGATAGGGGTTGGCGCTGGCGTCGCCCAGCCGGAGCTCCAGGCGGGCGCCGGAGCCGCGCTCGGGCGGGATGCGGACCATGGCACTGCGGTTGTCGAGGCCCCAGTCGATCAGCCACGGCGCGAGGGTGTCGGGTCCGAAGCGCTTGTACGAGTTCACGGTCGGGTTGAGCAGGGCCGCGAGCGCGGGTGCGTGGGCGAGGATGCCGGCGATGGCGTGGCGGGCGGTGTCCGACAGACCGTAGGCGCCCGAGGGGTCGTCGAAGACGTTGCGGCCCTCCTCGGCGACGGAGCCGTCGGCGGCCTCACCGGAGAAGTGGAGGTGGAAGCCGGAGCCTCCCGCGTCGTTGAAGGGCTTGGCCATGAAGGTGGCCAACTTCCCTTCCTTGCGGGCGAGTTCCTTGACGGCCGACTTGAAGAGGAAGGCGCGGTCGGCGGCGTCCATCGCAGCTGAGTGGGTCAGGTTGATCTCGAACTGGCCCGCGTCGAACTCGTGGTTCGCGCTGATGACGCCGATGTCGAGATCGCGCAGCGTGCGCAGGGTGGGCAGCAGGTGGTTGTCGGCGTCGGCGCGCAGTCCGGCCGTGTAGACGACTCCGGCGACGCCCCGTCCGTAGCGGCGCCACCCGGTCGGCGCGGCCGTGTCCTGTTCGAGCAGGAAGTACTCGAGCTCGGGGCCGACGACAGGTCGCAGCCCCGCTTGTTCCCAGCGGGAGAGCACCGAGCGCAGCAGGTCGCGCGGGGACTCCGGGCTGGGGGAGTCGGTGGCGGGGTCGGTCGTCTCGCCGAGGCACCAGGCGACGCCCGGCTCCCAGGGCAGGCCGCGGGCGGTGGAGAGGTCGGGTCGTACGGTCACGTCGGGCAGGCCCGCGTCGAGGCCGCCCCGGACCGGGACCACGCCGCCCTGCGGGGTGGTGTGGTAGACGGCGCGGCAGAAGGCGAGGCCGTGGTCGCAGGCCGAGGGCAGGTGGTCGAGCAGTACGTCACGGGCGCGGTCGGTGCCGATCAGGTCGGGATACGTCACCCGGACCACGTCGATGCCGTCGGCGGCGAGCCGGTCCATGGCGGTGCGGACTTCTGGGGTGTCTTGAGCGCTCACCGATGTCTCCTCGGCGGATGTGAACGGGGGCGTGGTGGCCGGCGGCCGGACGGGGTGGCCCGCCCGGCGAGGGTCCGGCGTCGGGGTGGACGCCAGACCGGCGTCCACCCCGTTGTTTGGTGCCAAACGGTATGGACGGCGGCCCCTCTCCGCAAGGGGTGCAGGAAAAGAATTTATCCATCTGGATAGCTCTTGACCAGGGTCCGTTCGCTTCTTATGTTGTTTGAAGCCAAACGAGTTGGGGAGTGCGGCCATCCGTACCCCTTTGGCAGGGGCCCGGCCACGGAGCCGGGCCCCACTTCCCTCAGTGCGCCCCGACGCCCTCACCTCCAGGAGGACCGGCCATGAAGGTCGTCGTCGACATGAACAAGTGCCAGGACCACGGACAGTGCGTCTTCTCGGCCCCCGACGTCTTCCAGCTGGACGACAACGGACGCCTCGCCTACGTCAGCGACCCCGACGACGCGCTGCGCGACGAGGTCGAGGAAGCCGCCGACGTCTGTCCGCTGCAGGCCATCCGGATCGAGGCCTGAGATGGCCGAGACGGCACACGCCCCCCGGACTCCGGGGCGCGTCGTCGTAGCCGGTGCCTCGATGGGCGGCCTGCGCGCCGCCGAACAGCTGCGCGCCGCCGGCTGGACGGGCGCGATCACGGTCATCGGCGACGAGCCCCATATGCCGTACAACCGGCCGCCGTTGAGCAAGGACGTGCTCGCCGGGACCGCATCCTTCGAGTCCCTCGCGTTCACGCCCCGGGCAAGTGCGGCGGACGTCGAGTGGCGGCTGGGCACGACCGTCACTTCCGCCCGCCTCGACGAACGTGTCGTCGGACTCGACGACGGTACGGAACTCGCCTTCGACGGCCTGGTCGTCGCCACCGGCATGCGGCCGCGCAGGCTGCGCTGCGACGGTCCCTCGGGTCCCGGCAGCGGCCGGCACACCGTGCGCACCCTCGCCGACGCCCGGAGCCTGCGTGACGAACTGATCCGGCCGGGCGTTCGCGTGGTCGTCATCGGCGCGGGCTTCATCGGCTGCGAGGTCGCCGCCACGGCCAAGGGCCTCGGCGTCGGCGACGTGACGGTCGTCGACCCCGAGCCGCTGCCGATGCTGCGCCCCCTCGGCGAACTCCTGGCCCGCTCCCTGCACCGGCGCCACGAGGAACGCGGCGTGCGCTTCGCCCTCGGGGCGGGTGTCGCGGGCTTCGAGGGCGAGGACCGGGTGACCGGCGTCGTTCTGACCGACGGGACGGTACTGCCGGCCGATGTGGTCGTGGAGTCCGTCGGCTCGGTCGCCAACACCGAGTGGCTGGACGGCAACGGCCTGGATCTGTCCGACGGGGTGCTGACCGACGAGCAGCTGCGCGTCGGCGGCCACCCGAACGTCGTCGCCGTCGGCGATGTCGCCCGCTTCCCCAACGCCCGCTACGACGGCGTGCCCCGCCGCGTCGAGCACTGGTCGATCCCCACCGACACCGCCAAGCACGCCGCGAAGAGCCTCGTGGCCCATCTCGTCGGCAGCGTGGCACAACCCGCGCCGTTCGCTCCGCTGCCCACCTTCTGGAGCGACCAGCACGAGTTCCGGCTGCAGTCCTTCGGCGCACCCGCGCTCGGCATCGCCGACGTGCGCGTCCTGGACGGCGACCCGGAAGGTGACGTCCTCGTCGGCTACCACCACGACGACCGGCTCGTCGGGGTGGTAGCGCTCGGCGGCCCCGCCGCCACCACAGGCGCCGCCCGCTACCGCGCCCAGCTCCTCGCGCAGCCCGCCCTCACCTCGTAAGGAACCCCCAGTCATGGCCAGCGTCCGTGGATACTTCCACCCCAAGACGGCGACCGGCGACGCCTCGCTGATCCCTTCCCCGCCGTGGCACTACTCCGGCGACCTGCTCACCGTCGAGTACCGCACCGACCCCGCCCGGGTGCGTGAACTCCTGCCTGAACCGCTGGAGTTGGCGGACAAGGACCCCGGCGCCGTCGCGCTGATCTGGGCCGACTGGCAGTCCTGCGCCGCAGACGGGAGCCAGCTGCTCGACCCCGTGCTCGCCCAGTACAAGGAGGCCTTCGCGGTCGTGCGCTGCCAGTACAAGGGGCGCACCTACTCGCGGTGCGTGTACATCTGGGTCGACAAGGACTTCGCCATCGCCCGCGGACTGCACCAGGGCTACCCGAAGAAACTCGGCTCCATCCACCAGACCCGCCCGCACCCCTACGGGCCCGCCCCGCGGATCGAGGCCGGCGCCCGCTTCGGCGCGACCCTCGCCGCCGCCGACCGCCGCCTGGCCCAGGCCGTGGTCACCCTGCGCGAGCCGTCGCAGACCAACGGCTTCGTCAACAGCCACCCGATGGCCCACCACCGCTGGCTGCCCTCGATCGAGAAGGGCAAGGGACTGGCTCTCGACGAGCTGATCGAGACCGGCGCCGCGTCCTTCGAGGCCGGTCAGGCGTGGGCCGGTGACGCGGAGCTGGAGCTGTTCGAAGCGCCCACCGAGGAGCTGGCCCGACTGGAGATCAGGGAGCCCATCGCCGCCTACTACCGACAGGTCGGCGTCGTGTGGGACGGCGGCACGCTGCTCGAGTCCGGCACCTCCGGAGCCGAGTGACTCCCGCCCACCACAAGCCACTTGGAGACTGGACATGAGCGAACACACCCTCACCGTGGCCGGTGTCACCGTCGACACCCGGCACTGGATCGGCGGCGAACGCGTCGCCTCAGCCGACACCTTCGTGGACGTCTCGCCGATCGACGGCAGCGTCCTCGGCGAGATCGCCCGCGGTACGGAGACGGAAGCCTCGGCCGCCGTCGCCGCGGCCCGCGCGGCCTTCCCCGGCTGGGCGGCCACCCCGCCCGCCGAACGGGCCCGGATCCTGCACGCCGTCGCCGACGCCGTCGAGAAGCGCATCGAGGACCTCTCGATCGTCGAGACCCACGACAACGGCGCCCTGCTGCGCTCGCACCGACGCGGCGTGATGCCCCGCGTGGCGCACAACTTCCGCTTCTTCGCCGACTGGCTCCTGGGCCTCGGCCACGACGACTTCGACACCCGCGGCCACACCAACCACGTCAGCTGGGACCCGGCGGGCCCCTGCGTGCTGATCACCCCGTGGAACGCACCGCTGATGCTCGCCACCTGGAAGATCGCCCCGGCGCTCGCCGCGGGCAACACCGTGATCCTCAAGCCCGCCGAGTGGTCGCCGCTCACCGCCTCCCTGTTCGCCGACATCGCCGCCGAGGCCGGACTGCCCGCCGGGGTCCTGAACGTCGTGCAGGGCTACGGCGGCGAGGCCGGCAGCGCCCTCGTCTCCCACCCCGACGTGCGCCGCATCAGCTTCACCGGATCGGTGCCCACCGCGAAGACCATCGCCGCCGCGGCAGCCGCCAACCTGGTGCCCGCCAGCTTCGAACTCGGCGGGAAGTCACCGCTGCTGGTCTTCGCGGACGCCGACCTCGACCTCGCCGTCGACCTGGCCGTGGAGCAGTACGACAACGCCGGACAGGTGTGCCTGGCCGCGACCCGCATCCTCGTCGAGGAGACGATCGCGGAGGAGTTCACCCGGCGCTTCACCGAGAAGGCCTCGGCCCTGCGGCAGGGAGACCCGCGCGACGAGAGCACCGACATCGGCCCCAACATCCACCCCCGCCAGCTGGAGAAGATCGACGGCTTCGTGCAGCGGGCCCTCGCAGCCGGGGCCCGCGCCGTCATCGGTGGCCGACGGGGCGAAGGCCAGTACTACGCGCCGACCCTGCTCGCCGATGTCGCCCAGGACGCCGAGATCGTGCAGGAGGAGGTCTTCGGCCCCGTCCTGACCCTGCAGACCTTCGCCGACGAGGACGAGGCGGTCCGCCTGGCCAACGACACCCGCTTCGGGCTCGCCGCCACCGTCGCCACCGGCGACCGCGAGCGCGCCGAGCGCGTCACCGGCCAACTCGTGGCGGGCACGGTCTGGGTCAACTGCTTCTTCGTACGCGACCTCCAGGCACCCTTCGGCGGCTCCCGGCACTCCGGGGTGGGCCGCGAGGGCGGCACGTGGAGCTTCGACTTCTACTGCGACCTCAAGAACACCGTGACGGCACCGAAGGGCTGGCGGGACCATGGGTGAGATCGTCGGGGCGGGGCTGCTCGCCCACGTACCCACCATCGTGCTCCCGCGCGAGACGCGCCTGGAACTGAACGAGGGCAAGGAGATCACCCTCGTCACCGGACTCGACGAACTGCGGCGCGAGGTCTTCGAGCGGGACGCCCCCCATGACTACGACACCGTCGTCGTCCTGGACTCGCACTGGGCCACCACCGTCGAATTCGTCGTCACCGCACAGCAGCGCCGGGCCGGCCTCTTCACCTCCGAAGAACTGCCGCGCGGTATGTGCCGGATGCCCTACGACTTCCCCGGTGACCCCGAACTCGCCCAGAACATCGCGAGGTTCGCGGACGAGCACGGCACCTGGATCACCGCGATCGACGATCCGTACCTGCCGGTCTACTACGCCACGACCAACCTGTGGAAGTTCCTCGGCGAGGGCCTGCCCGACAAGAAGTGGGTCACCATCGGCGTCTGCCAGACCGGTGACATGGAGGACCATCTGCGCCTCGGACGAGCGCTCGCCGACGGCATCGCCGCCACCCCGGGCCGCCGCGTCCTGCTCATCGCCTCGGGCGCCCTGTCACACACCTTCTGGCCGCTGCGGCAACTGCGTGACCACGAGTCGAGCGACCCCGCGCACATCTTCACCGCCGAGGCGCGCGAGGCGGACCTCGAACGCATCGCGTGGTTCAAGGAGGGCCGTCACGACAAGGTCCTCGACACGATGGACGAGTTCTGGAAGTTCAAGCCCGAGGCCAAGTTCTTCCACTACCTGATGATGGCGGGCGCCCTTGGCGAGCGCGCCTGCGTCGCCAGGGCCCGCCAGTACGGCGAGTACGAGAACTCGATCGGCACCGGCCAGGTCCACCTGTGGTTCGACCGCCCCGCCGATGGCTGGACCGGTAGCGGTCTGCCCGCACGACCCGCCCCGCACAACCCCCACAGCCGCGCCTAGGAGCCCCTCATGCCCGAGTACCGCCGCATCCTCCTGGACGGCGCGGCCGTCCAGGTCCTCCGTGAGGACGACGAACTGGTCGCCGGCGACGGCCGCCGCGTCAAGGTCGAGGACGCCCAGCACCTTCCCCCGGTCGTCCCCTCGAAAGTCGTCGCCGTCCATCTCAACCACCGCAGCCGCGTCGACGAGTTCCAGATCGAGCTCACGCCCACCCCGACGTACTTCCACAAGCCCACCTCGGCCCTCAACTCCCACAAGGGCGCGATCGTGCGCCCCGAGGGCTGCAAGTGGCTCAACTACGAGGGAGAGGTCGCCATCGTGATCGGCAGGACGGCGCGCAACATCTCGCCGGCCGACGCGGCGGAGTACATCGCGGGCTACACGGTCGCCAACGACTACGGCCTGCACGACTTCCGCGACACCGACGCCGGCTCCATGCTGCGGGTGAAGGGCTCCGACACCCTGTGCCCGCTCGGCCCGGGCCTGGTCACCGACTGGGACTTCCACGACAAGTACCTGCGCACCTACGTCAACGGAGAGGTGGTGCAGGACGGTTCCACGGCGGAGATGGAGTGGGACATGCACTACCTCGTGGCCGACATCGCCCGCACCATCACGCTGTACCCCGGAGACGTGCTGCTGTCCGGCACCCCGGCCAACTCCCGTCCGGTACAGCCCGGTGACGTCGTCGAGGTGGAGGTGGAGGGACTGGGGCGGCTGACCAATCACATCGTCACCGGCCCCGCCGCGATCCGCTCCGACGTGGGGGCCCAGCCCACCGAGTCCGAGGAAGTCCTGTCCACCGCGCTGGGCGGCGACTGGGAGTTCCGCGGCATCCGCCCGCCCCGCCGGGGCTGACGGATCACGAACCGCGCCGTGCCGGGCCGGCCTCCGAAGCCGCCCGGCGCGGTGCCCCGAGCGCGGTGCCGCGCAGTAGACCGGCGGCCACCGCGAGCTAGGTAGGGTCCCTGACGTGACCGAATCCGCCGAAGCGCCAGACGAGAAGAAGAGCCGGACCCCTCGTGGCGGGGCGCGCAGACGGCTGGACTACGGAGCGGGCCGTGACGCGCTCCTGAGCGCGGCCGTGCGGGTCGTGGCCCGTGGTGGCCTGCGCAGACTGACCTACCGCGCCGTCGCGGAGGAGGCCGGTGTCACCCACGGTCTGGTCGTGCACCACTTCGGTTCCCGCGACGCCCTCATCGAGGCGGCGCTGGCCCACACGGTGTACACCAGCCTGCACACCAGCGCCATGGAGTCCGGCACCGGCAGGACCGCGGACTTCTCCGCGGGGCTGTCGGAGATGGTCGCCGCCAACCCGGACCTGCAGGCGTTCCAGTACGAGCTGATGCTGGAGTCCCGGCGCAGGCCGGAGCTGCTGCCGCCGCTGCGCACCCTGTACGACGAGTACTTCGACGCGGCCCAGCGCGAGTTGAACCGCATGCTTCCGAAGGACGCGAGCCCGGCGCTCATGCGGCTCGTCTTCGCCGCGCTGGACGGCCTCGTCCTGCACCAGCTCGTACTGGGCGAGCCGGAGATGACCGAGGCCGCCCTGGAGGAGCTGAGGTCCCTCCTGCGCAGGCTCGGGGCCGACTCCGAAGAAGACGCCTGACCTTCGCCACCCACGGTGCGAGGGACAGGCGGAGCCCCGCCGGAACCCTCCCGCAGGGCCTTGCCAAACGCCGAGTCCCAGCCGACTATGGGGCAACTCGTTTGGCCTGAAACGAATCGCCCCTCCCCTCATCCCCGGCAGGTGATCCGCGTGGACAGTCAGACGGTCGCAAGGCAACAGACCGTGCAGGACCCGCCCACAGCAGGCAAGCTCAAGTCCAACGCCCTCGGCGTCGTGGGCATCCTCTTCTTCGTCCTCTCCGCGCAGGCGCCGCTGACCGGCATCGCCGGCGCCCTCCCCATCTCCGTCGGCCTCGGCAACGGCGCGGGCGCCCCGGCCGGATACGCCGTGGCCGGGGCGGTGATCTTCCTCTTCTCGGTCGGCTTCGTCGCCATGGGTCGCCATGTCGTGGACGCCGGCGCCTTCTACACGTACATAGGCAGGGGCCTCGGCCGGACCACGGGCACCGGCAGCGCCGGTGTCGCGCTCTTCGCCTACTGCACGATCCAGGCCGCCATGTACGGGCTCTACGGGTCCATCGTGAGCGGGCTCGCGGCGCAGTACACGGGCCTCGACGCGCCCTGGTGGGTCTGGGCAGTGGTCACGATGGTGATCGTCCAGGTGCTCGGCGCCGCGGGCATCGAGATGGGCGCCAAGGTGCTCGCGGTCTTCGTCCTCGCCGAGTTCAGCATCCTGCTCGTCTTCGCGCTGGTCACCCTGGTCAAGGGCGGCGGCCCCGAAGGACTCGGCTTCGCCGAGAGCTTCTCGCCGAAGGCCGCGCTGCAAGGGGCGCCGGGGGTGGCGCTGATGTTCGCGGTGGCGTCGATGTTCGGCTTCGAGGCCACCGCGATCTACGGAGAGGAGGCACGCGAGCCCAAGAAGACCGTTCCGCGCGCCACCTACCTGTCCGTCGCCGTCGTCACCGGCTTCTTCGCCTTCACCTCCTGGATGCTCGTCTCCGCCTACGGCGCCTCGCACGCCACCGCGGCCGCGGGCAAGGCGCTGGCGGGCGGCGACGGCGTGGTGTTCGTCCTCTCGCCCGTCACGGACCTGTTCGGCGGCTGGGCGGGCGACGTCCTGCCGGTCCTGCTCGCCACCTCGCTCTTCGCCGGCATCCTCGCCTTCCACAACTCTGCCAACCGCTACCTGTTCTCGCTCGGCCGTGAAGGGGTGCTCCCGCGCAGGCTCTGTACGCTCAACCGGCGCCACTCGCCCTGGGCGGCCGGCACCGTGCAGACCACGCTCGCGCTGCTCCTCGTCGTGCCGTTCGCGCTGCTCGGCAAGGACCCGGTGCTGAGCCTCTTCTCCTGGTTCAGCGGCGTGGCCGTCCTCGCGATGATGCTGCTGTACTTCCTGACGTCGGTCTCCGTGATCGTCTTCTTCCGCAGGGAACGCCTCGACACCCGCCCCTGGAACACCCTGATCGCACCGGCCCTGGGCGCGCTCGGAATCGGGGGCGCGATCTGGGTGATCCTGGCCAACTTCACGACGCTCATCGGCGGTTCGGCCGAGACGGCGACCTGGCTCGTGCTGAGCGTGCCGGCCGTCCTCGTGCTGAGCGCGGTCGCGGCCCGCGTGGTTCGTGCGCGGGCCGCGACGGCCTGACTCCGCCCGCTCCCTCTCGGGGTGCGCCCGGCGCACATGTCACCGGCGCACCCCGACCAGCGGGCACGATTTTCTTTGACCTCAAACAGATTCAGTGAGCCGGAGGCCACACCATGCTGGAACTCACCCACGACGAGTGGCTGAGCCGCGCCAAGGAGCTGGACCTGTCCGGCTTCCACCACATCGACGGCGCCGACGAACCGGGCGGCGGCGCAACCTACACGGCCGTGTCACCCCGTGACGGACAGGTCCTCGCGCGGGTCGCGGACGGTGGCGCGGCCGAGGTCGACGCCGCGGTGGCCGCCGCACGCCGCGCCTTCGACGCCGGCCCGTGGCCCCGCCTCGCCCCCGCCGACCGGGGCCGCGCCCTGCTCCGCCTCGCCGACCTCCTGGAGGAGCGGCGCGACCGCCTCGCCCTCACCGTGAGCCTGGAGATGGGCAAACCCATCACGGACGCTTACGACATCGAGCTGCGTGCCGCCGTCAACACCTTCCGCTTCTACGGGCAGTTGGCCGACAAGCTCACCGACGAGTCCCCGCACACCGCACCCGACGCACTCGCCCTCGTCACCCGCGAGCCGGCCGGAGTCGTCGGCGCGGTCGTCCCGTGGAACTTCCCCCTGACCATCGCCTCCTGGAAGGTCGCCCCGGCGCTCGCGGCCGGCTGCACGGTCGTCCTCAAGCCCTCCGAGAACTCACCCCTGTCGGCGCTGCAACTGGGGCGGCTGGCCACCGAGGCGGGCCTGCCCCCCGGCGTCCTGAACGTCGTCACCGGCGACGGCCCCACCGCCGGGCGCGCCATCGGACTGCACCCGGACGTCGACGTCCTCGCCTTCACGGGGTCGACGGCCGTCGGACGGCACTTCCTGCACTACGCCGCGGACTCCAACCTCAAGCGGGTCTGGCTCGAACTGGGCGGCAAGTCGCCCAACATCATCCTGCCCGACGCCCCCGACCTGGAGAAGGCGGCCGCGACCGCCGCCTGGGGCATCTTCTTCAACCAGGGCGAGATGTGCACCGCCCCCTCCCGCCTCCTCGTCCACACCTCCGTCGCCGAACGTGTCACCGAGGCGATCGTGCGACGGGCCGGAGAACTGCGGGTCGGTGACCCCCTCGACCCCGCCACCGAGATGGGCGCCCTGGTCGGCGAGGCCCACCTCGGCCGCGTGCTCGACCACATCGACACGGGCATGAGCGAGGGAGCGCGACTGCGCACCGGCGGCACCCGCACCCTGGCCGACACCGGCGGCACCTTCCTGCAGCCCACCGTCTTCGACGAGGTGAACCCAGGGATGCGGCTCGCCCGGGAAGAGATCTTCGGCCCCGTCCTGTCGGTCCTCACCTTCGACGACCTCGACGAGGCCGTCGCCCTGGCCAACGCCACCGAGTACGGACTCGCCGCCGGACTGTGGACCTCCGACCTGTCCACCGCTCACCGGGTCTCCCGCGCCCTCAAGGCCGGAACGGTGTGGGTCAACTGCTACGAGGAGGGCGACCTCACCGTGCCCTTCGGCGGCATGAAGCAGTCCGGCAACGGCCGGGACAAGTCCGCCCACGCGCTGGAGAAGTACACCGAACTCAAGACCACCTGGATCCAGCTGTGACGGCCCGGCCCCTCATCGCCGTACCGGCCCGCTTCGCCGCCTCCACCTCGGCACTGCGATACGCCGCGGAGGTCAACGCCCGCGCCCTGATCGAGGGGGTCTGGAACGCCGGCGGGGAACCGGTCGCCCTCCACCCGCACGCACCCGGCGGAACCGCCGACCCCGGCGAGGTGGCCGCCCGGCTGGCCCGCTTCGACGGCCTGCTCCTGCCCGGAGGCGGCGACATCGCACCACACCGCTACGGAGTCGCCGCGGCACACGCCAGCGTCTACGACGTCGACGACACCCAGGACGCCTTCGACCTCGAACTCGCCCGCCAGGCACTGGATGCCGCGAAACCGCTGCTCGCGATCTGCCGGGGACTCCAGGTGGTCAACACCGTGCTCGGCGGCACGCTGCACCAGGACATGGGAGGCCCCGAACGCGAGCACCGGCACATCGTGCACCCGGTGGCGATCGAGCGCCTCTCGCTGCTCGAACAGGCCACCGGGACCGAGAAACTCGACGCGTCCTGCTACCACCACCAGCGGGTGGACCGGCTCGGCTCCGGACTACGGGTCACCGCCCGCGCCGCCGACGGAACGGTGGAAGCGCTCGAACTCCCTCAAGCGCGCGCCTGGTTCACCGCCGTGCAGTGGCATCCGGAGGACACGGCGCACGAGGACGGCGCACAGCAAGGCATCTTCGACGCCCTGGTCCGGGCGGCGCGCGCTCACGGCTGACACCTCCCGTGGTGCAGGTCAGGACTTGGGGCGGCGCCCGCTGCGGCGGGGGGCGGGCTCGGCGCCGTCCAGGAGGGCGAGCCGGCGCTCCTCGCCGTGCTCCTCGACCTGGAGCACCACCCTGCGCAGGCCGTCCGCGACACCGCGGCACTCCTCGTCGCTGAGCTGCCCGGCGACGAAGGCCTCTTCCTCGTTGAACTTCGGGAACACCCGCCGCATCAGCTCCTCACCCTCGTCCGTGAGGCTGAGCAGCACGAGCCTGCCGTCGCTCGGGTGCCCGGCACGCCGCACCAGGTGCCGCGCCTCCAGCGTGCGGGAGACCCCGGTGAGCGTGCCCTTGGAGATGCCGGCCTCCTCGGCCACATGACGGGTCTCCGACTCACCCCAGACCCAGATCACCCAGAGCACGACGAAAGAGGTCCAGGTGAGGTCGGCCTCGCGCAGGACCGAGTTCTCCAAGTGCTGACGGACGGCCGAGGCGGCCCGGTAGATGTTGGCGACCACCGCCATCTGTTCATGGCGGACCGGCATTCCACCGAGCTTCGCCTCTGCCAGCTTCTCGGCTTCGGTGATGGATCGTTGGCCTGGCACGAGCACACTCCTTCGGCGCCACCACGGCGCGTTCCGGGCAGGGTATCGTTCGGGGCCAAATTGTACGAAGTGCCGCGCATTCCGTCGCGCGGAGAGGTGCCGTCGGCCCGGTCCTGGGGTTCCGGTCAGGAGGTCGAGTCGGCGGGGCCGTACGTGGTGACCCAGCCGCGGCGTATCTCCCATGTGCCCCCGTCGGCGGTCGCTCCGCGCAGGCCGTGCAGGGTGTCCGGGCCGGTGAGGGCCGGCAGGCGAGAGTCGTTGAGCGAGGCGAAGGCGTAGGTGCGGGACGGGTCCCAGTCGGTGGAGTGGCGCAGGCGGCGGGCCAGTTGGGCGAAGCCGAGCGGGGCCGCGGCCACCACCCACGCGTCGGGGAGTCCGGCGGTGAGCCGGGTGGCCGGCCGCAGCCAGGAGGCAGCGTTCTCGGGCCAGTTGACCCTCGTGAGCACCTTGCCGCCCCGCGCTGTCCATGCGGTGGCGAACGCGTCGGCGGCCGCACGGGACGCCGCGTCACGGCTGTGCCCCACGGCGACGGTCTCGATCCGCGACTTCGACGGCGTCAACAAGTTTATGAGCGCGGCGAGTTCGGCCTCCGTGTGCGGCGAGGGGCGAGGCAGGTCGCCGTGCGCGGCCAGGTACGCAGGACTGATCAGGGGCGAGCGGGACGATTCCCGGTCGGAGAGGTTGTTCATGGCGTGGTGCGTGCTCTCTCGGTCGGCTCTCCAACGGGCGTACTCCTCGGGCAGGCAGACCGCGCACGGCCGGAATCCGGCCGCGACGGCGGTGGCCTCGTCCGGGAAGAACACCCGGTGCTTCACGTAGTGGCCCCGGGAGAGGGCCCGCAGCGCGGACGGGCAGTCCAGGCGCCCGTACAGGCGCCCGCGACGGTGCCCGCCGAGCGTTCCCGGGGTCGTGCTCAGATAGGGCGTGCCGTCCCGGCCGATCAGCGCGTAGGTGCGCCGAGACTCGTACGGGGTGGACGGGCCGTCGGGGGTCATGCCGCGTCGTGGAAGACGAGTCCGAGGGTGCGCCGTCGCCCGGAACGCACGGTACTCACGCCATGCCGCATGGGGGCGTTGGACCAGCCGCGCTTCGAGGCGACGGGCCGGTCGCGTGTGGTGAAGACCAGCCCGTGGCCCTGGGGCAGGGTGGTCGAGGATCCCCTCGACTGTGCGCGGGCCCGCTGCTCGGTCATCAGGAACTCGCCACCGGTGAAGTCGGTTCCCGGCGCGTCGAGGCCGATGACGACCTGGAGCGGGAAGAGCATGTCGCCGAACACGTCGCGGTGCAGCGCGTTCCAGTCCCCGGGCCCGTACCGCAGCAGAATCTGCGCCGAGCGGTCCTGTCCGGCCGTGTGGCACATCTCGATCCACTCGTCGAGCGAGTCGGGCCAGGGCGCGGGTCTGCCGAGTTTGCCGGCCCAGTCCCGGGCGATGGGGAGCAGCCTCGGATAGAACGCCTCCCGCAACTCACGGACCAGGTCGGGCAGTTCGTGGGTGAAATAGCGGTACTGCCCGGAGCCGAAGCGGTGGCGGGCCATGTCTACCGTGGTGCGGAAGCGTGCGGTGTCGTCGTAGAGGTCCGCGATCCTTCGGCACTCCTCGGGCGTGAGGAGGCGGCCGGTAGGGGCGTTTCCGTAGGTGTTGAGCTCGTCGGCCAGGGCGCCCCACTCCTCGTGAGCGACGCGGTCCGCGACCGGGCCCGTCAGGCGGGTGGTGTCCAGCATGGTGTGGATCCTCGGGTCGAAGGTGTCACCCCGGCTCCGTCGGCGTGCGTTGTCGGAGCCGGGGGAGCTGTAGGGGCGGCGTTCAGGGGCCCTGCGTTCATGCGGTCTGACGCAGGCCCTCCAGGTCCAGAAGCTGCCGCTTGCGCTCAAGGCCACCCGCGTAACCCGTGAGGGCGCCGTTCGCGCCGATCACGCGGTGGCAGGGGCGCACGACGAGCAGCGGGTTCGCGCCGATCGCCGTACCGACGGCGCGGACGGCGGCCTTCGGGGCACCGATGCGCGCGGCGATGTCGCCGTAGGTCAGGGTGCTGCCGTAGGGGATGGCTTCCAGCGCCTTCCAGACCCGCCGCTGGAACTCCGAGCCGCTGCCGGTGTACTCGATGTCGAAGTGTGTGAGCCTTCCGTCGAAGTACGAGCGCAACTGCGCGGTGATCTCGGCGAACGCGTCCGCGTCCGCAGCCCAGTCGTCCTGGACGACGGCGCCGTTCTTCTGGCCCGGGACGGTCAGCGCGGCAAGTGCCGTGCCGCCCTTCGCGGTGGCCGACTCCTCGCCCACGAGCAGCAGTTCACCCAAGGGGCTGTCGAGCGTCGTGTAGACGGTCATGGTCCGTTCCTTCCGGATCTCCTCGTACGTTGATGTCCTACTGCCGACTCTGCGCCTTATGTGCCGCTATGTCTGGCGGGATTCGGACATCGCTCTGACGGAGTCGATGCCTGGTCGTGAGCGGCTGACGTGGGCCGTCAGCGGGCGTTGTGGAAGATGAGGCCGAGGGTGTTGCGGTGTCCGGACTCGACGGCGTTCGTGCCGTGCCGCACGGGGTGCCGGCGGAAGCCGTTCTTGCCGCGGATCGGGCGGTGCCGGACCGGGAAGATCATTCCCTGGCCGAGCTGCGGTTTGACCACCATGGCGCGGGACTGGAAGCGGGGGCGCTGCTCCACGAACACGTTCTCGCCGCCGGTGAAGTCCTCGCCGGGCTGGTTGAGCATGACGGCGATCTGCAACGGGAAGACGATGTCGCCGTAGATGTCCTGGTGAAGGCAGGCGTAGTCGCCCTGGCCGTACTGGAGGAGCAGCGGGGTCGGCCGCTTCTGCCCGTTGTCCGCGCACTCGTCGATCAGCTCGTCCAGCGTGCCGGGGAAGGTGCGCTCGCCGAGCTGAGGCGCCCACTGGTTCGCCATCCACGCCATCGGTGGGTAGAGCCGCTCGCGGAGGGTCTGGACGAGCGGTACGGCGGTGGGGTCGGCGTAGTACTTGTAGGTGCCCCGGCCGAACTGGTACCGCTGCATGACCACGGTGGACCGGAACAGGGCGGGTTCCCCGAACGTGTCGATGATCTCCTGGCACTGTGTGCGGGACAGGAGGGGCGGGGTGACGGCGACACCTTCTTCGTTCAACTGGGCATATAGATCAGCCCAGTTGAGTGCGCTGAGTGCCGGGAGGCTTGGGTCGTACGGGATGCGGGGTGGCGGGTCGGCGGCCGGTGCGTGGTCGCAGAAGAGTGTGTCCGGGGCGGGGGTGTGCTGGTGCGGGTGGTTCAAGTCAGGGGTCTCTCGCGGGGCGGGGCGGGGCGGGGCGGGCCCGAGGTCCTGCCCCTAGGGGTGCGGCCGGTAAGGCCGGCACCTCCGGCCTTACCGATATTCGCTCCCCGCTCGAGCCGACGCTGGCGGGATTCGGACGTCGCGCTGCCGCGAGGTCATGCCGCTCGTCCCCGCCTCGTGGACAGCGCCGCTCAGCCGATGGCGAGCGGGAGCCTCGCGGCGAAGTCGCCGAGCGAGGCCTTCTCCTCGTCGGTCGGTGTGCGCCGTCCGGTGCCGACCAGGAGCGCGTCCTTGTCGGAGAACGAGGCGGGGAACGGGGCCCCGGCGATCTTCTCCAGCGTCGCGCGAACCGCCGCGAGAGCCTCGGCGGGCGGCTCGGCGGGAGGCTGGGCGGCCGGCCGCAGTCGGGCGATCAGGTCGAGGTGATGCAAGGTCCATTCGAGGACGTACGCGGACAGGAAGTCGCCGACGGTCAGCACCTCGTCGCGGGTGCTGACGCGGGCGGCTGGATCGGCGAGCCGGGCGGCGCGGCCCGCCGCGGCACCGACGTCGTCGAGGTGGAACTTGAGCCACCGCGGCTCGCCGTAGGCGGCGGCCAGCCGGGGGATCAGCGCGTCGAGCGGGTCCTCGCCGGTCGGGGGTTCGACGATGCCCCAGTACGTGACGGCGTCCACGGTCGGTTCGGTTTCCGCCGGCGTGACCAGGGTGATCAGGACGTCCTGGGCGCCGATGACCAGGTGGCACACGAGATCCCGCACGAGCCAGCCCGTACAGCCGGAGGGCCGCTCGAAATCCTCGTCGGGGAGTTCGGCGACGGCTGTGCGCAACGCCGTCCAGGAGCGTGAGAAGAGATCCACCGCTGCACGGTATTGCGGGCCGGGAAGGGCGGACAAGCGTTTCCGGGCGGGTGGTTCGGTGCGTGTCGTCTTCGTGCGGGCGGTGCGTGTGGGGCCCGTTCAACCACCTGTGCGGGTACGTCCCGTTCGGCCACCCGCAGGACGCTCTCGGTTCGGCTCCCCTGCACTCCGCCGTTGCCGGCTGCCGCCCTGGTGGTCAATTCATCCATGAATAACATCACACACTGCTAAAACGCCCATAGCGGGCATATCGCCCAAGCTTTCGCCCGGCCGCCGCCTCCGCCCCTGTAGCGTCGCCGTCATTCGGGATCCGGGCCGTTCATCCGACGGCCGGCTGGTGGGCGCGCGACGAAGCGCTGCTCACCGAGTGCGACGGACGGACTGTCCGCACCGGCCGGCGCGAAGCCCTGGTGTGGGGCATCGGCCGCAGCCCCGACCTCGTCGCAGGACGTGGACCCCGCCGCTGACGGTCAGTACCGCTGCCGACGCGACCGCCGACACAGAGCAGGACGGAACTTCCATGCCGGGAACGCACATGCCGCTGCCGCGGCGCGCAAAGCAAGGACTCGCCGCGGCCCTGGCCGCCGGTTCGGCGCTCACCGCCTTCATGGCCTCCACCCCTGCACCGGCGAGCACCGCGGGTACGAGTGCCGCCGCCACGAGTGTCGAAGGCTCCCCGGTGACGTGCACCTCGCACCGGCCCGGACTGGCGGACCGCCTGGAGCGCGACATAGCCGCCTCGCTCCACGGGCACGGCAAGGCCTCGGCGCTCGCGCTCTACGACCGGACCACGGGCACCTCGTGTGCGTTCCGGGCCGACACGGCCTTCGACTCGGCGAGCGTGGTCAAGGTCACGATTCTCGGAGCCCTGCTGCGCCAGGTCGCCGACGAGAACCGTCACCTGACCTCACACGAGGTCGACCTGACCACCGCCATGATCACCAAGTCGGACAACGCCGCCACGAACGCTCTCTGGCGCCAGGTCGGCCATGACGGCATCCAGCACTTCCTGAACCTGGCCGGAATGCGGGACACCGTGCCCGGCCCGAAGGGCACGTGGGGCCGCACCCAGATCACGGCGGGCGACCAGGTGAAGCTGCTCAGCTTGCTGACCTCGGACAACAGCGTTCTCGGCACACGCTCCCGGAGCTACGCCCTGCGGCTCATGAACCGTGTCGTCCCCGATCAGCGCTGGGGAACGCCGGCCGGCGCGCCCGGGACGGCGACCGTTCACGTCAAGAACGGCTGGCTGCAGCGTTCGACCAACGGCTGGCGCGTGCACAGCGTCGGCGTGTTCACCGGCGGCGGGCACGACTACGGGATGGCCGTGCTCTCCCACGACAACCGCACCATGGAGAACGGCGTCGCGACCGTCGAGCGCGCGGCCCGCGCCATCAACCGCGATCTGAACCTGCCCAAGGCCTCCTAGCCGCTTCCGGCACCCGCCCGCCCGTCAGTCCCGTCACTCCGGTCCCGCCCGTCACTCCCGGGCCGGGCGGGCTCACAGGCGGCGCTGTGCCGCCTCGACGCTGTCGCCGCCGGTCGTGTTGAACGCGATCGCGGCTTGGGGCGCATGGATGCGGATCAGGTTCATGACCTCTTCGAGGAGCGGAAGCAGCTGCTCGGTCTTGCGGATCCCACCGCCGACGACCACCACGTCCCATGGCCGCTCCGTCAGCGCCGCCACGAGGACGGCCTCGGCCGAATCGTCGAACACGACCAGCGCCATGGCGGCATCGATGCCGTGCTCGCCGAACCGGTCCAACTCCTCGTCAAGACTCTTGCGAAGGGCTCCCGCGTCGACACCGGGAATCGCCTCCGGGTCGTAACCGACAACAAGTGCAGAGGGCATAGAGCCAAGCTACCGGGATCCGGCCGCGCGCGGTCTGCCGAACAGCCCTTGGTATCCGCTGGGGAACGGCGGCGTCCGGCATCGACCTCTCCTGTTTCCCCTCTCCTTCTCCTCCCGCCCCGTGATCAGCGCTCCCGTCATGCGACACCTGGGCCGGACGTGCAGACTGCCTGATGGGACCCCGAGGGGGCTCTCACCGCCGGTGCCCGGGCCCGGGAGTCCTATGTGGCGCGCGTCACATCTGGACTCGTCACATCGTGCCGAGCCGCTCCGTCAGAGGGATGTAACCACCGGCACGAACTAGGAGCTCGCCATGGAAGAAGCCCGCCTGAACCTCTTCGCCAACCAGGTCGGGGCCAAGGTCCTGAAGCACATCAACTCGGGCGGCAAGGTGGTGACGGACTCGACGCTTCCGGCTGCCACACAGGAGCTGGTGAAGATCCGCGCCAGCCAGATCAACGGCTGCAGTTTCTGCACCGACATGCACACCAAGGACGCCACGGCGGCCGGGGAGGACCAGACGCGCCTCAACATGGTCGCGGCCTGGCGCGAGGCGAAGGTGTTCACCGACGCCGAGCGCGCCGCCCTGGAGCTGACCGAGCAGGGCACCCGTATCGCTGACGCGAGCGGCGGTGTCCCGGACCAGGTCTGGGCGAACGCGGCCAAGTACTACGACGAGGACCAGCTCGCCGCGCTGGTGTCCCTCATCGCTCTGATCAACGCCTACAACCGCGTGAACGTCCTCATTCAGCTGCCCGCCGGCGACTACCAGCCCGGCCAGTTCGGGTAACCGGCACAGGCGCAGGCCGCAGGCACCGCCTGCGACCTGCGCGGGCCGCGCCTCGGGCGGCGATTGTCAGTGGGGGCTGCCATGCTGCGTTGCATCGGGATTCGTCAGTACACGAAAGGCCTGATCATGCTTTCGACGACGTACGTACCGGGCGCGCCGAACTGGCTCGACCTCGGTGTGCCGGATGTGGACGCGGCCGCGGCGTTCTACGGCGGAGTGTTCGGCTGGACGTTCCAGTCCGCCGGGCCGGAAGGCGGCGGCTACGGCTTCTTCCAGCTCGACGGCAAGAGCGTGGCCGCCGCCGGTCCTCTGACCGAGGAGGGTGCCTCCCCTTCTTGGACGGTCTACTTCAACACCCCCGACGCCGACGGTGTCGCCAAGGCCGTCGAGGCGGCCGGCGGCACGGTCCGCGTTCCGCCCGGCGATGTCTTCACGTCGGGACGGATGGCCGCCTTCACGGATCCGGCCGGCGCGCAGTTCGCGGTCTGGCAGCCCGGTGACGTCCAGGGTCTCGAGACGGTCATGCAGCCCAACGCCCTGTGCTGGACCGAGCTCTACGTGGCCGACGCCGACGCGGCCAAGGACTTCTACCGCCAGGTGTTCTCGTGGCAGTACCAGGACATGCCGACGGGCGACGGCGGTCCCCCGTACACCGTCGTCGCCCCGGCCGGTTCCGCGGACGTGGGCGAGGCGGGCCACGGCGGCATCATGCAGCTCCAGCCGGAGAACCTCGACGCGGGATCCGCTGCCGAGTGGCATCCGTACTTCGGCGTCGAGGACTGCGACGCGACCTACGCGGCCGCCACCGAGCGCGGTGCCACGACGCTCTTCCCGCCCATGGACGTGCCCGGGGTCGGCCGCTTGGCCATGGTGAAGGACCCGTTCGGCGCCACCTTCGCCCTCATCAAGGGCGACCCGTCCATGGGCTGACGGACGAGCGGACGTCTTTACCCCACGACGAGGACCAGCTTGCCGGTCGTCCGGCCGGTCTCGCCCAGCTCGTGCGCCTTGGCGGCCTCGGCGAGCGGGAAGGTGCCGGCGATCGTCGCGCGGAGCGTGCCCTCGGCGATGAGGTCGGCGATCGCGTTCATTCCGGCGTGGTCGGCCTCCACGAGCATCTCCACGCCCCGGACGCCGAGCCGCTCGGCCTGCTCGGCCAGCTCCGTGGTGCCGGTCGGCAGTATGGAGACCAGCAGGCCGCCCGGGCGCAGCGTGGGCAGGGACCGGGTGCGGTAGTCGCCGCCGATGGTGTCCAGGACGACGTCCACGTCCCGGACAGCCTCGGTGAAGTCGGTCGTCCGGTAGTCGATCAGCTCGTCGGCACCCAGACCGCGCACGAAGTCGTGCTTGGCCGCACTCGCGGTGCCGATCACGTACGCGCCGCGCGCCTTGGCGATCTGCACCGCGAGATGGCCGACGCCGCCGGCGGCCGCGTGGATCAGGACGCGCTGCCCCGGCTGCACCTGAGCGGTGTCGACCAGGGCCTGCCAGGCGGTCAGCGCGGCGAGCGGAATGGCGCCCGCCTGCACGTGGTCGACCTCGGACGGCTTGTGCGCGAAGGCGCGGGCGGGCGCGGTGACGTACTCGGCGTGCGAGCCCACGCCGTGCGGGTAGGGCAGCATGCCGAAGACCTCGTCGCCCGGCTTGAACAGGGTCACGCCGAGTCCCGTCTGCTCGACGACGCCGGACACGTCCCAGCCCAGGACGAACGGCGGCTCGCCGAGGAAGATGCCGAGCGCCCGGTGCTTCCAGTCGGTCGGGTTGACGCCCGCGGCATGGACCCTGATCAGGATCTCGCTCAGTCCCGGTGCCGGGCGCTCGCGCTCGACCTCTTTCAGTACCTCGGGGGCGCCGAGGGTGTCCTGGCTGACGGCCCGCATGGTGGGGGCGGCGGGCGTGGTGGATGTGGTGGGTGCGGTGGTCTCTGAAGTGCTCACGGCTCCAGCGTGCCGTGGCCGACCGCCCGAGAAAATGGCATGACTGTCACCATTCGATAGGATCGTGCCATGAGCGGTGGCAGCGGTGGCAGCGGTGGCAGCGGTGGCAGCGGTGGCAGCGGTGGCAGCGGTGGCAGCGGTGGCAGTCGGGTCGGTGACGCGAGGGGCGTCAGTGGCGTGCACAGGGTGGTGGTGCTGGCGCTCGACGGAGTCCATCCGTTCGAGCTGGGTATTCCGCGGCGGATCTTCGGTGCCGCGGAGGGCCGGTACGAGATCCGCACCTGCAGTGTCGACGGTGGCCCCGTGCGCACGGACGCCGATTTCCTGATCACCGTCGAGCACGGCCCCGAAGCGCTGGGCGAGGCGGACACCGTGGTGATCCCGCCGGTCGACGAGTACCCGCCCAACGGCACCACGCTCCCTGGTCCGGTGGCCGACGCGCTCGCGCACATCCCGCCCGGCACCCGCATCATGTCCATCTGCACCGGCGCCTTCGTCCTCGCGGCGGCCGGGCTGCTCGACGGCCGTCGGGCCACCACGCACTGGTACCTGGCCGACCGATTCCGGCGCCTCTTCCCACAGGTGAAGCTCGACCCGGATGTCCTCTTCGTCGAGGACGGCGACATCCTCACCTCGGCCGGTGCCGGAGCCGGTGTTGACGTCTGCCTCCACGTCGTACGCCAGGACCACGGCGCCGCCGTGGCCAACCATGTGGCGCGTAAGTGCGTGGTGCCGCCCTGGCGCGAAGGGGGACAGGCGCAGTACATCGAGCAGCCCGTACCCGAGGCGTCCGTCGCCGGTACGGCAGCCACCAGGGAGTGGGCGCTCGACCACCTCGACCTGCCGCTGACGCTGGCCGAGCTCGCGGACCATGCGCAGATGAGTCTGCGGACCTTCGCCCGCCGGTTCCGCGACGAGGCCGGGATGAGCCCCGGTCGGTGGCTCACCCAGCAGCGGGTTGCGAGGGCGCGTCATCTGCTGGAGTCCAGCGATCTGCCGGTGGACCGGATCGCCGGCGAAGTGGGCTTCGCGACGGCCGCGTCACTGCGGCAGCATCTGCACGCCGCGATCGGCGTCTCGCCGCTGGCGTACCGGCGCACGTTCCAGGCGGCGCGTTAGGTGCGGCGCCCCGGTGCGCTGATCTGGCCGGCCGGGTGAGGTCCCGCGCGGTCGCGGTCATGGAAGACGGCGCAGCGGGTGTGCGGGTGACCGTGCGTCAGGCGTGGCAGGCGCGTTGGGCGGCGGCGCGTGAGGCTCCGGGGTGCGCGGCCAGGAGGAGGCCAGGGCCAGGAGGAGGTCAGGGCCAGGAGGCGGTCAGGACCCTGACCGCGGTCACGGGAGCAACCGCCCTGTTCGTCACGCACTCCGCTGAGGGGCCGTCCTGCTCGGCTCCCGCGTCCTCGTCATGGCGGCGGCCCGGGCGGTGTGCTCGACGAGGTGACGATCCCGCTCCCGCGCGAGACGACCACGGAAGTGACCGCCCTGCGCGGAGACCCCGCTTCGCGGCGCTGCGCGCCGAGTTCGCCGGGGTCACGCGCAGGACGGTCGCGGCCTGAAGGTGCGAGCTGCTGACGCAGAGTCAGAGGTTGCGGCCCAGCAGGTCGAGCAGCGCGCCCCAGTGCCGTTCCGCGGCCTCCGCGTCGAAGCGGTTGGTGTCCGCCATGGTGAAGCCGTGGTGGGCGCCCGTATACACATCGGAGTGGTGGCGGACGCCCGCCGCGGCGAGCGCCTTGTCGAGGCGTTCGATCTGCTCGGGTGGCATGGACGGGTCCTGGTCGGCGTGACCGAAGTAGAGCTCCGCGGTGATCCGGCCGGCGAGGAGGTGAGGGCTCGTGGGGTCGTCGGTGGTCAGCCCCGCGCCGTGGAACCCGGCCGCCGCGGCGACCCTGTCGGGGTGGCTGCCCGCGGTGACCAGGGCCAGGCGGGCGCCCAGGCAGTAACCGGTGACGCCGACGGGCCCGGCGGCGGCCGTGGGGCAGTCGGCCAGCCAGGACAGGTAGGCGTCGGAGTCGCGTGCCACAGCGTCCGCGGTCAGATCGCCCATGAGGGGCACGATCTGCTCGAACAGTGCCGGTCGCTCGGCGTCGCTGATGAAGTCGGGCAGCGCCACGACCGGCGCCCGGCCGTGACGGTAGAACACGTTGGGGACGAGCACGGTGTAGCCGGCCGCCGCGAGCCGGTCGGCCATCGCCCGGAGATGAGGGCGCAGCCCGAAGGCATCCATGTAGAGCAGGACGGCCGGGTGGGCGGCCTCGTCGTCGGGGTGAGCGAGATAGGCGTCGGCGGTGCCGTCCCCGGTGGGGATCTCGACGGTGGTGCTGCGTGTGGCGGTGGTCATGACGTGCAGTCTCTCAGGGAGTGGCCTGAGGGATGTCCCTGAGGCCGAGCCGGTACCAGTCGTTGCCCGAAAGGACGGCGTGGTGCCGGAGCTTCAGCGTGGGCAGCGTCAGCACGGCCGCCCGGCTCTCCTAGTCGTCGTTCATCCCCACACCCCACCAGGGGGCGGAGTGTCGCGCCAGCGATTATCGAGGGGGCAAGTGCCCTACCCCCGTGGAAACACCGGCGGGAAGAGCTCGTCCACCGGGCGACGCCGATGGTCCCGCTCCGGATACGCGGCCCGCATCAGGTCGAACAGCTCCTGCCCGGCGTGCCTCAGCGCGGAGAGGTCGACGCCGGGGATCGCGCCGTCACGCATCACCACCTTGCCCGCGACCATCGTCAGGACCGCGTCGCGGGCGGTGCCGTTGAGTACGAGGGTGCGCAGCGGATCCTCGGTGACGCCCGTGCGGAAGTCGTCGAGGGCGAAAGCCGTGAGGTCGGCAGTGGCCCCGGCGGCCAGGCGACCGAGGTCAGGCCGGTGCAGCGCCCTCGCGCCACCGGTCCAGAGCGCTTCGAAGTAGCCGGCGAGATGGCCCTGGCCCAAGTCACCGGCCTGGATCCTGGCGACCTGGGTGCCCACGTCGATCCCCCGGATCAGGTCCGGCGGGAAGGAGTCCGTGCCGAGGCACAGGTTCACCCCTTGCGCCCGGTAACCGGCGAACGTATGCAGGTGGTGGGCGTACCGGGCATTGGTCAGCGGGCAGTGCACGATCGACACACCCGCGTCGGCGAGCACCGCGACATCTCCGGTGTCGGCACCGAGCACTTCCGGGTGCACGTCCAGCACCACTCCGTGCGGAACGATCAGCCGGTCCGACAACAGCCCTGATTCGGCGATGAGTTGAAGCGGCGTGCGCCCGTAGGTGTGCTGGATGAAGTCGCGTTCGGACATGCCTTGCAGGGCGTGCAGGCGTACCAGGGCGCCGCGTTGGTGTGCGGCCCGGGCGACGTCGCGGAGGAGGTCCGGGGTGAGTGTCTCGATCCAGGGGAGCAGGACCCCGGTCACCAGCGGGTCGGCGAGCTGTGTGGTGTGGTCCAGGAAGCGCAGCGCGTCGGCCAGGCCGCGCCGGCCCGCCTTCTCGTCGAACTGCACGGTGCGCTTGCCGTCCGCGCCGATGACGTTGACCCCGGACCGGAAGGACGGCCCGAGGAAGGCACGCAGACCCAGCTTCGTGGACACCTCGGCCATCGCCACGAAGTCCTCGTACGTCTCGGCCCAGTCGCTGTGCACCTCGGAGGCGATCGGCATGTAGCTGGTGACGCCGTGCAGGGCGAGCTGGGTCAGTGCGTACTCGCGCACCGTGCGCCGTTGCGCCGAGTCGAACACCGCGCGGGGCGCGGCGAAGTAGTCCGTCGACCAGGTGAAGCCCGAGGACAGATCCGGGGACGCCCAGGAGTCCAGGATCAGGTGGTCGATGTCGGTGAGGGCGTCGAGGTCGATGAGGCCGGGGGTGATCACCGCGTCACCGAGGTCGATGTGTTCGTCGGCCTCGTGGCGCGCCAGTTCGGCGCGCGCACCCACGTCGAGGACGGTGTCGCCGTCGATCAGCACGGCACCGTCCGGGATCTCCACGTGTGAGCGTCCGTCGTGGGCGATCACCCATGAAGCGGTCACCAGGGTCGTCATCGGCATCCCTCTCAGATTTGGTACACCAAGTAGGCGATTAAGCCATCGAAGTCGGGGGATTCGGGTGGCTGCGGTGCCCCGGTGGACGGGTCCGGGCGCCAGGTCCGCGCAACGCTTCGCATGACCATAACCCCTCAATGACAGGGGAAGTAGGGGCGATTTGTAGTCTCTGCAATGCCGATGCGACGGATGTCGCACCACCCTGGTGGAAACCGTGATTCTTGGTATACCGTTCCGGCCACCCACACCCCCGAGCACCGAAGGATCGACGTGCCGGATCCGCATGAGTCGCCGAGTCCGACGCGCCACGCCGGCGCGCCGGAGCCCTCCGACGGTCAGGTCGCCACCCTGCCCTCACCGGAGTCCGAGGCCACGCCGGCCGAGCGTGAGCCGACCGCCGAGATCGCCACCGCGCGATCGCTCCTCGGCACGGCGTGGCTTCGGATTCGGCGCAGCCGGATCGCCGTCGCCGCGCTGATCGTGGTGGCCCTGATGGTGCTGTTCGCCGTCCTGGCCCCGGTGCTGACGGCCATCGAGGGCTCCGACCCGTTCACCGCCAGGACCGGGCCCGACTTCCTGGACGACTTCGACACCCCCGGCCTGCCGCTGTCGTACTACCGCTTCCCGTCCGGCGAACACTGGCTGGGTCTCGAACCAGGGCTCGGGCGCGACATCTTCGCCCGCATGGCCTACGGCGCGAGGATCTCCCTCACCATCGCGCTGCTGTCGACGGTGGTGTCGGTGGTCCTCGGCACCGTGCTCGGTGCGGCCGCCGGATACTTCGGCGGCAAGGTCGACATGGTGATCAGCCGGGTGATGGACCTGTTCCTGGCCTTCCCGCACCTGCTGCTCGTCCTGTCGCTGACACCCATCCTGCAGTCCCGGCTGCGGGGCACCTCCCTCGACTCGGGCAGCCTGGTGCCGATCGCCTCACTGGTGATCATCCTCGGCTTCTTCGGCTGGGCGTACCTGGCGAGAGTCGTGCGTGGCCAGGTGCTCTCGATCCGGCAGCAGGAGTTCGTCGAGGCAGCGCAGGCCTATGGCGCCTCCCACCGGAGCATCATCTTCCGGCAGATCATCCCCAACGTGATGGGGGTCGTGCTGGTCTACGCGACGATGATGATTCCCACCAACATCACCGCGGAAGCGGCCCTGTCGTTCCTCGGCGTCGGGGTCAAGGACCCCACGCCCTCCTGGGGCCAGATGCTCAACGCGGCCCAGTCGGGGAACTGGTACCTCTCCGACCCCTGGTTCCTGGCCGTCCCGGCCGGCGCACTGGTGATCACCGTGCTCGCCTTCAACCTTCTCGGCGACGCGGTCCGGGACGCCCTCGACCCCAAGTCGTCCCGAAGCTGAGCCAGTTCCACCCCTTTGCGAAACACCCACGATCCACCCCGGATCGGCCCCTGACGTGCGCCATCCCTTTCCCGTCCGCAAGGAGACGCAGTGAATCGAAGCACCAAGGCGGCGCTCGCCCTGACGGTGAGTGCCGGGCTGGCCCTCACCGCCTGCGGCGGCCCCAAGCCCACCCCCGGTGACAGAGCCGACGCCAAGGCGGACGCCTACGCGCCCGTGACGGTCGGCAAGGGCCACACCACCAAGGGCGGGAACATCAACGTCCTGATGTCCTCGGACTTCCAGACCCTGGACCCCGGCAACAGCAACTACGTACAGACCGCCAACGTCGGGCAGCTGTACTACCGCACCCTGACCATGGCCAAGGAGACGGCCGGCCGGCCGCCGACCATCGTGCCGGACCTGGCCACCGACCTGGGCAAGGCCTCCGCCGACGGCCTCACCTGGACCTACACCCTCAAGAAGGGGCTGAAGTTCGAGGACGGCACGCCGATCACCAGCAAGGCCATCAAGTACGGCGTCGAGCGCACCTACGCCCGCGACGTCTACACCCAGGCACCCCAGGAGCTGAACTCGGCACTGTCGGACGACGGTTACAAGGGCCCCTACTCCGGCGGCGACTTCAAGGCGATCGACACCCCCGACGACCACACCGTCGTCTTCCACCTCAAGCAGCCGTTCGCCGAGTTCCCCGCGCTCGTGTCACGGTCGAACACGGCGCCGGTGCCGAAGGCCAGGGACACCAAGCTCGACTACACCAACCACCCGGTCTCCTCGGGCCCGTACAAGATCAAGTCGTACGACCGCGGTCGCTCCATGAAGCTCGTCCGCAACGACCAGTGGGACCCGGCCACCGACCCCAACAGGCCCGCCTTGCCCGACACGTTCACTTTCTCGCTGTCCACGGCCCAGGCCACGATCAGCCAGCAGCTGCTCGCCGACTCGGACCCGACGGCGATCACGCTGGACAGCAATGGCGGACTGCAGGCGTCCGACGCGGCCAAGCTCAACGACCCGAAGGTCAAGACGCGCACCGCCGCCGGACTGCTGGGCTGCACCGACGTGCTCGACTTCAACACCGAGACCATCAAGGACCCCGACGTCCGCAAGGCGATGGCACTCTCCATCGACCGCGGCGCCATCCAGGTCCAGTACGGCGGCGCACGCTTCGGCAAGGTGGCCCAGTCGTACATCAACCCGGCCCAGCGCGGCTACGTCACGCAGCACACCGACCTGGACCCGGCGGGCAAGCCGAAGCTGGACGAGGCCAAGAAGCTCCTGAAGGGCAAGAAGGTCCCCAAGAAGCTGGTCTACGGCTACGCGGACACCAACGCCCGCTACAAGAACGTCGGCACGGTGCTCCAGCAGAACTTCAAGAAGCTCGGCATCGACCTGCAACTGCGCCCGATCCCGGCCGCCAACTACTACACCGTGCTGGCAGGCGACCAGATGCCGGACATCGCCCGCAGCGGCTGGTGCGGCGGCGCCGACAGCGGTTCGGTGCGCACCACCGTGGACCCGAACGTGGGGCCGAGCCTGGACGGCAAGACCTACGGCTTCTCCAACATCCCGCGCTTCCACGACCCGAAGATCGCCCGCGACATGTACAAACTGCGCGGCACCAACGGGACCAGCGAGGAACTGGGCAAGAAGTGGGCCACCCTCTTCGACCGGACCATGCAGGCCTACCCCCTGGTCCCGTTGGTGCGCAGCTACACCAGCGGCGTGGTCGGCTCCAAGGTCCGCGGCGCCCAGATGGGGTACTTCTTCGGCGCCATAGACCTGTCGATCGTCGGCGTCGAGCACTGACGCCCGCCGCACAAGAGAGGTAATCGAACGGTGAGTTCATCCCGAGCCGGCAGGTCGCACCCATGACCAGTTTCCTGATGCGGCGCTTCGTCGCGATGATCGTGCTCTTGTTTGTCATCAGCTTCGTGACGTTCAGCCTGTTCCAGCTCGGTCCGGCGGACCCGGCCGCGGCGGCCTGCGGTCAGGAGTGCACACCGCAGCGCATCGCCGAGGCCCGGGTCGCGCTCGGGATGGACAAGCCCTTCCTCACCCAGTACTTCACGTACATGTCGGGGCTGGTCGGCAGTCACACGGTCGGCGCGCCCGGCGCGGAGACCCTGTGCAACTGGCCGTGCCTGGGCAAGTCGTTCCAGACGAACGAGGACGTCACCACGATCATCGGCCGGGCCCTGCCGTACACACTGTCGGTGGCCAGCGGCGCGATCGTGCTGTGGACCGTCGCCGGTGTCGGCCTCGGCCTGCTCGCGGCGCTCCGCAAGGGCCGGTTCGCCGACAAGCTGATCGTCGGCGCCGCCTCCGTCGGCGTATCGCTGCCCATTCCGGTGACGGGCCTGTTGCTGCTGCTGCTGTTCGTCAGCACGCTGGGCCTGCTGCCGTTCACGACCAACGAGATCGCCACGCCGTTCGACGCCGCGGGGCCCGGCGGCTGGTTCCTGAACTACCTGTTGCCCTGGGTGGCGCTGGCCGTTCTGTTCAGCGCGCAGTACATCCGGGTCACCCGAAGCAACATGCTGGAGACTCTCGGCGAGGACTTCATGCGCACCGCCCGCGCGAAGGGGCTGTCCCGGCGCGACATCGTGTTCAAGCACGGCGCGCGGGCCGGCATCACTCCGGTCGTCACCATGCTCGGCCTCGACATCGGCGTCCTCCTGGGCGGTGCCGTGCTCACCGAGCAGATCTTCTCGGTGCCCGGCGTCGGATTCACCGCGGTGCACGCCGCGCAGGCCGGCGACCTGCCGGTCACCATGGCCATCACCATGATGGCCGCGTTCTTCATCATTGTCGCCAACGTCCTGGTCGACATCGCCTACGCGGTGATCGACCCGCGAGTGAGGGTCGCCTGATGACCACGCCCGAGGCCGTGCCCATGCTGGCCGTCCGCGATCTACGGGTGTCCTTCCCCACCGACGACGGCGTCGTGCACGCCGTCAACGGGATGGACCTGACCCTGGCGCGCGGGGAAACCGTAGGAATCGTCGGCGAATCCGGCTCCGGCAAGACCGTCACGTCCCAGGCGCTCATGGGCCTGCTCAAGGACACCACGGCCGCCGTCACCGGACAGATCCTCCTCGACGGACAGGACCTCAACGCCCTCACCGAGACGCAGATGCGCGCCTACCGCGGCAAGAAGATCGCGATGATCTTCCAGGACCCGCTGTCGGCCATGCACCCCTTCTACCCCGTAGGCGCCCAGATCGCCGAGGCCTACCGGGTGCACAACGACGTCTCCAAGAAGGCCGCGGCACAGGTCGCCGTCGACATGCTCGGCCGCGTCGGAATCCCCGACCCGAAACGCCGCTACTCGGCCTACCCGCACGAGTTCTCCGGCGGTATGCGGCAGCGCGCGATGATCGCCATGGCCCTTGTCTGCGAACCCGAGCTGCTGATCGCCGACGAACCCACCACGGCCCTCGACGTCACCGTGCAGGCCCAGATCCTCGACCTGCTCAACGAGTTGCAGGACGAGACCGGGACCTCCGTCATTCTGGTGACCCACGACCTCGGCGTGGTGGCCGAGGTGTGTCACCAGGTCGTGGTGATGTACGGCGGCCAGTGCGTGGAGCAGGCGACCGTCGCGAACCTCTTCAAGGACCCGCGACACCCGTACACCCAGGGACTGCTGGCCTCGATGCCGTCGCTGGCGCAGAGGTCCGAGCGGCTCCATCCCATCCCGGGCTTCCCGCCCTCACTGCTGGCGCTGCCCGACGGCTGCCTCTTCGCCGACCGCTGCCCGAAGACGCACCTGGTGCCCGACGACGCCTGCGGTACCACCCGTCCGACACTGACCGGCATCGACGGGCACCCCTCGCGGTGCCACCTCGAGACGCTGCAACCGACCGGAGAGGTGGCCCGATGACGCCGCTGCTGGAGGTCACCGACCTGACCAAGCACTTCCCGATCCGCTCCCGCGCCTTCCGGTCCGGAGGCGGCGCGATCAAGGCCGTGGACGGTGTCAGCTTCTCCGTCGACGCCGGACAGACCCTCGGCCTGGTGGGGGAGTCAGGCTGCGGCAAGTCGACCACCGGCCGCCTGCTCATGCGACTCCTCGAGCCGACGTCCGGGAGCATCCGGCTCGACGGCCGGGAGATCGCCGAGCTACGCCGGTCGGAACTGCAGGAGTACCGGCGCCGGGTGCAGATGGTGTTCCAGAACCCCTCGTCCTCGCTCAACCCACGCCAGTCCGTGGGCAGCGCGATCGCCGCACCGCTCCTCGCCCAGCGGATCACACCGGCCGGCGGGGTCAAGGCCAAGGTGCGGGACCTGATGGACCGGGTGGGGCTGCGCCCCGACCACTACAACCGCTTCCCGCACGAGTTCTCGGGCGGCCAGAAGCAGCGCGTGGGCATCGCGCGGGCGCTCGCCCTGGACCCGCACCTCATCATCTGCGACGAACCCGTGTCCGCGCTGGACGTCTCGGTACAGGCGCAGGTCATCAACCTCCTCGAGGACATCCAGCGGGACACCGGGGTGGCCTACCTCTTCATCGCCCACGACCTGTCCGTGGTCCAGCACTTCGCCGACCGCATCGCGGTGATGTACCTCGGCAAGATCATGGAACACGGAGACACCTCAAGGGTTTTCGGCGCTCCGGAACACCCGTATACACGGGCGCTGCTGTCCGCCGTACCGCAGCCCGACCCGGCGGCGGACCGGAGCGGGCGGATCCGGCTGAAGGGCGACCTGCCCAGCCCGGCCGACCCTCCGCGGGGCTGTGTGTTCCGGTCCCGGTGCCCCGTGCATACGCAACTGGACCCGGAGCGCCGCGAGTTGTGCACTCAGAGCGTGCCGAACGGAGACATCGCCTGCCACCACACCGACGTCACCGCCGAGACACTGGCCACGACGACATCCCGGTGACCCGGCCCCTGTCCACATGAACATCAGTACCGCCGAAAGCACACCACAAGGCACAGCAGAAAGGTGACAGCAGTGTTGATCCGTGACGTCCGTCCGTGGGGTGGCGAGCGCAGCGACGTCGTCCTGTCAGGCGACCGCATCGTGGCGGTCCGCCCGCACGACGCGGCCGCGCAGCCTGACGGTGAGGTCGTGGAGGGCCGCGGCCGGCTGCTGCTGCCGTCGTTCAGCGATGTGCACGTGCACCTGGACTCGACCCGGATCGGCCTGCCGTTCCGGCCGCACACCGGCGGTCCGGGAGTGTGGACGATGACCATGAACGACCGCGAGAACTGGCGCTCCGCGGAGGTCCCGCTCGTGGAGCGCGTCGCGGGCACGCTGGAGCGGATGATCGCCCGCGGTACCACCCGTGTGCGGTCGTACGCCCAGGTCGACGTGGACTGCAAGCTCGAGAAGTTCGAGGCGGTGGTGGCCGCGAAGGAGAAGTTCGCCGGTCAGGCCGAGGTCCAGATCATGACGTTCCCGCAGGCGGGCATCCTCCGGGAGAAGGGCACCGCCGCATACCTGGAGGCCTCGCTGAAGGGGGGCGCCGACGTGATGGGCGGCATCGATCCCTGCACCCTGGACCGGGACCCCAAGGGCCACCTGGACGTCGTGTTCGGGCTCGCGGAGAAGTATCAGGTCGAGGTGGACATCCACCTGCACGAGCCCGGGGAGCTGGGCGTGTTCTCCACCGATCTGATCCTTGAGCGGACCCGGGCGCTCGGCATGCAGGGCAAGGTCACGATGTCCCACGCCTATGAACTGGGCTCGGTCTCCGAGTCGGTGAGCCGCCGCATCATCGACGACTTCGCCGAGCTCGACATCGCGATGGCCACCGTGGCGCCTTCGGCCCGCGGGCAGCTGTCGCTGGTGGACCTGACGGAGGCGGGCGTCCGCGTGGGCCTGGGCGAGGACGGCCAGCGCGACTACTGGAGCCCGTACGGCAACTGCGACATGCTCGACCGCACCTGGCAGCTGGCCTTCACCAACAACTTCCGCCGTGACGAGCTGATCGAGATGTCCCTGGCGATCGCGACGATCGGCGGGGCGTCGATCATGAGCCACGACGTGGCCCGGCCCGCCGGGGTCGCCGACCGGCCCGGCCTGGCGGTCGGTGACCGCGCCGACCTGCTTCTTGTCGACGGCGAGACACCGTCCAGCGCGGTGATGGACCGTGGTACGGACCGCACGGTCCTGCACGACGGAGTGGTCGTCGCCGACCAACTGTTGTTGGTACGGGGCTGATCCGAGGCCGCTGGTGTGCGGTTCAGGGCGGGTGATCACCGACGTTGCGGGAGGGGGAATCGGCCGCTGAGCGGCGGCGGGGCCGGGGGTGGGGTCAGCGGTGGCCGTTGGCGATCGCGCGCCGGCTGCTCGCCAGGTGCTCGACGACGAGTTCCTCGACGAGGGCGACATCGCGGTCCTCGACGGCGCCGTAGAGGGCCTCGTGTTCCAACGCCATCGCCAGAAGGTCGTCGTGCTGGCCGAGGAGCCACCGCATCCGGCTGCGCAAGGTGACTTCGAGTTCGCTCAGCAACTCGTTGCCCGCCATCGACGTCACCGTCTCGTGGAAGTCGGCCGCCGCGCGCCGGGCGCGCACGGCGTCGCCTGCCCGGGCGGCGGTCAGCTCCTCGTCCAGTCTCGTCCGCAGCTGCTCGAGCCCGGCACGGTCACGTCGTTGAGCTGCGAGACGGAAGGTCATCACCTCGAGGGCCTCGCGGACCTCGTTCAGATCCGCGATGTCCGTGGGCGTGAACTCCCTTACGACCGCCCACGTCCGCGGTCGCGGCGTGACCAGACCCTCGGCCACGAGCACACGCAGGGCATCGCGCACGGGTACGCGGCTCACGCCTATCTGCGCGGCCAGCTCACGCTCGACGAGCTTGCTGCCGGGCTTGCGCACACCGTCGAGAATGTCGTCCCGGAGCTGCCGCGTGACCCGCTCCGACTCCGGCTCGAACTCCCCAGAACCTGCCATACCCCGAGTCTCGCACGGCGGCGGAACCGTTTGGTGTGCGCTAGGGGTGAAGCGGGCCGCGCGTCAACGTGTGCGGGTGAGCTCGATGAGGTGCTGTGCGGTGGCTTCCGGGGCGACGATCTGGTGGAGGTGTTCGCCCGGCAGGTGTGCCACGCGCCAGCCGCGTTCACGGGCTTCGGCGGCCGCATCCTCGTACTGCGGGGCGAACAGCAGGTAGGAACACGGGTGGTCGTCCCACCCGTCCGGGACCGGGATGCGCTGCTCGTAGTAGGACAGCGGCAGGGTGGGCTGTTCCTCGACGACGGTCCGACGCATCGTCGGATCCGAGAACATGGGTGCCACGTCGGCCTCGTCCCACCAGTCGGTCCAGCGCGGCAGTCTGCCGTTCACGGCCATGGGTGTGAGGAACTCCAGCAACTCCGGGGGTGCGAGGGGAGTTGGCCCGACGCGGGCCGGCAGCGCGGCATCGACGAAGATCGATCCGCTCACCGGACGGTCGAGCGCGGCGCGGATCACCGGGAGGAACAACCCCGCGTTGCTGTGTGCCACCAAGGTCACGGGACTGCCGGCCGCGAGCTCCCGGAGGCCGTCGCACACGGCGCTGACGACGTGGGGCCAGAAGGGCGGGGCACCTGAGCCGACGTGCAGAAGGGACGGCACCCGCACCTGGTGACCCGCCGCTTCGAGGAGTTCGGCGACGGGGCGCCAGGTCGAGGGCCCCACGGACGGACTGTGCACGAGAACGAAGGCCGGCTGCATGCGACGATTCTGCCGTCCGGGCCAGAGGGGCGTGAGGACTCGGCCGAGAGCAGAACACTTCGCGGTGGCCGGACGCACCCGGCTACCGCAGGAGCCAGCCCTTGTTCAGCCGCAGTCAGCCGCATGATGCGCCGTCAGGCATACGTCTGTCCGCAGGCGGATGCCGGCGAGCGCCTCGATGGCCATGCGGCCGGCGTGCCACGGCGCATGTGCCGACGCCGCCCGACCAGCGTTTGGAGGTCCCCCGATCACCCCGGTACCTTCGGCCGCATGGCAGATGAGGGTTTTGAGCATCCACGGCTCGCCGCGGTGTATGACGCACTCGATCCTGACCGTAGCGATCTCGACGCCTACGTGGATATGGCGGAGGAGTTCGGAGCACGTCACGTGCTGGACATCGGCTGTGGGACGGGAGTGTTCGCGCTGCTGCTGGCCGAGCGGGGGATCGACGTGGTGGGGGTCGACCCCGCGCGGGCGTCCGTCGATGTCGCCCGGGGCAAGCCCGGCAGCGAGCGGGTGCGCTGGATCTGCGGTGACGCGACAGCGCTCCCGCCCCTGCGGACGGATCTGGCGACCATGACGGCGAACGTCGCGCAGGCCATCGTCGATCCGACGGTCTGGCAGCGGACGCTGCAAGGGGCGTACGAGGCACTGCGGCCCGGTGGCCGCCTGGTGTTCGAGACCCGGGACCCGGCCAGGCGCGCCTGGGAGGAGTGGAACCACAAGGAGTCCTGCTCGCGTACGCGAATCCCGGGAGTCGGTGTGGTCGAGAGCTGGGTCGAGGTGACGGACGTGAGTGGGCCCTTGGTGACCTTTCGGTGGACGTACGTATTCGCTGAGGACGATGCCGTGCTGACGTCCGATTCCACGTTGCGGTTCCGTGAACGGCCGGAAATCGAGAGGCAGTTGGCCGCGCACGGTTTCGTGGTCGACGAGGTCCGTGACGCCGCTGACCGTCCCGGCAGGGAGTTCGTCTTCGTGGCACGGCGTCCGTAGGGGCCACCGCATGCCCCTACGGCTCACGGGTGCCTGAGCCGGCCCCGAACCGGCCTCGGCGCCGGATTCACACCGAATCGAGCCACTCCGCGGCGGCGTCGAGCAGGTGCGTGACCCCGTTGCGCAGCGCGGGATCCGCCACCGGTGCGAAGAACGGCGAGTGGTTGCCGTGCACGGTGGGCGGCTGCTCGCCCGCCGGGTCGGCGCCCTCCCAGCTGCTGGGCTCCGTACCGCCGAAGAACCAGAAGACGGACGGGCACTCGGCCGCAGCGGCGAGCAGGCCGAAGTCCTCGCTGCCCGACAGCGGGGAGCGCATGGTGTGCACCTCGGCGCCGCCCGCTGCGATCGCCTGGACGGTGCGTTCCGTCGCCCCGTCCGAATTGACCGTCAGGGGAAAGGAGTTGAGCTCGCTGAACTCCGGGGGGCGAGGCGCGCCGGAGGTCGCCGCCTCCCCTTCGACGGTACGGCGCACCGCGGCGAGCACCCGCTCCCGCACGGCGGGGTCGAACGTCCTGATGTTGATCTTGAGTTCGGCCTCCTCGGGGATGATGTTCTCCTTGGTGCCGGCCCGCAGGGAGCCCACCGTGACGACCGCAGACTCCGTCGGCGAGACCTCGCGGGCCACGATCCCCTGCAATCGCATGACCGTCGCCGCCGCCATGACCACCGGGTCGACCGTGGTGTGCGGAGCCGAACCGTGCCCGCCCCGCCCCAGCAGACGCGCCCTGAGGCTGTCCGCCGCGGCCATCAGCACACCGGCGCGGGTGGCCACCGACCCCAGGGGGAGTGGCCCCACATGCTGGCCGAGCACGACGTCGGGCCGCGGGAAGCGCTCCAGGAGACCGTCGGCCAGCATGGCCCGGGCTCCGGCGGCTGTCTCCTCCCCGGGCTGGAAGATGGCCAGCAGCGTGCCGCGCCACAGTTCGCGGTGCGCCGCGAGCTGGGCGGTGGCGCCGAGCAGAGCCGCCGTGTGCAGATCGTGGCCGCAGGCGTGCATGAGCGGAACCGGCTCGCCGTCCGGCGACAGCGTCGTGTCCGTGGACGCGTAGTCGAGTCCTGTCGCCTCTCGTACGGGGAGGCCGTCCATGTCGGCCCGGAGCGCGACCACCGGTCCTCCGCCGTTGCGCAGCACCCCGACCACCCCCGTGCCGCCGACGCCCTCGGTGACCTCCCAGCCCTGCCCACGCAGCTCCGCGGCGACGATCCCGGCCGTGCGGTGCTCCTGCATGGACAGCTCGGGATGAGCGTGCAGATCGCGGTAGAGCAGGCCGAGGCCGGGCAGTCGCGGGTCGAGGCCGTCCCGCAGGGCAACGCCCTCGCGCGGTGCGGCAACGGTCAGGGACCCGTCGGTCTCCATGTCAGTCCTCCCAGATCTCCGGCGGGGTCCGGGGGTCGGGGGTCGACACCGGCGCCGAAGTGAGTCCAGGATGGGGATCATCGATCACTCACTCGTGATAACGCAGGAATTCGACGGAGAACCGTGCACCATGCCTGACAGCGGCACAGAAGGGCCGGAAGAACGCCGGGATGCGACGGCGGGTTCGCTTCAGGAGTCGGACCTGGCGTTGATCGAGGCCCTGCAGCGCAGCCCGCGTGCGCCGTGGTCGCAGATCGGCCCGGCGCTCGGCGTGGACGCCACCTCCGCGGCCCGGCGCTGGCACCGGCTGGTCGCCCAGGGACTGGCCTGGCTGACGGCCTACCCGTCCGCGAGCACGACGAGCTTCGCCTACGTCGACGTGCGCTGCCGGCCGAACACCGTCGACGATGTGACGCGCCACCTGTGCGCGCTGCCCCAAGTCCTCAGTGTCGAGGAGGTCACGGGTGACTTCGATCTCTTCGTGACCGTGGCCGCCCCGACGCCGGCCGCCCTCGCAGCCCTCGTCCGCCGGGACCTGCCCACCGCGCCCGGCGTGGAGGCGACAGCCATCCACCTCGGCCTGCGCCTCTACCAAGAAGGGAGCGGCTGGCGCGTGCGTGCCCTGGACCGGCAGCAACGCTCACTCCTGGCTCCCCGGCAGCAACCTCCGCACCGTTTCCCGACAGCGGCCACCGACGACGCGGCACTCATCGCCGCGCTCGGCCGGGACGGGCGGCGAAGCCATCAGGAGCTGGCCCGGGATCTGGGCGTCAGCGAGGCGACGGTGCGCCGGAGAGTCCAGCGACTGATGGAGACGCGGTCCGTCCACTTCCGCTGCGACTTCGCCCAGAGCGCCGCCGGCTGGCCGCTCACCGCCACTTACCGCATCGGCCTCCCCGCCCACCAACTGACGGCGGCGGCGCGCACGCTCGGCCTCATGCCCGAGGTCCGGCTCTGCAGCGCCGTGAGCGGGGCAGCCAACTTCCTGGTCATCGCGTGGCTGCGCACGACGGAAGATGTCACGGGGTTCGAGGCCCACATGTGTGAGCACCTGCCGGATCTGCGCGTGCACGACCGCACCGTCACGCTCGTCACGGCCAAGCGCATGGGCCGACTCCTCGACCCTCACGGCCGGGCGGTCGGCCACGTCCCGTGGGGTGAACCGAGCGCCACTCCCTGAAGGTGTTCACCCCTCAGCGGTGATGTGCGAACCAGCCGAACGCTCCGGCCAGGGTCTGTTGACGGACCTGTGCCGCAGCTGGGCGGGAGACGTCCTGCCTCGCACCCAGGACCCGGGCGGAGGCGGAGTTGCGAACGCTGCGGGGCGCGATCGCCGAACGGTGGGCGGCGCTCGTGGCCGATTCCGCCACGGCTGTGCTGGCCGGACCAGCGCCTGGGTGACGACGACGTTCTCACGCTGAAGGTGACCCCCGTTCGGCGCCGCACGGCGTTGCCGCGCGGGCCGCCGGAGTCCGTATGGTGAAACGCCGTCCCGTTTGCGCGGTTCTAGCTCGCCGCCCGGCGCAGAAAGGCGTCCCATGGAATTGAAGCTGCAGGGCAGAGCCGCGGTGGTGACCGGTGCGAGCAAGGGCATCGGGCTGGCCATCACCAAGGCCCTCGTGGCCGAAGGGGTCCGCGTGACGGCCGGGGCGCGCCACGTGGGCGGCGAACTGGCGGAACTCACCCGGACAGGATCCGTACAGGCCGTCGAGGTGGATCTGGCGACTCCCGAAGGGCCCGCCACGCTCGTCTCGGCGGCGGGCTCGGCCTTCGGGCCGCCCGACATCCTCGTCAACAACGTCGGTGCGGTCCGGCCACGCACCGGTGGCTTCTCGTCCGTCACCGACCAGGACTGGACGACCACCCTGGACATCAACTTCCTCGCCTCCGTACGCGCCACCCGTGAGGTGCTGCCGCTGATGCTCCAGCGCACCGCCGGGTCGATCATCACGGTGGCGTCCATCAACGCACGCCTGCCCGACCCGCTCGTGATCGACTACTGCGCGGCGAAGGCGGCGCTGCTGAGCTTCAGCAAGTCGCTGTCCAAGGAGCTGGGGCCGAGCGGCATCCGCGTCAACACGGTCAGCCCGGGTCCGGTCGCCACGGACATGTGGCTGGGGAAGGACGGCGTGGCGGCAACTGTCGGCAAAGCCGGGGGACTTGAGGCGGACGCGGTCGTCGAACACGTCGCACGGGACGCCGCGACCGGCCGCTTCACCCACCCCGAGGAGGTCGCCGAGCTCGTACTGCTGCTGGCCTCCGACCGAACCGCCAACGTCACCGGCTCCGACTTCGTCATCGACGGAGGCCTGATCACGACGGTGTGATGCCACCGGGAGCAGGGTCGTCCTTCGATGGCATCGCGGTCACGTCGATGGTCTCAGGGTGCGATGCCCACGCCGTCGATCCGGCTCCAGGCCTTCTCCTGGCCCGCGGTCATGGCCGGCCAACGCAGGCCACCCGGACGCGGGTTGACCCGTGACGCGTAGGCGCTGGGGGAGAAGCCCGGGTCGTAGAAGCAGCCGGTGCCGTACCTGCCGTCGCATGCGGTGCACGAGGCAGCGATCGACCGCGGCGTCGGCTTCTTCCCGGACCGCACCCAGGCGTCCAGTGCGGCGATCGAGTTGGCGTACTCGGAGTCGCTCAGCTCACTGTGTTCGCTTTCCCGAGTGAACGTCTGCACCAAGTGCCGCTCGCGGTGGGCGCCTTGGAGACTGGACCGGTACGCCGCCTCGTGCTCGACGAACGCGGTGGGGTCGTCGATCGCGTGCATGGTGAGCACGGGGATGGTCACCTTCCCGGTGAGGTCGCTGTCGTACGAGAGGTCGCGTACGGCGGTCGGGTCGGCCGAGAAGCGCTCGACCCCGGCGTTGAGCGCCCGGTCGTCGTGGGAGCCGGAATACCGTACGCCCTGATTGCTGAAGGGATTCCGCCCGCCGAGCCGGCTGTGCACGATGTCGCGAAACGTGAACGTGGCGAACCGCAGGTGTGACTCGAGGGTGCGCTCGGGGATCTTCGTCACCGCGAGGATGTCGTCGAGGTTGCGCTGCTGAGTCGCCGTCCGCTCCTTGGGTTCGGAGGCATACCCGGTGCATTCCTGAAGGCGCGCCCGCAGACCGGCGGCCGTCATCGTCGAGTCGGCGCGCAGCCCTTCCCACAGCGGGTACTGGGGCTCGGTGGGCCGGGGATGGTTGCGGCAGTAGTACTGATACACCACGCGCAGATCGACCCGGTAGTCGTACCCGCGAGAACCGCCGCCGAGAACGCCGCTGGTGAGAAGGGCTCCGTCATACGGGCCGTGCTTCGCCGCGCCGTAGGTTTCGACCACCTTGGCGGCGACATTGCCGCCCCAGGACTGGCCGTGCACGTAGGTCCGCCTGGGGTTGCCGAATTCACTCACGAACAGGCGACGCAGATTCTCGGTGTCTGCGGCTGCCATCCGCGTCCCGTAGCCACCACGCCGATACGACGAACCGGCCCAGGCGTAGCCCTCGTCCACCATCACCGCCCAGCGGTTCAGGTCGTCGACGCTGCGCTCGGGGTCGGAGCCCGCGCCGAGGTCAGGGCCTCCGTGGGCGTGCACCACGAGCGAGCCGTTCCAGGTCTTGGGGACGGCGATCGCGTAGTAGGCGCCGTTCGAGTCCTGGCCCGTGTAGCAGGTCGCCTTCCCGGCCAGATTCGTGGGGCAGGCGGCGGAGGCTGGTCTGTTCGCGGGGGCGGCCGGCGAAGCGGAAGCCTGCATGGGGAGCGCCCAGGCGACCAGACCCGCGATGCCTGCGACCGTCGCCGCGCGTCGGTGGTGCCGACCGGACACGGACCTCGTGCGGAAACCCGATGCGATGCGTCTGGTCATCATGCCCATGGGCCTGCTCCTCGTCGTCCGGCGCGCACGGTTGCGCGGCGGGGGTGATGCTAGGGACGGCCGAGCCGAAATCCCATGACGCGATCAGTAGCGTTCATATTGTTCGCTGACGCGGGTGAACGACGCTGGCACGGGCGGCAGACTGGCCCCATGACCGCTTCGGAGCCCAAAGCTGACCTTCACTTCTATCTGCAGTCCGCCCGCGATGCCCTGCTGTGGAAGCTCGAAGGGCTGTCCGAGTACGACATCCGCCGCCCGCTGACACCGACCGGAACCAACCTGCTCGGCCTCGTGAAGCACGTGGCCAGCGTCGAACTCGGCTACCTCGGTGAGACCTTCCTGCGCCCGTCCGGCGAGCCCCTGCCCTGGCTCGACGAGAGCGCAGAGGTCAACGCGGACATGTGGGCCACCGCCGACGAGTCACGTGAGTTCATCGTGGAGCTCTACCGGCGCGCGTGGGCGCATGCCGACGCGACGATCGACGCGCTGCCGCTGGACACCGTCGGCAAGGTGCCGTGGTGGCCCAGCGGCAGGGACGACGTGACGCTGAACCATGCCGTCGTACGCGTCATCGCCGATACGCATCGCCACGCCGGCCACGCCGACATCATCCGCGAACTCATGGACGGCGCCGCGGGAATGAACAAGGGCAACGACAACATGGCCTCCGACGACCCGGCCTGGTGGCAGGACTATCGAGACCGGGTCGAGCGCGCGGCTCGGGAGGCCGACGACGGGGTGTAGTTTCAACTGATGTGACCTGTAGGGCAGTTGAGCCCACCCCGGTTGAGCCCGCCCTGGGCCGCTAGTGAACCGAGAATCCGCCGTCGACGAAGATTGCCTGGCCGGTGACGTAGGCGGACGCCGGGCCGGCCAGGAACACCGCGGCTCCGGCGAAGTCCTCGGCCAGGCCGTTGCGGCCGACCATCGTGCGGGCGGCCAGCGCGGCCACCTTTTCCGGGTCGGACGACAAGCGCGCGTTGAGAGGAGTCATGACGAAGCCCGGCACGAGCGTGTTGCAGGTGACGCCGTGGGGCGACCATGCCTCGGCCTGCGAGCGGGCCAGCGCCTCCAGGGCGCCCTTGGACACCCCGTACGCGCCGCTCTGGACGAACGCCCGGTGCGCCTGCTGGGAGGTGATGTGGATGATCCGCCCGAAGCCCCGCTCGGCCATGCCGGGTCCGAAGCGCAGGCCCAGGAGGTGGGGTGCCTCCAGGTTGACCGCCATCGTGGTGTCCCAGACCTCGTCGCCGAGCTCGCTCATCGGGGGCCGCAGGTTGATCCCGGCGCTGTTGACGAGGATGTCGGGCTCGCCGAACACCCCGGCAGCCTGCTCCGCAGCCGCGCGCACCCCCTCGCGGGTGCTCAGGTCCCCGCTCACCCAGGCCGCCCGGCAACCCTCCGCCGTCAACTCGTCCACGGTGGCGGTGAGTTCGGCCACCTTGCGGGCCACGATCACCACGCTCGCCCCGGCGCGGGCGAGCGCACCGGCGATGGCTTTGCCGATGCCGGAGCTGCCACCGGTCACCACAGCGGTCCGGCCGTCGAGCGAGAACAGTTCGGAGAGGTAGTTCTGCGAGGTCATGACCGCACCCTAAACGCCGCCGTCATGGTGACAGCAGCCGGGCCGACCTGCGGAAATTCACTTGACCTGGGCGGCGATGGTACGCGCGCACTCCAGGGACTCCGTGTGCGTGGTGTCCACCTCCAGGTCGTAGACGACGCCCTGGTGGACCACCTCCGCCTGCCGTGCGGCCATCCCCTGAGCGCGGTCCCCGCGGACGATCTCGCGGCCCGCGGCGACCTGGCTGTCGCACCTGACCCCGACCCACAGCACGTCGAGTCCGCCCAGAGCTTTCTGCCACCGCTGCTGTGACTCCGTCCCGCCGAGGAACACGTCGTCGATGACGATCCGGGCGCCCGCAGCGGCCGTCGCGGCGACCCCCTGCATCCACGCTGCTTGCAGCTCCTGGAACACCGCTCCGACGCTCACTGCGCCGGTTGAAGCGATCTCGATTCCTGAGCCCGATGCCTGCATGGACGCGGGCATCGCCTCGATCAGCCGGTCGATGCCGAAGGCGAGCCATGGATCCGGCAGTACCGCCTGCAGACACCGGACGATCCCGGACTTGCCCGAACTGGACCCACCGTTCAACACGATCACCTGAGTCGTCACCGGGTCAGGGTAGAGGCACCCCCACGGCACGAGAAGCGAATTTCGGCAACCGTATGAATGACTGAGGACGTGATCGGCCCGGGCGGCGGTGCAGGCGGATTCCTGTTCCTGCGCGACGGCGTCGGACCCCCCTGCCCTGGGCGGGCACACACCACGTATGTCGGATCCCGCCCGGCAGGGCGTCTGTAACAGCCATGTATTAGAGGACGGTTGAACGGAACGGCCCTCGCGCAGCCAGGGTCTCAGTGATCAGCAAGCGATCGACAGCCGATCAGCACGCGATCGGCAAGTGATCATTCAATGATCAGTACGGCTCGCTCAAGACGATCGAGCGGACACCCTGAAAGGGACCCCCATGCGCGTCCAGAAGCTCTCCCTTCTCGCCATCGCCGTCGCCGCGGGCCTCTCGCTCACCGCCTGCCAGAGCGGCGACGACTCCTCGGCCGGGTCGGACGACTCCTCCTCTTCCGCCCAGAGTTCTGGTTCCCAGAGTTCCGGTTCCGAGAGCTCCGGTTCTCAGGACTCGGACGGCAGCAGCGCATCGGCCGGCAACGGCACCAGCACGGCGGGATCCGACGCGAGCACCGGGGATTCCTCCAACGGCGGTTCCGGAACGGCTACGGGTGCCTGCCAGACCTCCCACCTCGCGTTCAGCAGCTCCGGCGGCATGGCCGAGGGCACGCTCATCGTGAACCTCAAGAACACCGGTTCCGCCACGTGCACCCTCAAGGGTTTCCCCGGAGCCGACCTGAAGGGCAAGGACGGCACCGTCAGCGCCGAGCGCAGCAAGCTCGCCCCGCCGAGCGTCAGCGTCAAGCCGGGCGAGGAAACCCGCTTCACGCTCCACTACCCGTCGAACGACTCCGGCGGCTCCGGCGTCACCTTCACCAGCCTCGTCGTCACCCCGCCCAACGAGACGCACTCCCACACCCTGCCCGTCAGCATCAACGTTCCCGCCACCGACGGCTCCGGCCCGGCCATCACGGTCGACCCCGTCGGCACCGGCAAGTGACCGGCGGGCGCGAGGGATCCGGCACCGGCTCGATCGGGTGCCCGACGGCCAGGAAGGCGCCGTCGCCGCCGAGGGGGACCTGATCCGCGGCTTCGCGATCGGCTGGAACTTCGGCGAGGGCCACCTCCACGACGGCCAGCTGCTGCCCGCCGTACAGGCCCGCCGCGGCCTCGCGCCCGGTCGGCCAGCAGTACCTGGCCGACCCCACCCGCTCCGTCGGCGACGTACACCCGGTCTGGGCCTACGCGCATGTCCCGTACGACTACGACGGAGATGCCACCGAAGCGATCCTCCGTCAGTTCGAGCTTCGCCGGAGGCGACATCGTCACGGGAGCCAAGACGGTCCCGCGCCTGCTCCTCGGCCCGCGCCCCGCGCTCGACCCCTACGGCACCGGCCTGCCCGGCGTGTTCATCTGCTCGGCCGCCACGCCGCCCGGCCCCGGCGCACACGGCATGTGCGGGGCAGGCGCGGCGAGGTCCGCTCTGCGGTACCTCGGCGTTCGGCAGCCCGTCTGACGCATGTCACGAATGAACGCGGCGGGGCCCCGACCGGTCGTCAGCCCGGCCGGGGCCTCTCCTTCGTACGACTTCCCGCTCAATCAGGTGGCCGCCTCGATGGTCACCTTGACGTGCTTCATGATGGGCTGGTCGCTCTGCGTGCTGTAGTCGACGAGCGCGCACAGCACGTTCATCTCGGGCATGTACCCGGCCGCGCAGCCGCGCGGGATGTCGTACGGGATGGCGAGGTAGCCGTTGAGGTAGCGGTGGCTGCCGTCCCTGGCCGTGCTGGTGATGTCGACGCGATCGAACTCGGAGATCCCGCGCTCGCGCATGTCGTCCTCGTTCATGAAGACGAGCTCGCGGAGGTTCTTGATGCCGCGGTAGCGGTCGTTGTCCGAGTAGATCGTGGTGTTCCACTGGTCGTGGGAGCGCATGGTGCCCAGGGCCAGGGTGCCGGGCGCCGGTACGACGTCGGGCAGGGGCGCGTCGGAGAACTCCGCGCCGCCGGACGGGGTCAGGAAGACCAGTTCACGGGCGGGCTGCTTCAGGCGGAAGCCCAGGGGCAGGCGCACGCGGCGGTTGAAGTCCTCGAAGCCGTCCAGGGCTTGCGACATGGTGTCGCGGATGCGGTCGTAGTCCTCGATGTACCACTCCCACGGGGTGGGGCTGGCGGGCAGCGCGGCACGGGCCATACCCGCGACGATCGCGGGCTCGGACAGCAGGTGCCGCGACGCGGGGCGCTTCATGCCGACGGACATGTGCACCATGCTCATCGAGTCCTCGACGGACGTGCTCTGGATGCCCTTGCGCTGATGGTCCTTCTCGGTGCGGCCGAGGCACGGCAGGATCAGCGCCTGGCGGCCGTGCACGAGGTGGCTGCGGTTGAGCTTGGTGCTCACCTGGACCGTGAGGTCGCAGTTGCGCAGGGCCTCGTACGTGATCGGCGAATCCGGTGCGGCGAGGGCGAAGTTGCCGCCCATGCCGACGAACACCTTCACATCACCCCGGCGCATGGCCTGGATGGTGCCGACGGTGTCCAGGCCGTGCTCACGCGGGGGGTCGATCTTGCAGTACTCGGCCAGGCGGTCGAGAAACTCGTCGTCGGGCCGGTGGTCGATGCCGCAGGTGCGGTTCCCCTGGACGTTGCTGTGACCGCGTACGGGGGACGGGCCGGCTCCTTCACGGCCCAGATTGCCGCGCAGCAGAAGGAGGTTGATGATCTCGCGGACGGTGTCGACGCCGTGCTCGTGCTGGGTCACGCCCAGGCACCAGCTGACGATGCTGCGGTCGGCATCGCAGTACACGCGCGCCGCTTTGAGGATGTCGTCGCGGCTGACCCCGGACTGCCTCTCCAGCTCCTCCCACGATGTGCTCTCGCACAGCTGCCGGTACGAGTCGAAGCCCGTCGTGTGCCGGTCGATGAACTCGTGGTCCAGCGCCTTGGGGTCCAGCTTGGATTCCTCGATGACCGCCTTGGCCATGCCGCGCAGGAGCGCCAGGTCGCCGCCGATCCGCGGCTGGAGGTTCAGGGTGCTGGTCCTGGTGGTCTTGAACAGCGCCATGTCCATGAAGTCGTGCGGGACGATGGTACGGGTCGCGGCCGCTTCGACGAGCGGGTTGATGTGCACGATCTGCGCGCCGCGGTGGTAGGCCTCGGCGAGCGCGGTGAGCATCCTGGGCGCGTTGGAGGCGGCGTTGACCCCCATGATGAACAGCGCGTCCGCGCTCTCCCAGTCCTTGAGGTCGACCGTTCCCTTGCCCGTTCCCAAAGACGCCTGCATGGCACGGCCGCTGGCCTCGTGGCACATGTTCGAGCAGTCGGGCAGGTTGTTCGTGCCCAGTTCACGGGCCATCAACTGGTAGAGGAACGTGGCCTCGTTGCCGAGCCGGCCGGATGTGTAGAACGACGCCTGATTCGGGTTCTCAAGGCCGCGCAGGGTGCTGCCGACCAGCTCGAACGCGTCCTTCCAGCTGATGGGGACGTAATGGTCCGTGTCAGGGTTGTAGACCATCGGCTCGGTCAGCCGGCCCTGGTCCTCCAGCTTGAAGTCGCTCCACTCGAAGAGCTCGGTCACCGTGTGGGCGGCGAAGAAGTCACGCTCGACGCGCTTGCGCGTCATCTCCCACGTGACGTGCTTGATGCCGTTCTCGCAGATGTCGAGCTTCAGGCCCTTGGTGTCGTCCGGCCACGCGCAACCCGGACAGTCGAAGCCCGTGTTCTCGTGGTTCATCTTCATGATCGCCCGCGGGCCGTCCACCAGTTCGCGCTCGCGCACGAGGAACTGGGTCACGCTCTTCGCCGCACCCCAGCCGGCCGCCGGGTGGTGGTAGGGGTGATACTCCGGATCCTCCTTGGGGACCGGCCCCACACTGGGTTCCAGTTCTTCCGGCGCTTCACTGTCGATGCTCAAGGCACTCAACCCTTCGACCATGCAATTACGGGCATAAGCCGACAAAATATTAGTTTCAGTCAGGCTATGCCGGTTGATCAATGGGCGCCACCTGCCCGGGGACACCGTCGCCCGCGGCAACCAGGGCGTCCGCCTGATCAGGGAGATCAGGCCCGCCGAGAGCGCGGCGGTGGCCGCCGAGCGGGCGGCGAGGCCGGTCAGGCGCAGGTCGGCGGCGCGGACCCTGGGCAGACGAGCCGGCAGGGCCCGGCGATGATCAGCTCGGTGATGCCGTGATGCCGTGATGCCGTGATGCCGTGATGCCGTGATGCCGGTGAACGTGTGGACGACGCGGGCCGTCAGCTCGCCGCGGACCGGAGAGGGCTGCCGTTTTGCCCGTCCGTCGGGGATCGACCGGTCGCGTGATCAGTGCGCCGGGATGTGCTGGACGCCGATCCGTCGGCGGAAGACCCAGTACGTCCAGCTCTGGTAGATCAGCACGATCGGCGTGAACACCGCCGCGACGATCGTCATCACCTTCAGCGTGTACGACGACGAAGAGGCGGTGGAGACCGTCAGTGACCAGTCGGGGTTGAGCGTCGACGGCATGACGTCCGGATACAGGGCCAGGAACAGCATCGCGAACGCCGCCACGACGGTCAGCCCCGACAGCATGAACGCCCAGCCGTCGCGGCCGAGCCGCGTCATGACCAGCGACCCGGTCAGTGCCAGGAACGCCACGAGCATCATGCCCAGACTCCGGCCGTTGCCCGACTCCACCTGCGTCCAGATCAGGAACGCCAGTAGCAACAGGCCCGCCAGCGCGCCGAGTTGAGTCGCTTGTTTCCTGGCCCGGTCACGGATGTCCCCGAGCGTCTTCAGGGCCGTGAAGACCGCGCCGTGGCAGACGAACAGCACGAGCGTCATGAAGCCGCCGAGGATCGTGTAACCGTTGAACAGGTCCCCGAGGCTGCCCACGTACGACTTGTCCGCGTCGATCGCCAGGCCGCGGACCATGTTCGCGAAGATCACGCCCCAGAGGAACGGGGGCAGCAGCGATGTCCAGAAGGTGGCCTCCTCCCAGTTGTGCTGCCAGCGCGCACCGGACTGCTTGGCCCGGTATTCGAAGGCCACGCCCCGCACGATCAGGCAGAACAGAATGATCAGCAGCGGAACGTAGAAACCGCTGAACAACGTGGCGTACCAGTCCGGGAAGGCCGCGAAGGTCGCACCGGCGGCCGTGATCAGCCAGACCTCGTTGCCGTCCCACACCGGGCCGATGGTGTTGATCAGGACACGGCGTTCGGTGCTGTTCCGGGCCAGCGACTTGGTGAGGACGCCGACGCCGAAATCGAAGCCCTCCAGGAAGAAGTAGCCGATCCACAGGACGGCGATCAGGATGAACCAGAGATCGTGGAGGTGCATGACGATCCGTCCTCAGTACGCGTGGGCGAGGGGCTGGTCGGAGTCCTTCGCGGAGGGCCCGCGCAGGGTCGGGTCCTTGGTCGGCGGCTGCTCACCGGAGTCCGGGCCGGCCATGGCGTACTTGGCCATGAGCTTCACCCAGATCACCGCGAGTACCGCGTAGAGCACGGTGAACGCGGTCATCGAGCCGATCACCGTGCCGGTGGCCACGTTGGGGGAGTCGGCCTCGGAAGTGCGCATCAGCCGGTAGACCACCCAGGGCTGACGGCCCATCTCGGTGAAGATCCAGCCGAAGCTGTTGGCGACCAGCGGGAAGGCCATGGTGAGGATGCCGACCCGCCAGCTCCACTTGGTGAAGAAGGCGTTCATCTCGACCTTGTTCGTGAGCATCAGCATCGGTGGCTCGTCGTCGTCGGTCTTGCGCGCCCGGGCCAGCCAGAACTTCCGCCGGGTGGTCCACAGCCCGATCAGGCCGACCACGAAGCTGGTCATCCCGAAGAAGATCATGAGGCGGAAGCCCCAGTACGTCACGAAGATGTTCGGGATGTAGTCCTCCGGATCACCGCCGAATTCGGCCGCCTCCTCCCGGGCCCTGTCGTTGATGCCCGGGACGGGCGAGTGGAAGTTGTCCTTGGCGAGGAAGGACAGCAGGCCCGGGATCTCCAGCGCGACGGTGTTGTGGCCCTCGGAGACGCTGCCGATCGCGAAGATCGAGAAGGGGGCGGGACCTTGTGTGTCCCAGAGTGCCTCGGCGGCAGCCATCTTCATCGGCTGCTGCTCGAACATGACCTTGCCCAGCCGGTCGCCGCTGAGCGCGGTGCCCAGCCCTGCCACCACGGCGATGACCAGGCCGACTCGCAGTGAGGTCCGCATCGGCGCGATGTTCCGGCGGTTCGTCTCCTTGCCGTGCTTGGCGCGCAGCAGGTGGTACGAGGAGATGCCGATGACCAGCGCGGAACCGGTGAGGAACGCGGCGGTAACGGTGTGGAACATCTGCACCTGCGTGGTGTTCTGGAACAACACGCGGCCGATGTCGATGAGTTGGGCCCGCCCGGATTCCTTGTCGATCCGGTAGCCGACCGGATGCTGCATAAAGGAGTTGGCCGCCAGAATGAAGTAAGCGGAGAGCAGGGTGCCGATGGCGACCAGCCAGATGCACGCGCAATGCAGCTTCTTGGGAAGCCTGTCCCAGCCGAAGATCCACAGACCGATGAACGTGGACTCGAAGAAGAACGCGATCAGCGCCTCCATCGCCAGCGGGGCGCCGAAAACATCGCCGACGAAGCGAGAATAGTCGGACCAGTTCATCCCGAACTGGAACTCCTGGACGATCCCGGTGACGACACCCATCGCGATGTTGATGAGAAAGAGCCTGCCCCAGAACTTCGTGGCGTGGAAATGCTTGGCCTTTCCTGTGCGCACCCAGGCCGTCTCCAAGCCCGCCACGATGGAGGCCAGACTGATCGTCAGCGGTACGAAGAGGAAGTGGTAGACGATGGTGATGCCGAACTGCCATCGCGCCATGGTCTCTTGAGCGACTGCTAGTACCACTGCATCTTCTCTCGGCCGGAGTTCCCCGCATTCGGGCAAAAGCTATCTTTAGCACAGAGCGGCATAGGGCCTGGTGGAGCTGGGGCCGGGTGAAGGCAGTCAATTTCCGCTCCGCTTGCGGATGGGCAACCACCGGGATTGAGTGGAAATGGTGCCCCCATCAGAGGCGTCGGAAGCTGTCAGCATTAGAGGCTGATCACATGGAAGCGAAGAAGGGCGATTATCTGACCCTGCACGGCCTCAGGGGTGACAGGACCGTCAGGGTCGAGGAGATCATCTCTGGTACGAATCGCGAGCTCTACCAAGTGGCCTTTTCGGACGGCCACACTGCTGTGGTCGCGCCGGGGCCGGACGTAGAAATGGCACACCGCAAGCGCCACACACACGTGATCGATGTATCCGGTTCGCCGTATCTCTAGATTGCGCATAAACAGACACGTGAGGCGGAAACAGACACGTGAGAGGGAGCCCTCACTGAGGGCTCCCTCTCACGTGCTCCCGTACGTGTCTCTCGTGCTCCCGTACGAGCGGATCAGTAGCGCAGCAGCGCCGCCACGCCGCCGGCCTCCTGGAGCGTCCCGTCGGGCACGAACAGAACCCGGGCGTCGGCCGCGATCGCGTTGTCCACGAGTCGCTCGACGATGTCGGTGGCCACACCAAGTGCGTGCGCCGACGGTTCCATGTCCTTCTTCGGGTCCGGCAACGTCACCGGCTTCGGTACGTCCACGAGCTCCAGAACGCGGTCGTCCTCGGTGATGCGGCCCGCCAGCATCAGTCCCTCTTCCAGCACCAGGCGGCGCACGCGCTTGTCGGCGACCGAGGTCCACACCTCCGGCGCGCCGCCGACATACTTGCCCTGTCCACGCGCTTCGCTCAGCTCGGAGACGGCCTCGGCGACCTGCTTGGCGTAGAAGTCGGCGAGGACCGGCTGAATCCGCTTCTCCAGGTCCTGGGCCGATTCCTTGTCCATGCCCGTGAGGGGCAGTGTCCCGGCGATCAGATTCCCGTATCGGGTGATGCTCTTGAACGTCGAGAGGATCTTGTCGCCGCCGATGACGAACAGCGGCAGGCCGTCGTGCTCCTCGAAGGACTGCCCCAGCCGTTTGTCCACGGTCCGCAGGTACTGCTCGACCCGCTCCTCATGCCCCTCGTACGGCGTGGAGTGGGGGATGGATCCGGGAATCGCATCCTCGGGGGACGGGATCTGCGGCTTGTCCGGCCAGCCGTTCCTCTCCACTTCCTGCAGCCGTCGTACAGACCCGTGGAACAGACGGCACATCTCCTGGTCGAGGACAAGAACCAGGTACGGGCGAGAGCGCTGCTCGGCAGCCACCAGGTACCGCGTCAGGAACGCAGTGCCGAATTCCACGCGGGGTTCCACCGGTGCGAGCGATGTCATCCGCCACACCTGGACCGGCTCGTTCACGGCCACGTAGACAACCATGGCGTCGTCCGGGTGGAAAGGATCCGTCGCGCGTTCGATCTCCGCGGGATCCAGCAGTTGATCCCGCAGCTCCAACCTCGTCTCCCGCTCCACGTCCGGGTCGTCCACCAGCCGCCGCTTGGCCTCGGTGACCAGGTCGCGGATGAGGATTCGGTCCTTGTCGCTGAAGGGGAAATCCGGATCGGTCGGAGTCACCAACGTGATCGCGGGATACGGCCGCTGCTTGCTCAGGGCGGCACGGATTTCAGGAGTCAGATCGGAGGTATGCACGATTTCAGCCTCGCATTGATCACCAGGAGACGCAGGGCGGAGGCGGCCGGCCGCCGGTGACGGTTCCCTGCCCTGCGGGCCGGACTCGCCTCGACCCGCCGTCACCGTCTCGACCCGGCGTCATCGGCAGGAGCGGCGTACCGTGAAATCTACGAATGCGCGACCGGGGAATTCCGGGCTCGCGAAGCCGACGTGAGACGGCGAGGTGCCGAGTCATGAGCAAGAACTCACCGGCGAAAGGGCACCACGGCATAGGCGCCCGAGGGCAGGGCAAGCTGCTGTACTTCCACTCGCAGATCCCGCAGGCAGCCGTCAAGCAGGCGAAGGACCAGCTGCCCGGTAAGTCCCAGCAGCCCCACGATCATCGCAAGGCCAATGGCCGCTGGGCCCCGTGACGAGGTCCGGCAGACCACTTGGAGGGCCTCACACGGGTGTGTGGCCCTCCAAGTAGGTGCGCACGGCTCCCGGGGGCGTGACGTCGACGGCCGCCGCGACCGGAATCCAATGGATCTGCTCCGGCGTGAGCCGCGCCCCGTCCGACGGGTCCTCGGTCAGCAGCTGACACAGGACGGCCGACCCGGGATCTTCCTGGGCCGCCTGCGGTTCGAGTGTCGACGAACCGTCGACGAGATAGCCGGTGAGCTCGTACACAAGGCGCGCCGCGGTGGCCTCCGCCGACTCGGCGGGCTCGGGAACGCCGGACGGCAGCTCACTGCCGTCCGGCTGTTCCACCAGGAGCAGGCGTCCGTTGTGGATGACGACCGCCTGCACCATGCCTTGGCCCGCCTGCTCCAGCGCCATGATCCGACCGCCCTCTCCCCGTTCCGCGTGATCCGTGCGCCCGGTGTGCGGGCCCTGCCTTCCTACCCCACGAAGGTCGGTTCACGCTGACGTCGCCGGATCAGGGATCAGGGCGGGGACGGAGTCAGACGCGGTCGGCGACGATCATCAGGTACTGGAAACTGCCGTTCTTGTACGCGGTGAGGAACGTGTCCTCGATGCCGGTGACCAGATGGTCGGCCTGCTTGCGCAGTTCCCAGTACGGCAGCGCGGCCTCGGTGAGGTCCTCCACGTGCACGGGGACCAGACGGTTGCGGGCCATGGCGCGGAAGTACTCCGACCGTGGGTGGATGTCGCAGATGTAGTGGGCGTTGATCAGGGACACCTCGCGCGACGCCCGGCCGTAACTGTCGTTGTAGCAGCCGGTGATGACCACGTACCGTCCGCCGCGGCGCAGCAGCCGGGCGTGTTCGGCGAAGAGCAGCTCCAGCTCGACGTACATGGTCGACTCGTTGTTCCACGACGCGCCGAACGCGCCGGTCGGCAGACCGGTGTCGAGCATGTTGCGGTGGTGGTAGCGGACCTGGCCGTCGATGCCGCGCTTGGCGGCCTGGGCGTTGGCGAAGTCCGCCTGTTTGGCCGAGATGGTGACGCCGTCCGTCTGGCAGCCGTACCGCAGATGCGCCACGACACTGCCGCCGCCGCGTCCGCAGCCGGCGTCGAAGGCCCGGTCGGTGGCGGTGAGCGGCCCGAGGTGGTCGGCCAGGCAGTTGGCCTGGGCGTGTTCGAGCCGGTGCAGCTCGGCGGTGATCCGGTCGTTGCGCCGCGTGGGGTCGGGCTCGTCGAGCACCGAGTTGTCCGCGGGTCCGATCCCGTAGTGGTGGTGGTACAGGTCGTCGATCTTGCCGAGTTCGAGGTTGACCGGGTTTTCCTCGGTGTTCCAGTATTCGGCGACACGGGACTGGTACGTGGACTGGGTCGGCAGCGCAGCGGCCGAGGTGAAGTGGGGAGCGGTGGTCAACAGGTACTCCTCGCAGTGCATCTGACGGTGGAACAGGTACAGGTGAAACGGACTTTCGGGTCCGGGTGACCGGACCGGAGCGCGGGCTACCAGTAGTTGGGCAGGTGGTAGCGGCGGCTGTTCGTGGCGTGCCACTCGTGGTTGCCGGCCACCCAGGCGCTGAGGCCCTGGACGTACCGCTCGACGAGAGGCGACATGGCGGACAGGAGCGCGGCCTCCTCTTCGAAGGCCGTCTGGATCTCGTTGTGGATGTCGACGGACTTGAGGTAGGCGGCCTTGAGGCCGCACCGTTCGTTGGCCGCGACGACCTGCGGCAGGTTGAGGTGGGTGGGGTCGTTGGCCAGTTCCTTGGTGAAGGAGTACAGGTCGTTGACGAGCGTCGTCGCGTTGCACGCGAGCGCCGTGACCCGCTGGATCTCGGGCCGGGCGTAGACGGCCTCGGGCAGTTCGTAGCCGTCGACCGCGTCCACGAGGGACAGGCAGGGGCGGAAGTTGTTGAACTGCCGCATGACCAGGTACTCCCACACGCGTGGCATGTGCCGGGTCTCCGCCCAGGCGGCCTCGGCGAGGTATCCGAGGTGCAGCCGCGCGATGTCGTGGACGAACCGGGAGGTCTGGCTGGGCGTGGCGAAGGCGGCGTAGTCCTGGAAGGCCACGTGGTACGAGCGCAGCGGGCCGTCGGCCTGCATGCCGTGGCGCCACTGCGCCTCCGCCTCGGGTGTTCCGTGGTACGGGTCGATCGCGGACTGCGCCATGATCAGCCGGCCGCCGAGGCCGCGCGGTGATCCGCCCCTGTCCTCGCAGTAGCAGTCGTCGACCATGTTCTCGGCGAGCAGCAGCTTGCCCGCGGCGGTGAGGCGGTCCAGGTCTGCCGCCCCCGGGTGCTGGAGCACCACGGCCCGCCCGACCTGGAAGCTCGCGAAGTCCTCGAACCACGCCTCGGGGAACAGATCGAGACCGCGGGCCCAGATCTCCAGCCTGCGGTCGACCTCCTCGACCTTCACGGGGTCGGCGGGGACCGCCGGCTGGTGACGCAACCCGGGGACCGCCCCGCCGCGCCGGGTCTGCAGGGCGTACGCCAGGTTGGGAGGCCCCGGCGGCGAGAACGGGGTGGTGGTGTCCGGCGGTGCGCTCATCGCGTACCCCGTCCGTCGGCGTGCGTCATTCGGCGGTCCGTCCGATCTGCACGTTCTCGAGGATCCCCGCCGCGTCGGGGACGAGAATCGCCAGCGAGTAGTAGGCCGTGACGAGGTAGTTGATGATCGCGGTGGTGTTGATCCCCATGAACCTGACGTTCAGGCCCGGCTGGTACTCCTCGGGGATGCCGGTCTGGTAGAGGCCGACGACCCCCTGGTCGGACTCACCCGTGCGCAGCGCGAGGATGCTGGTCGTGTGCTGCGGCGTGACCGGGATCTTGCCGCAGGGGAAGATCGGGACGCCGCGCCAGGCGGGCACCTCGTGACCGTCGACGTTCGCGGTGCCGGGCACCAGACCGCGCCGGTTGCACTGCCGGAAGAACGCGGCGATCGCCTTCGGATGGGCGAGGAAGAGCTTCGTCTTACGGCGCATGGAGAGCAGTTCGTCGAGATCGTCGGGGGTGGGCGGGCCGGCGAAGGTGCTGATGCGCTGGCCGTAGTCGACGTTGTGCAGCAGCCCGAACTCACGGTTGTTGAGGAGCTCCCACTCCTGGCGCTCGCGGATCTCCTCGATGGTGAGCCGAAGTTGCTCCTCGGTCTGGTCCATCGGGTCGTTGTAGAGGTCGGCGATGCGGGTGTGGACGCGCAGGACGGTCTGGGTGAGGGACAACTCGTATTCGCGCGGCGCGAGTTCATAGTCGACGAAGCCGCCGGACAGTGTCGGCTCACCCGTGTGCCCGGACTGCACGGGGACGTCTGCCTCGCCCTTGCGGTTCCTCGGCAGCCGCTGCCGTTCCGCGTACTCCCGCAGGTGTGCGGCGAGGGACGGTGTCCGCTCGGTGAGCTCCTCGACGATGTCCCAGGGCAGGACGAGTACCGTGCCCGCGGTCTCGGCCCGGACCGAGCTGAGCCACAGCGGGTCCGGCTGGCCGATGGCCTCGTCGCCCATCTGGTCGCCGTCCGTGACGACGCCGATGACCTCCTCCTCGCCGTACTTGCCTTCGGTGAAGCGGGTGAACCGACCGTGGGCCACCAGGTATGCCTCGGTCACCGGCTGCCCGGCCTCGAAGAGGACCTGCCCGGCCCGCACCTCCCGGGTCCGGAACCGGGTGGCGATCTCCTTGAGAACGTCGATGTCGTCGTACCCGCGCAGGACGGGGAGTTCGGTGAGCGTCTCGGGGATGACTTTGATGTCGTTCCCGCCGCTCTGGTCGAACTGCACCCTGCCGCGGCCGATGCTGAGCTGGAGACGCCGGTTGACCCGGTACGTACCGCCCTTGACATCCACCCAGGGCAGGGATTTGAGCAGCCACCGTGAGGTGATGGCCTGCATCTGCGGCGCGGACTTCGTGGTCGTGGCCAGCCGGCGTGCCGCATGGGTACCGAGACTGGTCAGCTGCTGGTCGGTCGGGACTTCAGGTGCGGTTTCTTCGTCGCTCGCGGGACCGGTGGCGCTGTCCGGCACGGACACATTCCCTCCCAGGAGGTGTAACGAGGGTGAGCGAAGCGATCGGTGGTACGAAAGCTCCTCGTTGCACCCACAAGGCAAGCAGCCGGGAGTGGTGGCCAGGTACGGCGCGAAGGGGGCGAGTTCGCGTCCTGGAAGTGCAAACCTGCCGAATGAGGCAGACGGCCGAGCGGAACGTGATCGCGCGCCGTCCCGCACCACGGGAACGTGTGCGCGGGACGCGTACGAGGAATGGGGCGTCGCGGTGGGGTGGCTACTGGGGTCGCCCATGCCGGGACCGCGGTGTCGTGGTTACCGGGCGCGCCACTCCGGAGCGAGGATCGCCCAGAGCTGCGTGCCGTGACGGGTGCCGTCGTACGGCCAGGACTCGCGCTGAACGCCTTCGAGTGTCATGCCGAGCCGTTTGGCCACCGCGGCGCTGCGTTCGTTGTCGGCGCGGCAGTGCCACTCGGCGCGGTGCAGGCCCCGTGTGGTGAACGCCCAGTCCAGCAAGGTGCCGCAGGCCGGTGTGATCAGGCCCTGGCCCTCGGCGTCCGGCTCCAGCCAGCAGCCGATCTCGCAGGAACCGGAAGCGGCGTCGAAGTCCACGAACATCACACCGCCGACGAGCGTGCCGTCGAGCCAGATGCCGTAGAGGCGGCCGCCGTCCGCGGCCTGGCGCTCGGCGTACCGGCGCAGTGTGGCGCGCGCCCCGTCGACGTCGACCGTGACGAACCCCGCACCGACCCACGGCCGGATGTGCTCGCGCGCCCGGTCCAGGTGGGCGGCGAACTCGTCGGCGTGCCATATCTCGAGCGGGGCGAGACGGGCGTCGTCCCGCAGGGGGAGAGAGAACATGAGGACCCCATTCACACAACAAGCGTTTTGGCTATGTACCGTAGCAGCATGCCACGTACCAAGGGGGACCATGAGGCCCGTCGCCGTGACGTCTCCGAGGCGGTCTGGCGGGTGCTGGTCGCGCACGGATTCGGCGGCCTGACCATGCGCGCCGTCGCCGCCGAACTCGACGCGTCCACCGGCCTGCTGACCCACTACTTCCCGGCCAAGCGCGACCTGGTCGCGTACGCCCTCGACCTGCTCGAGCAGCGGACCGTCTCGCGCCCCCGGCCTGCGGCGGGGGAGGGCCTGGCCGCGCTGAAGGCCGCCCTGATGAGCATCCTCCCGCTGACGGGCGAGGCAACCGACAGCAACCGGATCTGGGTGTCCTCCTGGGACACCGCGCTGGCCGACCCCGGGCTGAGTGCCGACTACGCCGGCAAGTACGGGCGAGGCCGCGACAAGCTGCGCGACCTCGTCGAGGCCGCTCAGGAGGCGGGCGAACTGCGCGCCGGGGATCCGGCGCGCATCGCGGCCGGCGCCCAGGCCTTCGTGCTCGGCCTGGTGGTGCAGGCGCTGTTCGACCCCGAGACGTTCCCGCCCCGTCGCCAGGCCGAGCTCCTCGACGACCATCTGGACGCGTTGACCCGCACTCCGTAGCGGGCCGTCGGGGGCTACCGGTTCGCGGGCGGAGCCGTCGACGCGCGCAGGACCGGCCGGGACGGCAGCCGGGAGGTGACCGTGACGTGGTGGCCGCCGAGCAGGTCGATGAGGCGCGTGACGGCGAGTGCGCCCACCTCCTCCACCGGGACGTCGAGCGCGGTCACGGGAGGTGTCGTCGACTTGAGGCTGCTCAGATCGTCGGCCGCGGCCAGACTGACGTCCTCGGGCACCCGGCGATGCGCCGCCGCGAGTCCGTGCAGCAGGCCGAGTGTCAGGTAGCTGTTGTACGCGAGCACGGCCGTGGCCTCGCGCGGGAGGGTGCGGGCGGCCTCGATCCCCGCGTCGAAGGTGGGCGGCAGGGGGCCGAGGACATGCAACTGGGCCTTCGCCTGCTTCGCGCGTTCCCGCAGGATCGCGGACCGCTGCCCGTCGGCCCAGGAGCCCGCGGGGCCCGAGACATACGCGATGTCCCGGTGACCCTGGTCGAGGAGGTGATCCATGAGCTGCGCCAGGCCTGTCGCCGTGTCGGCCACGACTGCGGGCAGCCGGCCCACCTGGCGGTCGACCAGCACGAGAGGCACACGCCGCGCGTGCCCGCAGCGCGGCATCGGTTCCTACCGGCGTGACCATGATCAGCCCGTCGGCCTGTTCCGCGAGGCGCCCGCCGCCACTCCCCTCACGAGCCTCAGGCGCGTTGCCTGCGACTCGGCTTCCAGCCGGGACGCGGGACCGCCGCGCGCAGTGCCTGGGTGTACTCCTCCTGGGGATCGCGCAGCAGATCGCGGGTGTCTCCGCGCTCGACGATCCGGCCGCCGGACATCACGACGGCGATGTCGCTGATCTGGTGGACCACGGCGAGGTCGTGCGAGATGAACACGTAGCTGATGCCGCTGCGTTCGCGGATGTCGGCGAGCAGATTGAGGATCTGCGCCTGGATGGACACATCGAGCGCCGCCACCGCCTCGTCCAGTACGAGGACCTCCGGCTCGACGGCGATGGCGCGGGCGATGGCGACGCGCTGCCGCTGCCCGCCGGAGAGCTGGCGGGGGAGCATGGCCGCGTGCCGCTCGGCCAGTCCGACCGCTTCGAGCAACTCCAGGGCCCGCCTGCGCCGTTCGGCGGGAGTCAGCGGGAAGTGGAGAGCGAGGCTGGTCTCCACGACGTCGCCGATCCGCTGGAGCTTGTCGAGCGACGAGTAGGGGTCCTGGAACACGATCTGGATCTCGCGGGCGCGCCTGCGGCGTTCCGCCGACGACACCCGCCCGTCCCGACGCGGCCGGCCACACACGCTGATCGACCCGCCGGTCGGCGTCTCCAGGCCGACCAGCATCCGTGCGACCGTCGTCTTGCCGGAGCCGGACTCGCCGACGACAGCCAGCGACTGGCCGCGCGAGAGCGTGAAGGACACATCGTCGACGGCGACCGCCTGCCCGAACTGCTTGCGCAGACCCGCCGCCTCGATCACGAAGTCGCTCATGACTCCCCCTGCAAGGTGAGTTCGCCGGCCCGCGTGCACGCCACGCGCGCCCCCTCCAGCTCCACCACGGCCGGCCGCCCCTCCTCGCAGAACGGTCGCGCATGCGCGCACCGCGGGGCGAACGCGCACCCGTCGTCCGCCTCGAAGGCGGCAAGCGGCCGCCCGGGGATGACCGGCAGCCGGTGGACGACCTGATCGATACTCGGCCGCGAGAGCATCAGACCGGAGGTGTACGGGTGACGGGGTGCGGCCGTCAGCGCGCCGGCGGCCTGGGTTTCCACGATCCGGCCCGCGTACATGACGGCGAGCCGGTCGCAGGTGGCCGCCGCCAGCTCCAGGTCATGGGTGATCAGCAGCATGGCCATGGCGCGCTCCCGGCGCAGCTCGTCGAGGATGGCCATGACCTCGGACTGCGTGGTGACGTCCAGGGCCGTGGTGGGCTCGTCGGCAAGGATGAGATCGGGCTCGACGGCAAGGACCGACGCGATCATGACGCGTTGCAGCAGCCCGCCGGACAGCTCGTGCGGGTACTGGCGCATCCGCCGCTCGCCGTCCGCGATGCCGACGTCCGACAGCAGCCGCACCGCCCGCGCCTTCGCCTCGGGGGCGGGCACGTCCAGGTTGGCGATCATGGCTTCGGTGAGGAAGTCGCCGATGCTGCGCACGGGATTGATGTGGGCCCGCGGATCCTGGAAGACCATCGCGATACGCCGGGTCCGCAGGCCGCGCAGCGCCCGCCGGTCCATGCCGGTCACCCGGATCCCGTCGAAGACGATGTCACCGCTGACGCGCGCCCCCGGCGGCGTGAGCCCGAGGATCGTCCGCGCCGTCATGGACTTGCCCGAGCCGGACTCGCCGACCAGTCCGACGGCTTCGCCCCGGCCGATCGACAAGTCGACCTCCTCGACGAGGGGCCGCCACTCCCGGCCGGCCGGTACCGCGAGCCCGAGCCCACGCAGATCGAGCAGACTGCCCCCGGGCAGTCCCGTCTCCGCCGGACTCTTCTCAGGCTGATCCCTCTCACGCTTCAGGAGATTCATCGTCGGTCACCCTCCTCCTTGCCCAGGCGGTCGCCGAGCACGATCACCGCGGCGACCACGAGCACGATCAACAGGCCCGCACCCAGTGCCTCCAGCGGCTGTCCGCGCGTCGCGCTGTCCAGTCCGCTCTTGACCATCAGCCCCCAGTCGGCCGTGGGCGGCTGCACGCCGAGCCCCAGGAAGGAGATCGCCGCGAGGTCGATGACCGCGAAGCCCAGGGCGGACACCGACTGGGCGACGATGATCGGGCGCAGATTGGGCAGCAGGTGCCGTACGCAGATGGCGAACGCGGACCGGCCCTGAACCCAGGCCGCCGCCACATAGGGCATGTTGCGTTCCCGCAGCGCCGCACCGCGCACCACCCGCGCCACGTACGGGGTGTAGGCGACGGCAAGTCCCAGGACGACGCCGGTGACGCCGGGGCCGAGCACGGCCACGGTGATCAGGGCGAAGACGATCCCCGGGACCGCGAACAGCACGTCCAGGAGGCGCGAGACGACCGCGTCCACCTTGCCGCCCGCCCATGCCGCGGTGATCGCCAGCGCGGTGCCCACGACGGTGGACAGACAGATGATGAGGACGGGACCGCTCAACGTCGTACGTGCGCCCCACATCAGCCGTGACAGCACGTCCCGGCCGAGGGCGTCGCCGCCCAGGGGGTGCGCGGCCGAGGACCCGGCCAGCGAGTTGAACAGGTCCGGCTGGTCGGGGTCGTAGGGAGCAATGACGGGCGCGAGCAGCGTGACCGTCAGCACCACGGCGAGCACCGCCGCCGCGGCGACGCCGGGCACGCCGAGCGCTCGCACCGCTCGGGACGGGCTGAACCTGCCGAGGGTCCCGCGGACGCGGGTGGCCACGGCGGTCATCGGGACATCCGCGGGTCGAGGGCTTTGTAGCACAGGTCCACCACGAGGTTGATGAGGACGAAGGCGGCGACGAGAACGAGCACGACGGCCTGCACGACCGCGAAGTCGCGCTGCAGGATCGCCCGTACGAAGAGGGAGCCGAGGCCGTCGAGGGCGAACACGTTCTCCACCACGACCGAGCCGGCGATGAGGCTGGCCACGGTCAGGCCGGTGACGGTGATCACCGGGATCGACGCGTTGCGCAGCACATGCCGCCGGATGACCAGCGCCTCGGCGATTCCCCGGCTGCGGGCGGTCTCCACATGCTCGCGCCCCAGCTCCTCGCGGACCGAGGCGCGGGTGATGCGCGCGAGGAAGGCGGCGCTGCCGAGGCTGAGGGTGATCGCCGGGAGAGTCAGGTGGTACAGCCGGCCGAACAGGCCTTCCCCAGGCCCGAACACCGGGAACCAGCCCAGGCCCAGGGCGAACACGATCACGAGGAGCACGCCGATCACGAAGGTCGGCGTGGCGAGGAACGCCGAGGAGACCGCGCTGATGACGGCGTCCACGCGGCCCCGGCGCAGTCCGGCCAGCACGCCGCCCGCCACACCGACCACGACGATCAGGACGGTGGAGTAGCCGACCAGGAACGCGGTGGTCGCCGCCCGGGCGCCCATCAGGCCCGAGACATGCTGCCGGTACACCAGGGAGCTGCCGAAGTCGCCGCGCACGGCGTCACCGAGCCACGCCGCGTAGCGGACCAGAAAAGGGTCGTCGAGCCGGTACTGGGCCCGGATGGCGGCGATCTGCTCCGGCGTGCCGCTCCGGTTGCCGAGCAGGAACGCCATCGGCCCGCCCGGTACGAGGTAGAGCAGTCCGTAGACGAGGAACGAGGCGACGACCAGGACGACCGCCAGTGCGATCAACTTCCGTACCAGATAGGTGATCACCGGGCCCCCAGCCCTGCGGCCCACGGGTAGTACAGGTAGGGGAAGGACGGCACGGCGCCCGTCACCCGCTTGTTCATGTAGAGGATCACCGGAAGGTTGTTGAGGGGCATCCACACGACGTCGCGGGTCACCTTCTCCTGGATCCCGGTGACGAGCGACGCCCGAGCCGCCGGGTCACCCTCGGCCCGCGCCTTGGTGATCGCGCCGTCAACTGCCTTGTAGCCGTTGAAGTTGGTCCGGCCGCCGTCCCGGAACACGGTGTAGATGTCCAGCGGATCCGGCACGTTGCCGTACCAGGTGCTGAGAAAGGCGTCGATGCCCTTGCGCGCCTTGGGGTCGCTGTAGAGGTTGCCGTACTGCTCGACCGGGACGACCCGGATCTCGATGCTGAGGCCGAGCGCTTCGCCGGTGGCCTTCAGCAGGTTGGCGGTCTGCTCGTGCACGGCCGAACTGCCCTGGACGCCGATGACGATGGGCTTCGTGGGCGAGCCCGCCTGGACGAGAAGCTCCTTGGCCTTCGCGAGATCGGTGGTCTCCGGCGGCAGGGCTTCGTAGGCCTTCTGATACGTCTTGCGCTCGTAGCCCCAGTAGTCGCTGCCCGTCAGCGCCCGTTGCGGGGAAGCCGTTCCCTGGAAGACGACCTTGGAGATCGCCGCGCGGTCCAGCGCGAGCGACAGGGCCTGACGCACTCTCGGGTCGGCGTAGGGCCCGGACTTCGCCGAGCCGAGCAGCGCCCAGAAGGTGAGGGAACGGCCCAGGGTCACCGAGCCGGTGGTGGATTTCTGGAGCTGACCGAGACCCGCGGGCGGCAGATAGAAGTACTGGCCGTCGACCTCGCCGGAGCGCAGGGCGTTGACGGCGGTCGTCTCGTCCGCGATGAACCGCAGGACCAGGGACTCGGACTTGGCCTTGAGGGGCTTGTCCCAGTAGTGGTCGTAGCGCCTGAGCGTCATCGAGTCGCCCGACTTCCAGTCATGGAACCGGAACGGTCCGGTGCACATCACGCCGCTCGACGGCGATCCGAGCGACTTGCCGGCCCTGTCGAGGAACTTCTTCTGTACGACGGCGCCGGCGCCGGTGGCCATCGCCTGGTTGAACAGGGCGTCGGGCTGCTTGAGGGTGACGGTGACCTGCATGGAGCCGGTGGCCCGGACCGACTTGACGGTGTTGAAGTAGTCACCCCACCAGGTGCCGAGCTTCGGGTCGAGGTGCCGTCGCAGGCTCGCCGCGACGTCGTCGGCGGTCAGCGGATCGCCGTTCCAGAACGTCACGCCCTTGCGGATCGTGTACACCCAGGTGGTGGGCGTCGGGTTGGCGGCCTTGACGGCGAGGCCCGGCTCGATCTTGAAGTCCGGGGTCAGCCGCAGCAGGCTCTCGCACATGTTGGCGAGGGCGGTGTTCTCCGCGTAGTTGAAGGAACGGATCGGGTCCAGGGTCTGCGGCTCGTACGGGAGGTTCCACGTCACCTTGCCCAGGCCTTTGGCGGCGGCGGGGGTGGTGGTCTTCAGGTCGAGCTTCACCGGCGAGTCCTGCTGCGCCTGCCGGGTTCCGGCGGTGCAGGCGGCGAGGGTGAGGACGAGCCCGATCACGGGGAGGGTGCGGCGCATCATCGCGAGGCTCCTTCGACGAGACGGTCTCGCTGTCGCCGGCCGTCGACCAGCTGTCCCTTGCGTGCGATCACGCGTCCGCCCCGCACGACCAGGCTCGGCACGGGCCGGTCCACGACGACCTGCGCCACCGAGTCGCCGGGAAGCAGCACGAAGTCGGCGGGGTCGCCGACGCGCAGCTCCGTCCGCTCAAGGCCCAGGAGCGCGGCGCCGCCGTGAGCCACGACCGCGTAGCACGCGGCGAGTTCGGTGTCGGTACGGGCATCGGTGCGGTACGCGAGAAGGTGGGCCCGAGTGATCATGTCGCCGTCGCCGAACGGGGTCCATGGGTCGCGTACGCCGTCGGAGCCCGCCGCGACCAGCACCCCATGCCCGCCCAGGGGACCGAAGGGAACGACGGGGTCGGCTCCCAGGGCACAGGTAGTGAGGGACACCCCCGCCCCGGCGAGGATCTCGCCCATGCGCGCGAGTTCGCCGCCTTCGAGGCCGGCGAGGCAGAAGGCGTGGCTGACGGTGACGCGTCCCTGCATGCCGTGCGCCACCGTACGGCGGGCGATCTCGGTGACCTGCTCGATGCCGGCCGGACCGCCGTCGTGCAGGTGAATGTCGAGCGGGACGGCCGCCCTCTCGGACAGGCCGAACAGGACATCGAGCTGACCGTGCATGTCCCCGTCCACACCCACCGGATCCAGGCCGCCGAGCACGTCGGCGCCCTCGGACAGGGCCTTCTCGAGAAGCCCGGCAGTCCCCGGCTCGGTGAGCAGACCGAGCTGGGGAAAGGCCACCACCTGTACGTCGAGCAGATCGGTGCGGGAGGAGGCGGCGGCACGGACGCCGTGCACATTGGAGAGCCCGTGGACGGGCGCGACGTCGACATGTGCACGCATCGCGCGAGTGCCGCGGGTGACGGCACGGTCCATGAGCGCACCGGCGCGCTCCTCGACCGGCGTCGTCATGCCCGCCCGCGCGGCCACGTCGCCGTCGATCAGGTCCCGCAGGGTCGACGCGGGCTCACGGCTGAGCCAGCTCTGACCCCACGTGGTCTTGTCGGGGTGAATGTGGGCGTCGACCGGCGAGGGCAGGGCCAAGGCGCCGCCACCGTCCACGACTTCGTACTCTTCAGGCAGAGCGGGAGGGGCGATGGCGGCGATACGCCCGTCGGCGACCAGAACGTCGCGGGGCTGCCCGCCGTCCAGACGTATCGCTGTGAACAAGAGGTGCGTCATGACGGCATAACTCCTTCGTTGGAGAAGAACCGATCGCTAGAGTTATCAGGTCATCAGATGACTAGAGAAGGGGTAGGGATGAAAAACGTGGAACGGGCGCCGTCGCTGGTCGACACCGTGATCGCCGCGTTGCGACAGGAGATCGCGACGGGCACCTGGCAGCTCGGCGACAAGATCCCGTCCGAGAGCCGGCTCGCCGAGACGCTGGGCGTCAGCCGCCTGTCGGTACGCGAGGCCGTACGCGTCCTCGTGCACTCGGGTCTGTTGATGACCCGTCAGGGCAACGGGACCTTTGTGACCGCCACCGACGAGGCCCAGGTCGCCCTGCGCCGCCAGCTCGACCGCGCCGCCGCCCAGGACATCATCGACGTACGCCGCGGCCTCGACATCGTCGCCGCCCGGCTCGCCGCGACGAGGCGCACGGCGGACGATCTCCAGCAGATGCGGCAGTCCCTGGACGACCGGGCCGACGCGAGCCGGAACGCCGACGCCGACGCCTTCGCGGACGCCGATGCCGACTTCCACCTCCGCATCGCCGAGGCCTCCCGCAACCCCGTACTGCAGAACCTCTACCGGGGGATGAGCGAGGCTCTGCGCGACAGCGTCAAGGCCGACCAGTGCATGAAGCACACCCTCAGCGGCGCTGACACGTCGCACGAGGACCTGCACCGGGCCGTCAAGGACGGGGACGCGGCCGGCGCGGCTGCCATCGCGATGGCCATCCTCGACCGGCAGGAGCACGGCTGCGACGACCCGGCCGGCCGGCCGTGAGCGGGTCCTCCGTCCTGTGCCGAAGGTGGGGTAAGGCCGAACGACCTGCGACGCGGTGCGAGAATAGGGATCATGGCAGGGGATGACACTTTTGAACCCGAGTCGGAGCGGGTCACGCGTACGCTGCGCGATCAGATTCTCGACGGTGTGCGGGCGCCGGGCAGCAAGCTCGTGGAGCGGGAACTGGCGGCCGAGCTGGGGGTGAGCCGCCTGCCAGTCCGTGACGCCCTGAAGGACCTGGTGAACGAGGGCCTGGTCACGCCGCGCCCGCGGAGCTGGGCCGTGGTGCGTGAGTTCACCGCCTCCGATGTCGAGGATCTGGACGAGGTCAAGGCAGCCCTGGAGATGCTGGCGTTCCGTCTCGCCGCCCAGCGGCGCACCCGCGCGGGACTCGCGCGGCTGCGGGCCGACCTGGACGCCGAGCTGAGGGCGGCGGCCAAGGGGGACGCCGTACCGGCGCGGCGGGCCGCGGCCGACTTCCACGAGACGGTGACGGCGCTGGCGGACAACGAACTGCTGAACGAGCTCGGCCGTACCCTGAGCAGCCGCATGCGATGGCTGCTCGGCCAGCACGACGACATCGCCGGCGTCGCCAAGGAGCACGAGGAGCTGTACGAGGCGATCGAGGCCCGGGACGTGACGCGCGTCGAGGAACTGGCCCTCAAGCACCTGGCGACGGGCCGCAGCGAAGCCGCCGCGCACCGCAGGCGCACCCCGGAGCAGTAGACACACACCTGCGTCCGCCATCACGCACTCCGGCTTCGTACGGGCATCCCCTCCAGTGCGGCATAGGCGATCAGGGCGACGAGCAGGCCGGTGACCGCGTCGGAGAACTGCGGCGCGTACCAGTGCACGAGCCCGCCGGCCGCCGCTCCGGCGGCCCACGCGGCGAACGCGGTGGGACGTACCGCCGCCGCGGCGCGCGCGTCGAGCCGACGGCGCAGGATCACCTGGTCGGCGATCAGCACACCACCGAGCGGTGGGACGAACACGCTGAGGACGACCAGCCAGTCGAGGAAGTGGTCCCAGACACCGGCGAGGGCGGCGACCGTGCCGACGGCCCCCAGGACGAGCGTCATCACGCGCATCCGCGTACGGGTCAGATGCGACCAGCTGAGTGCCCCGTTGTAGAGACAGTGGCTGCAGACCGAGCCGAGGTTGACGAAGACGAACACCGCGGCCAGTACGTCCAGGGCGATGCCGTGACCGCCGGTGAGGATGGGAAGGAAGTTGCCGCCGACCGTGCCGGCCGAGGCGACGGCGCCGGCCGCGACGACGATCCCTCCGGTGACCTGGGCGACGAGACTCGCCACGGGGAACGCGGTGGCCGTCGCGATGACGGCCTGTCTGCCGTTTTTGGACCAGCGGGTGAAGTCGGCCGTCATCGTTCCGGAGTCCGCGAAGGTCGCCATGATGAGGGAGACGGCGGCGCCGAACGTGAGGGCGCTGTTCCCGCCGACGCCCTGGTAGTCGAGGACGGTCGCGAGGTCGTGGTTCCTGGAGACGATCACCAGGGCTATCAGGCCGACGAGGATGAACAGCGGGGCGGCCACCGCGCCCAGCCAGGACAGGGCGCGGATGCCGAGGAACGTGATCGCGACGAAGGCGACCCCGGCGACGGCGGCGACGAGTTGTTCGTGCCAGCCGAACGCCTGGTGGAGGGTGGCACCCGTGGCGCCGGTGTTGAAGGCGAACCAGCCGACGACGACCGTCGCGAGGAAACCGGAGGCGACGACGTGGCCGACCCTCCCGAACGTCTTGGTCGCCTGGAGGGAGAAGCTCTCGCCCGTGCTGCCCGCCCGGTGGCTGAGCAGACCGACGTAGACCAGCATCACGAGGTTCGCGGCGACGATGGCGGCCAGACCGCGCCAGAAGCCCATGAGCGCGACGACGATTCCGCCGGGGACGGCGTTGGTCAGGATCATCGGGAACCCGAACCACACGGCCGACACGGTGAGAAGGGACTTGCGGCTCTCCGTCGGAACGGGAGTGTGCTCGTACTCCGGGTCCAGCTCGAGGCCCGCGTGGGCCGTGTCCGCCGCGGCGGGATCGCGTCTGTTCATCCTTGGCCTCCGTGGGTGGGTCGGCGCGCCGTCAGGCGACCGTGCTGGCAAGGGCCAGGGCTATGGCGGCCTGCTCGAAGACGGCGGCGGGCGGGTGTGTGATGCCGGCGCCGATCATCCCGATGCCCGCTTCCTTGTGGGCGATCGCCGTGTTGATGACCGGCAGGATCCCCGTGGCCAGGACCTTGCGGACGTCTATGCCGGTGGGGATGCCCTGGAACCCCAGGGCGGGGATGGTGGCGTTCGGGTTCTCAGCCGTCGTGATCTCGCCCATGTCCCGGGTGAAGGTGACGGCCTCCCGCACGGTTCCGCCGACGAGCGCGACGATGGCGGGTGCGGTCGCCATGGCGAACCCGCCGAAGCCGTACGTCTCGCTGATCGCGCTGTCACCGATGTCCAGACCGGCGTCCTCGGGCCTGAACCCGGCGAACATCGGCCCGATGACCGGCTGGGCCGGGCCCGTGAGCCACTGGTTCCCGGGCAGGCCGCTGACGCGGAGGCCGAACTCGACGCCGTTACGGGCCATCGTCGTCACGATCGTCGAACCTTCGATGCCGTGAGCGGCGTCCATGGCGGCCTTGGCCATGGCGAGCCACGTGGGTCCGGAGAAGTAGTCCGAACTGGCGATGAAGTCGAAGACCTCCTTCTTCTGCTCGGTGGTGAAGCTCGTCCGCAGCAGGGCGGGAGTGAGGGCCTGAGTGAGGAGCAGAGTGCCCGCGATGTTGCGGTTGTGGCACTCGTCGCCCATGTGCAGCGCCTGGGAGAGCAGAAGGCGCAGGTCGACGGGGCCGCCGATCTCCATGGCCTCCTTGAGCACGGGGCCGAGGACGTCCCGCATCCAGACCAGGCGCTCGATGACGCTCTCGTCGTTCGCCCCCATGCGCAGGATCTTCGCCATCTGCTCGGAGAGATTGGTGAAGGCGGTGTTGCCATGGGTTTCGTTGCGGACGATGTGCATGTACATCGACGCGGACGTGACACCGGCCATCGAACCGACGCAGTCGTGTTCGTGGCAGGGCGAGAAGGTGATCTCGCCGGATGCCGCGAGCCGTTCGGCCTCGTCGAGGTCACGCGCCAGGCCCTCGAACACGAGGGCGCCGGTGACGGCCCCCTTCATGGCGCCCGCCATACGCTCCCAGGTGATCGGCGGTCCGGCGTGCAGGATCGTCGTCGGGGTCATCCCGGGCACCACGTCGACGGCCCGGCCGAAGCCGACCAGCATCGGGCGGGCGCCGATGATGCGTTCGACGGCTTCGGCATTGGCCGCCTCGGTCCGCTCGGCGACGCGCGGGTCCTCCAGCGTGTCGAGTGCCGCGAGGACCTCGGGGCTGCCGCCGCCCGGCGGAGTCCAGTCGAGGGTCGTGGCCTGCGCGCCCTGGGCTGTGAGGTCCCGGTCGAACATGGCCAGTCCGACGTTGACGACGCTGAGGTCGCTGGTGAAGAGGCTGGTGGCCTGAGTGCTCATGCGCGGTGTGCCTTCCGGGCGGTCTCACGGGCGAAGTGGCCCGTCTCGGTGCTGCTGCGGGTGACGGTGACTCCGGCGGCCTCGAGGGCCGCGACCTGTTCCGCGAGGGCCGGGGTGTCGAGGTCGGTGCCCAGGACGTAGCCCACGATCTCCAGGTGACGGCCCGCGTCGGAGGCGATCTTCCTGGCCTGCGCGATGGCGGGGAGCGTGACCCCGACGGGGTCCTCGTGGGCGCCGAAGCCGAGGACGAAGTCCATGAGGATGACGGCTGCTTGGGGGTCCGCGGCCTCCTGGACGAGGCGCGCCAGGCGCAGCGACGGGTCGATCATCGGGTGCGGGCGGCCGTTGGTGAAGTCGTCGTCGCCGAAGTCGAGGAAGGTGTGCCCGACGCTGGGACTGCCGGCCGTGAGACGGCGCTCGGGGTCCTTCTGGATGTTGCTCCATACGTTGTCGCTGACTTCCAGCAGCGCGTACATCGACTCGTCGCACAGGGTCCCGCCGCAGAACAGGCCGCGCACGTAACGCTGTTCAGGCGCGAGCCGGGCGCAGACCTCGTCCACCTGCTTGGCGGCCAGTTCCTCGACGGCAGCATGAGAGTCGAACCCGAGGCGGACGGCCTGGAGCGCCGCGTCCTGGGTGCTCGCGGCGAAGTGTCCGCCGGCCGCGGTCACCGCTTCCTCGGATCCGCCGACGAAGTAGACGACGACGGGCTTGCCCGCGCCCGCGATCTCGGCCAGCACCTTGTCCTGTACAGCCGGGGCGGGCGGCTTGGAGACGAGCACGATCACGCTGGTGCCGGGATCGTCGGCAAGGGCCCGGATCCCGTCGATCATCATGATGCCGCCGACCTGTTCGCTCAGGTCTCGGCCGCCCGTGCCGATGAGCTGCGAGATGCCCGCGCCCAGCGCGTGGATACGGACACTGACCTCCTGTGCCCCGGTGCCGGATGCCGCGACGACACCGACGGTGCCGGGCCGCACGGCGTTCCCGAAACACAGCGCGACGTTGTTGATGATCGCGGTGCCGCAGTCGGGCCCCATCATGAACAGGCCCTTGCTGTGCGCCAGTTGCTTGAGGCGGACCTCTTCCTCGATCGGGACGTTGTCGCTGAAGACCATCACGTGCAGGCCGTTCTCCAGCGCCTTGCGGGCTTCGCGGCCCGCGTACGCGCCGTTGACCGCGACGATCGCGAGGTTCGCCCCGGGGATGCCGCGCGCGGCACTGTCGACCGTCCGGTACGTGACCGTGTCCGCACCGCTCGCACTGGGTGCCTTCTGTACGAGGAGTGCCTCGACCTCCGCCAGCAGCGCTGTCTGATCGGCTCCCTCACCCGCCGCGACGACGATCATGAGATCCCCGGTGCCCGCGGCACCGAGATCCGCCGTGAGCAGGCCGAGGCTGCTCAGCACGCCCTTGTTCATCTCGGTGCCCATGGCTACGAACGCCTGCTCCACGCCGGGCAGTTGATTCGCCCGGGTCGAGACGGACATCAGGGACACCGAGTCGAAGTAGGTGTTCTTCTTGACGACTGCTGTGATGCTCACAGCGAACCTCGCAGTTCTTTCTCCAGGCGAAGCCCGGTCACGAGACCGGACAAGGTGTCGGTGCCGGACGTGTGGCCGATGGCCAGCGCATGTCGGACCGGGGTGCGGATGGATCGCGTCACGTGTACTTCGCCCCACCGGTCGGGGCGGGCCAGCGTGTGCAGGACGTCGAGCAGTGAGTCGCCGGCCCGTCCCGTCAGGGCCTCGTCGAGCGCGGCGAAACCCAACCGCGTGGTGCGGCCGGGGTGTTCGAGCAGGACGCCCTGGAGCGCCCGCCCGAACGGGCCGAGCCCGCTGCCGGGGAGCGAGGACAGCAGGGCCAACGCGGTCAGGAAGTCGTCGCCCGCGGGCGTCAGCCCCGGGCCGAGTCCGAGGAGTGCCAGGACGCCGCCGCGCATGCCGGTGTCGTCCCCGGACCTGATGGCGCGTGTGAGGACGTCGCGCCCATCGGCGAGTGCCCGGGTGACGGCCACCTCCATCGACGACGCGGCGGGAGTCGGACCGAGCATGCCGCCGCGTGAGCCGTGCGCGCGTATCAGCCGGTCGAGAGCCGAGGCGGCGGTCGCGAGTTCGTCCGGGCCGAGCGCCGCGAGCGACGGCAGAATGGGATGCCATTCATTTGCACCTTCCGTACGCACTCGCAGGCGTCCGCGCGCCGCACGGACGGTGATGACCCCCGGCGCGAACTCCACGGTCTGACTCGCCGCGATGCCCCGGTCCGACCAGCCGTCCGCATCGGTGACGAGGGTCCGTGGAGCGTCACCACCGCCTCGTGCGGCGAGGGCGATGAGCCTGTCACCAGGGGTCAGTACATTGACCGTACGGTGGAAGACGCCTTCGACGACGCCTTGCCCGCGAAGTGCGCGCAGGTGCGCGATCAGAGCGGCGTCGCCGGACACGGCGCGCAGCTCGGTGGCTGTACACAGAGAAGTCACTGCACTCTCCTCGCCCTCACCGTGCCCATGGGGCGTGATGGGTTCCCCTCAACATTCGCTCACTGGTATACCATTTGACAATGGGGAAGCGAACAAGTCTGTGGAGGGAATCCATGCGCATCGTCGTGGCTCTCGGAGGCAACGCGCTGGCCCGTCGGGGAGAGCCGATGACCGCCGACCATCTGCGCGCGAACGTGAGGTCCACGTGCGAGGCACTGGCCGGCCTCGCACGTCAGCACGAGCTCGTCATCACTCACGGGAACGGACCCCAGGTGGGTCTGCTCGCTCTGCAGAACCTCGCCTACCAGGACGTGGCGGCGTACCCGCTGGACATCCTCGGTGCGGAGACGCAGGGCATGATCGGTTACGTCATCCAGCAGGAGCTCTCCAACGCTCTCGCCGGGGAGCGCGAGGTGGCGGCGGTCGTCACGACCACCGAGGTCGACGAGGCGGACCCGGCGTTCGAGCGCCCGACGAAGCTGATCGGCCCCCAGTACTCCGCGCAGGACGCCGCTGAGGCGGCGGCCGAGTACCGGTGGACGATCGCGCGCGACGGTGCGGCGTTCCGGCGCGTGGTGCCGTCTCCCGTCCCGCGGCGCATCGTCCAGGCACCGCTGGTGCGGATGCTCCTGGAGAACGGCCGGCTCGTCGTCTGTGTCGGTGGCGGAGGCGTGCCCGTGAAGATCGACGGCAAGGGTCGCCAGACCGGCATGCAGGCCGTGGTGGACAAGGACCTCGCCAGCGCGGCACTCGCGGCCGAGCTCAAGGCGGACATGCTGGTCATGCTCACGGACGGCGACTACGTCAGTGAGAATTGGGGGACGCCCGAGCAGCGGGACATCCTGACGGCATCCCCGGAAGCGATCTCCGAACTGGCCTTCGCCGAGGGGTCCATGAAGCCGAAGGTCGACGCCGCGGTGCGGGTCGCGAAGGCCGGCGGACGCGCGCTCATCGGACCGCTCGAACGGATCGACGACCTGTTGGAGCGCCGGGTGGGCACGGAGATCCGGGCCGATGTCGCGGACGGAATCGTCTTCGCCTGAGCCGAGGGAGCCTGTTGAGGAATTCACGGACGGTAGTGGTCCGGCTGCCCGCTGGGGGAGTCGGACCACACCTTCGGGATTACCTTCTATTTCTCCGCGTCAAGCGCCGCGACTTCCGCTTCCCTGCCTTTTTGCGAGCCCTTCAGGATTGCGGTGCAAAGTATTTGCGTGCGCATATACGCGGGTAGATTGACGGCCGGCCAGCGTGGCCGTCGCGACCGCGGCCAGGAGGAGCAGGGCCAGGGGGATCCAGATGGCCGAGGTGAAGCCGTGCAGCGCGGCGGCGCGCCGGCTCCCGTGGAAGGCCGCTGCCGCGCTCGCGGCCACTGTGTTGAACACGGCGGACCCGATGGAACCGCCCATCTGCTGCGCGGAGTTGACCGTCGCCGAGGCGATGCCGGAGTCCTGCGGGGGCACGTCGGAGGTGGCGCCGGTCATGATGGCCAGGAAGCTGCCACCCTGGCCGACGCTGAAGGTGATCAGCGCGGGGAGGACGTGCGCGGCGTACGTGGAATGCGGGTCCAGGAGCGTGAGCTGGAACAGCCCGCACGCCGCGATGCACAGCCCGGCCGTCATCATCACGCGCGGTCCGAGCCTGGGCAGCAGGCGGGTGCCGAGCTGGGTGGCGGTCGCGGTGGTGACGAGACTGATGGGCAGGAAGCCCAGGCCGGCGGCCAGGGCGGACCAGTCGAGAACGGTCTGCAGGTAGTACGTGAGATACAGCGCGACGGACAGCTGGCCCGCCATCAGTGAGCTGCCGGCAAGGAGTGAGGCGACTCGGCGGCGGTCGCGCATCAGCCGCGGAGGCAGCAGCGGTGCGGCGGCCCGCGTCTGCCACCAGGCGAAAGCCGTCAACAGCACGGCCCCGGCGAGCAGCACGCCGAGTACGCCGGGAGACGTCCAGCCCTGAGCCTCCGCCTGGCTGCACCCGTACACCACCGTCGTCAGGCCACCGCACCCGAGCACCGCTCCCGCGATGTCGATGCGGCCGGTCAGGCGCTGGGCGCGGTCGCGCGGTGTCCACAGCGTGCCGAGCAGGGCGGCGAGGGCGATGGGTACGTTGACCAGCAGGCACCAGCGCCAGCCGAGCCACTGGGTGAGCAGCCCGCCCAGGACGACGCCGAGGGAGGCGCCGGCCCCGCCGAGAGCGCCGAAGACGGCGATGGCCTTCCGGCGTTCGCGCGGGTCGGTGAAGGTCGTGGCCACCAGGGCGAGGGCCGAGGCCGCCAGCAGTGCGGCGAAGGCGCCCTGTACGGCGCGGGCGGCGAACAGAGCCTGCGCCGTGGGAGCGGCTCCCGCCGCCGCCGAGGCGACCGCGAAACCGAGCAGGCCCGAGGCGAAGGCGCGCTTGCGGCCCGCATGGTCGGCGATGCGGCCCGCGAGCAGGAGCAGCCCGCCGAACGCGACCGTGTAAGAGGTGACGACCCATGGGCGATCGCCGTCCGCCATGCCCAACTCCGTCTGGATGGACGGCAGGGCCACGTTCACGATGGTGCTGTCCAGCAGGATCATCAGCTGGGCCAGGCCGAGGACGCACAGGGCCCACCAGCGCCGGGGATCCGGGGGCTGTTCCTTCTGGGTGCCGGGCGAGGGCGGTGGAGCTGGCATGCAGATTTTGTATACCAAAACACAGGTGAACGTAAAGGTCACACCCATGGATCCGGTGTGACCCATGTACTGGTATGCAAAAAGCCTGCTCGCGGGCGTGTGGGGTGGCAATGGGCGGTTCGCGGGCCTGCGCCGCCCGGAAACAATTTGCTCACGCAATCTTCACGCCGTGAGAGATGTCACGATGGAGCGTTGCGCGGCTGCGCATAAATTCTGGGCAGCGACCTATTGACCGCCCCTACCGCCCCCCGTAATCTCCCGTTCCGAAACAAGGAAAGTTAATTCCGCAATACGGAAACGCCGGGAGTGTGTCATGGCCGCCGTGCACAAAACGCCACCCACCGCTGCGGTCGACGGGAAACCCCGGACGAGCCCCGGGCTGTACAGCCCCGACCTCGCCCCCACGAAGAAGGAAGGTCGTCGCTGGGGCGCGTACAACGTCTTCACCCTCTGGGGCAACGACGTGCACAGCCTCGGCAACTACGCTTTCGCGATAGGCCTGTTCGCCCTGGGGATGAGCGTCTGGAACATCCTGGCCGCCTTCGCGATCGCGTCAGCGCTGCTCTTCCTGCTCCTGACCCTCTCGGGATACATGGGCAGCAAGACGGGTGTCCCGTTCCCCGTCATGAGCCGCATCTCCTTCGGCGTCAAGGGAGCGCAGATCCCGGCCGTCGTCCGTGGCGTCGTGGCCATCGCGTGGTTCGGCATCCAGACGTACCTGGCGGCGTCCGTGCTGGGCGCGCTCGTCAAGGTGCTCTTCCCCGGCCTGCGCTCGCTCGACGAGAACTCGATCCTCGGGCTGTCGACCCTGGGCTGGGCAACGTTCCTGACCCTGTGGGTCATTCAGGTCGTCATCGTCAGCTACGGCATGGAACTCATCCGCAAGTACATGGCGTTCGCGGCGCCGACGATCCTGATCACCATGTCCGCGCTGGCGATCTGGATGTTCATCCGCGCCGACGGCTCCATCGCCCTGTCGACGGGGCACGCGCCGAGCGGCCTCGACATGTGGCGCCAGATCTTCGAGAGCGCCGCACTCTGGGTCGTCATCTACGGCACCTTCGTGCTCAACTTCTGTGACTTCACCCGCTCCGCGAAGAGCCGTCGGGCGATCGTGCGCGGCAACCTCGTCGGCATCCCGGTGAACATGCTGTTCTTCGCCGGCATCGTGGTCGTGCTCAGCGGGGCCCAGTTCAAGCTGAACGGCGAGGTCATCACCGGGCCCGAGGACATCGTGCGCTCGATCCCCAACACGTACCTGATGGCGGCGGCCTCACTCGCGTTCATCACGCTGACGATCGCGGTGAACCTCATGGCGAACTTCGTGGCGCCCATCTACGCCCTCGTCAACCTCTTCCCGCGCACGCTCGACTTCCGCCGCAGCGGCGTGGTGAGCGCCGTCATCGGCCTGGTCATCCTGCCGTGGAACCTCTACGACAACCCGACCGTCGTGAACTACTTCCTGGGCGGCCTCGGAGCACTGCTCGGCCCCGTCTTCGGCGTCGTCATGGCGGACTACTGGTTGGTCCGCCGGACCCGTGTGAACGTCCCCGACCTCTACACCGACGACCGGCAGGGCGACTACTTCTACCAGCGCGGGTTCCACCTGAAGGCCATCGGCGCCTTCGTGCCCGCCGCGGCCGTCGCCGTCGTCATCGCGCTCGTCCCCGCCTTCAAGTCCGTTTCGGGGTTCTCCTGGTTCATCGGCGCGGTCCTCTCCGCCGTCGTCTACCTGGTCCTCGCCGACCGCAAGCAGGCGACCCGGGACGTCGACGGTGAGGCCATCGCGGTCGACGCCGCCTGACGACTCCGCGCCACGCCCCCGCACCACCCTCGTACCACCTTCGGCCCAGGCCGGCCTCAGCAGAGAAAGCCAAGAAATGCGCATCCTCGTCGTCAATGTCAACACCACCGCCTCGATGACCGAGAGCATCGGCGCCCAGGCCGCCGCCGTCGCCTCACCGGGCACGGAGATCGTGCCCCTCACCCCGCCGTTCGGGGCCGAGTCCGTGGAGGGCAACTACGAGAGCTACCTCGCGGCCGTCGCCGTGATGGAGGCGGTCCGCTCCTATCCGCACCCCTTCGACGCCGTCATCCAGGCCGGGTACGGCGAGCACGGTCGCGAGGGGCTCCAGGAACTCCTCGACGTTCCCGTCGTCGACATCACGGAAGCCGCCGCGAGCACCGCGCAGTTCCTCGGCCACCGCTACTCGGTGGTCACCACGCTCGACCGGACCGTGCCGCTCATCGAGGACCGCCTCAAGCTCGCGGGTCTCGCCGACCGCTGCGCGTCGGTGCGGGCCAGCGGAATGGCCGTACTCGACCTGGAGAGCGACGCGGAAGCCGCCGTCGAGGCCATCGTGGAACAGGCGGCCCAGGCAGTCGAACGTGACAAGGCCGAAGTGATCTGCCTCGGTTGCGGCGGCATGGCCGGACTCACGGAGCGCGTCGTCGAGCGCACGGGTGTCCCCGTCGTCGACGGCGTCGCGGCGGCCGTCACCATCGCCGAGTCGCTCGTCCGCCTCGGCCTCTCCACCTCGAAGGTGCGCACGTACGCGGCGCCGCGTACGAAGGCCATCAGGAACTGGCCGCCGCGGGCCGCCTGAACAAGGGGCCGGGCCCGCTTCGCGCGGTGACGTCATGCGGGCGGTGACGAACACAGATACCGCTCGACCGGGCGTCACCGTCAGCGGGGGAGGCCGCTTGGACTGTCCGCCGGCCCCCCGAAGAGGTCGACGCGGCTCAGCCCGCTCGAACCGTCATCGGCTGCTGTCATCGGACGACGTCGAACACCTGCTTCTGCACGCCGTTGGCGTACGCCTCGGACCCGACCAGCTTGAGCTTCTGGGTGTCCTTGTCCGTGGCGCTGTACAGCCGCTTGCCCGCGCCGAGCAGCAGCGGGAAGACGAGCAGGTGGTAGCGGTCGATGAGGCAGGCGTCGGAAAGGCTCCGGTTGAGGGCGGCGCTGCCGTGGATGACGATCGGCCCGCCCTCCGTCTCCTTGAGAGCGGCGACCTCGTCGAGGGAGCGCAGGATCGTGGTCTCGCCCCAGTCCGCGACGAGATCGTCCTCGGTGAGGCCGGTGGAGACGACGTACTTCGGCATGACCTTGTACCGGGCGAACTCCTCCATGCCGGGCCAGACGGGACTGAACGCCTCGTAGCTGACACGGCCCATCATCATGGCGGCGGCCTCCTCCTGCTCGCGGCCCTTGATCTCGAACGCCTCCGGAAGGAACTCGACCTCCTTGAAGGTCCATCCGGAGTTCCGGTAGCCGGGCTCGCCACCCGGGGCCTCGACGACGCCGTCGAGCGAGACGAAGGCGGTGCTGATCAGCGTGCGCATCTCACGGTCTCCTTGTGTGCTTCTTCATGGCCGGCCGCCGCGGCTGCTCGCCCGCGGATCTCCACTGTCACTGACTGAATGACTGCGGAGCCCGCACAAAATCATCGGCGCGCACCGGGCCGCTCAGGTGTTGGTGTCCGACGACGGAGCCACCTGGTGGAAGGTGCCGGCCGGCACCCCTTGGATACCGGTCCCCGATGGCGGCAGCAGGGACAGGAGTTGCCGCGTGTGGCCGGGCAGTTCCACCTCCGCCAGACCGGTGATGAGATCCCTGAGCGGGAGGGGCTGATTGACCTGGACCTTGTCGTGGGACAGCAGTAAGGCGGGCACCAGCGTGTTGAGTTCGGTCTCGCTCAGCATCGGCCCGCCGAGGGCGCAGAGCGCGTCGGCCTGGAGGCGGACGCGCTCACGGAGCCCTGCGTTGCCGCCGGCGAGACCGATGACGCGCTCGATGGTCCAGGTGTCGTGTGCCATGCGGTTGTCGTACGTGGTGGGTGCTCCCGCGGACGCGGCGGCGACGGTCGCGATGGTGGTGGCGTTGACGATGGCTACGTGCGCCAGGATCTGGTCGGCGTTCCATTCGCCGGTAGGTGGGACGGGCATCGCGTCCCCGGAGCCGGCCACTGTGGCGGCCGCCTCCAGGAGCGTGCGGTAGGCGTCCCTAAGAGGGATGGTGGCCATCACGTCTCCTGTCGTCAGTCCTGCGAGGGGTGCCGGGGGGGAGGGGGCGTCGTGCCTGCCCCTTCAGGCGTGGGTGCCGGCCATGTCCCACGGTGCCTGCGGGAGCACCTCGCCGGTCTCGAGCAGTGACTTGAGGTTCGCCAGGACGGCCGGCCAGCCCTGTGAAATGCCGTTCAGCATCTCCGTGTCGGGAAGGTTCTCGTGGGTCACGGTGAGCCGGACGATGTCTTCGTGCGGCTCGACGAGGAAGGTGACGACGGACGGGTCGCGCCGCGTCCGGGCATCCGGGGTGTCCTCGAACGTGATGACCAGGCGCGTCGGAGGCTCGGCTTCGAGGACCTGACCGACGACGTCGACGGCCCCCGATCCGTCGACGCGCCGGTGCTCCCAGGCCGATCCCGGCTCCCAGTCGGAGACGTTGGCGTGTCCCCAGTAGCGCGCTGTCAGGTCTGCGTCCGTCAGCGCCTGCCACACCTGCTCCGCACCGGCCCGGATGTAGGTGACGTAGACGTAGGACGGTACGGATGCTGATCCGCTGGTCATGGCGTACTCCTCTGCCTGGTTCCTGATGGCACTGATCGCTTGCAGCCGGGGCCTGTCGAACTCGGAGATCCAGCGTTCCTGGATCTCGTGGATCGGGGCCGGATTGAGGTAGTGAAGCCGTTCGCGTCCGCGCCGGACGACGGTCACGAGGCCGGCCCGCCCGAGGATGTCGAGATGCTGGGTGGCCGACTGGCGCGCCATCTCCAGGCGGTCGCACAGCTCGCGCAGTGTCTGGCCGTTGTGCTCGCGCAGACGGTCGAGCAGCCGCCGTCGGGTGGGGTCGGCCAGCGCCTTGAAGACCTGGTCCATCGCAGTCGCTTCGAAACTCACACTCCGATTATGCAGGTATTCACCTGCATAATGCCAGTGGTGGCGAGGAGCGGGTTCATGGACACCCGGTATGCGTCCTGGCCGTCTCCCGTGTCAGAGGTCGACGGTGGGCGGTGTGAGTGTGGGCGTGGCGGTGGGTTCGGCGGAGGATTCCGGGCGTGTCGGAACACCGCGTCGTCCCGCCAGCCGGCACCCGAGGCAGTCCGCGTGCCCGTCGCGCGCGGCGCGGTCCCGGCCTCTGTGATCCGCAGGTCGCGGGCCTGGACGCTTGCCCCAGCCCGCGATGTGCAGACCCCATGTGATCGGCGCCGCCGCGGCCAGGACGCAGATCCCCAGCCAGATCCCCGGGCGCCAGCCGCAGATGCCGAGCCCGGTGACGATCGCCCCGGCCGTGGCGACCGCGAAGCCGGCCCACCCGGCGACGGTGTGCCCCTCATCGCGGTGGTGTGCGGTGGCCTGCCCACCGGGTTGTCCGCCGGGGCGCCTCGCCAGTGGCCCGTCGAGTGGCCCGTTCCGGTGTCCGTCCAGTTGCCCGTTCATGGGCTGAGGGCCTCCCTGATGGAGTTCGCTATTTGTTGAGTGACCGATCAAGAAAGGACCGTAGCATGAGTTTTTGAGTGAACGCTCTAGAATGGTGAGCATGAGCAAGGCACGAGGGCGTCCGCGCACGTTCGACCGGGACGCGGCGCTGTGGGCGGCCATCCGGCTGTTCTGGGAGCGAGGCTTCGAGGCGACGTCTCTTGGTGAGCTGACGGTGGCGATGGACATCCGCCCGGGCAGCCTCTACGCGGCGTTCGGCGACAAGAAGGCGCTGTTCAGGGAGGCCGTCGAGGTGTACGGGCGGTCGCCGATGGGGTCCTTCCCGGCTCGTGCGCTGGCCGAGGAGCCGACGGCCCGCGGGGCCGTGTCCCGGATCCTGCGTGAGGCGGCGGCGATCTACGCGGATCCGTCGCACCCGCCGGGCTGCCTGGCCATCAGCGCGGCCACCAACGTCACCGTGCATGACGAGGAGATCGCGAAGTTCCTGCGCGACGTGCGCAACGTGGGCGTCGCTGCCATCGAGGAGCGGTTGCGCCGGGCCGAGGGGGACGGGGAGCTGCAGCCTGGGACCGATGCGTCGGCCCTGGCGTCGTACTTCGCCACGATCGTGCAGGGGCTTTCGCAGCGCGCACGGGACGGAGCCGGCAGGGAGGAGCTGTCCCAGGTGGCCGAGCTGGCGCTGGCCGCGTGGCCGAGCGGCGACTGACGCCCATCCCTGTCCGGCTCGTCCTGGCGCCCACGCCCGCCACCGCGACCCGCCGGCGCGACTGAGCCTGCCGTCGACGGGCCCGACGCTCAACACACATACGGGTGTGGATCAGTTGTGGCCCAGGCGCTCGCGCAGCACCGTGCTCAGGGAGGTCGGTTCGCGCCCGATCAGGTTGGCCAGAGTGGGGTCGACCGTTGCGAACTCGCCCGCGCGGCTGGCGGTGAAGACACCGAGCAGCTGGTCGGCGGTCTCGGCGGGGACGCCGTGGCCCACGAGCTGCTCGCGGAACGCGTCGTCAGGTGTCGTGATCCTCTTGACGCTGCGGCCGTGCGCTTGCGACGCGATGCCGGCGATGTCGGCGAAGGTCAGTGCCTGCGCGGCGGTGAGCGGCGGGGTCGGGCCGTCGAAGCGGCCCTCGTCGGCGAGGAGGGCGGCCGCCGCGTCGGCGAGGTCGGCGTGCGCGGTCCAGCTCACCGGCCCGTCCGCGGGGAGTTCGGCCTCACCGGACTCCAGTCCGTGCCCCAGGAACTGCAGCGCGCTCGTGGCGTAGAAGCCGTTGCGCAGCGCGGTGTACGGCACGCCGCAGGTCCGCAGGGACTCTTCGGTGGCGGCGTGGTCACGGCAGGGCTCGAAATGCGACGTGGCGCTCGCGCCCATGTGGCTGGTGTAGAGGATGCGCCGGGCGCCCGCCGCAACCGCGCCCGCGATTGCGGCGCGATGCTGCCGCACGGCCTCCTCGCCCATCTTGTCGACGGAGACGATCAGCACTTGCGAGGCGCCCTCGAAGGCGTGAGCGAGACCGGCGGTGTCGCTGAAACTCCCTTGCCGTACACGTATCCCCCGGTCTGCGAGGTCGTGGGCCTTCTGCGGGTCGCGGACGCTGACGCCGACCCGCTCCGCGGGTGCGCGTGTCAGCAGGCTCTCGACGATCTGACGCCCGAGCATTCCGGTCGCTCCGGTCACGATGATCATGGTTGCTCCAACGCTTGGTTCCAGCGGAATCTGATTTAGCGTATCAGCGATATTAACGATGGTATCGCTCCTGCTGTACCGTTGATATATGCCACCACGTTCACGAGGCAGCCGCGGCGTGGCCGCCGTCGATTCTGAGACGCCCGCACCCATGGCGCGCGAAGAGCCCCGGCAGCGGGTGATCGAGGCTGCCGCGGATCTGTTGGCGCGCGAGGGTCGTGACGCGGTCACGACGCGCGCCGTCGCGGTCGCCGCCGGCCTGCAACCGCCCGCTATCTACCGGCTGTTCGGCGACAAGGACGGACTGCTCGAAGCGGTGGCCGAGCACGGCTTCGCCAAGTTCCTCGCGGGCAAGACCGTGGCCCCGCATCCGCAGGACCCGATCGAGGATCTGCGGGCCGGCTGGGATCTGGCCGTCGAGTTCGGGCTGGACAACCCCGCGCTCTACACGCTGATGTACAGCGAACCCACGACCACTTCGTCGGCCGCGTTCGAGGCGGGCATGAAGATCCTCATGGGGCGGATCCGGCGGCTGGCCGCCGGCGGCTGGCTGCGGGTCGACGAGGAGTTCGCCGCCATGATCATCCACGCCACGGCGCGCGGCGCGGTCCTCACCTGGCTGTCACTGCCCGAGGAGCAGCGCAATCCGGCCCTGTTGACCACGCTTCGAGAGTCCATGGTCGCCACCGTCACCAACGAGGAGCCGGCCGTGCAGGCCGCCGGCCCGGCCGGCGCGGCGCGCGCCCTGCGTGCCGCGCTGCCTGAACAGACAACCCTCAGCGGAGCGGAGGAGCGCCTGCTGACCGAGTGGCTGGAACGTCTCGCCGCCGACGGCTGACCCGCCGGGCCACTCCAGCCCGTACGCGCTCCGGCAGCCGAAGCCTGCTTGTGCCTGGCAACGCGCCGTGTCCTGCGCCTGCTTGCGCCGAGCATCTCGCTTCGTCCTGCGCCCGCTGGTGCCAAGCACCTCGCCGTCCGTGTCCCGTGCCCGCTTGTACCCGAACACCGCGTCGATGCCCGGATCTTGTGGCTTCTGCCAGTACGACCGTCTGCCGGGGTGCGGGAAGACTTCCCGTCAGTGGCCGCGGCGTCTCCGGGGGGAACGGGGGCCGGGCCAAGGGGATGACCAAGCGCAGGGGAGGACATCACGGTGAGCGTGCAGCAGCAGTACGACGAGATCGGTGAGGCGTTCGAGGGGTTCAAGGCCCTGCCGCTGGCGCAGTACGGGGAGGTGCCCGGCTTCCTGGGCATGGTCGGCGATGTGCGCGGCAAGTCGGTCCTCGACCTGGCCTCCGGTACCGGCTTTTACAGCAGGGAGTTCAAGCGGCGCGGCGCCACGGAGGTGCTCGGAATCGACATCTCCGGTGAAATGGTCGCCGTGGCCGAGAAGCTGGAGCAGCGCGATCCGTTGGGCGTGCGTTACGAGGTGGGCGATGTGTCCCAACTGCGGCCCCTCGGGCGGCGCTTCGACATCGCCACAGCCGTCCAGTTGCTCAACTACGCGCAGAGCATCGCCGCCTTCGAGCGGATGTGCCGCAACGTGCACCGCAACCTGGCGCCCGGCGCCGAGTTCTTCCTGCTCAACCAGGCACCCGACCACCGCTTCGACGGGCCGTCACTCGACAAGTACGGCTTCCGCGCCGAGCTCACCGGCGAGGAGGCCGAGACCGGACCGCGCGTCCGGATCTCGGCGTTGCTCGAGCCGCCGGTCGGGCCGATCTCGTTCGTCACCACGTGCCCGCGCCGCGAGGTCTACGAAGAGTGCCTGCGGGCGGCCGGATTCGGTGAGGTGACGTGGGTCCCGCTGAAGGTGTCCGACGCCGGCGTGCGCGAGTTCGGCGCGGACTTCTGGGCGGACTTCCTCGCCAACCCCCCGCTGGAGATGCTGCGCTGCCGCGCCTGAGGACCGACCGGATCCCGGCGCCGCCGCCCGAGCGTCTCTGCAGCCGGCACGGCTCACAGATGCCTGCCCTGTAGCCCGCCCGGTGGCAAAGTGCCGCGCGCCCGCTCGTGCCTGTCGTCAGGTCGGCCGCACCTGGCAGCACAATCGCCCCTGTGAGAACGCATGGGCGTGTGCGAGCGGCACGCGGCACCGAGGGGAACGACCGATGGACACAGCAGCATCTCCGGACCGCCGACTTCTGCTCGCCGGCGCACTCGCGAGTGCCACGGTCGCGCTGGCGGGGTGCACACCGACCAAAGCCGTCACCGCGCCGACCAGTAGCAGCACCACGCCCATTCCGAGGCCCTCCACGCCCGCGGCGGCCTTCGCGAGACTGATGGAGGGCAACAAGCGCTGGGTGAGCGGAGACCTCCAGCACCCCGACCGGGATCCGGACCGGCGCGAGCTGGTGGCTCAGCAGCAGGAGCCGTACGGATCGGTCCTCTCGTGCATCGACTCCCGCGTACCGCCCGAGCTCCTCTTCGACACCGGGCTCGGCGACCTCTACGTCATGCGCACGGGCGGCGAGGCGGTCGGGCCCGTCGTCATCGGCTCCGTCGAGTACGGGCCCATGACGAGCGGCACCCCGCTCATCGTGGTCCTCGGCCATCAGCGCTGCGGAGCCGTCAAGGCGGCGTACGAGTCGCTGCGCGACGACAAGCCGCTGCCGGGCAACCTGCAGGCGATCGTCAAGGCTCTGCAACCGGCGTACAAGCAGGCAGTCCGCGAGGGCGGCGGCGACCCCGTAGAGACCATGGCCCGCGCGCAGGTCACCTTGACCGCGGCCGGTCTGCGCACCAACAACGACCTCGCCCCTCTCGTGAAGAAGGGGGACCTCGCCGTCGTGGGCGCCTACTACTCACTCGACACGGGCAAGGTGGAAGTCCTGGCCGGCGCTCCCTCCTGAACGGATCCGCCCTGAACCGATCAGCCTTGAACCGATCAGCCTTGAACCCCGCCCTGAACAGACTCGCGCCGCAGAGCACTTCAGCCGGCGAGCAAGTCGATGGAGCGTCACCCCGGGCACGCGGTCCCACCGGTGCCGGGTCGGGAGCGTGTGGACGGGGCGCGGGACCGGTGCCGTCTCGCCGTCGGTGATCAGCGCGGTGAGTTCCGGCGCGCACCCGTCGACCTCTCCCGCGACGCGGGCGGTCGCGGCGGTGGCATCGGTGGCGTCGGTGAAGTCGATGCCCGGGAGCCACTCGGCGGGGCAGTACAGCTGGACGTACGTGTGAAGGATGTTCCCCGCCTCGCGGTGCGCGGAGATCCGCTTGCCCGGGGCGAGGGCGAACATCCCGCCGTCGCCGTTGCTTCGGCCGCCGCGGTGTGCCGCTCGTCGGCGTCGTACAGGTGGGTCTCGATGAACGTCGTTCCCACGTACTGGGGCTCGGTGCCGGAGACCCGCGATCTCGTCCGGCATGACCCGGGCGGTCTACGCCGCCGGGAGGCGCCGCACGGATCGGGGAAGGGTCTGAAGATGCGCCTGGTACCTGAGCGGCTGGCGAAGCTGCTGAGCCGTGTCCCGAGCGGGCGTCAGCTCGTGAAACGGCTGCGGCACCCGGTCGCCGTGCAGACGCTGAGGGCCACGGCCGCGTCGACGATCGCCTACGTCATCGCCCTGCACCTCAGCCGCGAACCGGCCCCCCTCACCGCCCCTCTGACCGCTCTCCTCGTCGTGCAGGTGACCCTGTACGCGACCGTGAAGACGAGCATCAGCCGCATCAACTCCGTGGTCGTCGGGGTGTTCATCGCCATCGGGTTCAGCGCCTTGGTAGGGCTGACCTGGTGGAGTCTGGGGCTGATCATCCTGGCCTCGCTCACCATCGGCCCCTTCGTGCGCGCGAACGAGTTCGTGCCCGAGGTGGCGATCAGCGCCATGCTCGTACTCGGCGTCACCCGCGTGGCATCGAGCGCATGGGACCGCGTACTGGAAACCCTGATCGGAGCCCTGACCGGGCTCGCGTTCAACCTCTTCTTCGCCCCGCCCCTCTGGGTGGACACCGCGGGCGACGCCCTGGAGGACCTCGCCCGGCGCATGCGCCGGCTGCTGCTCGACCTCAGCGACCAGCTCGACGAGGAGACCCACTGGCCACTTGCGGCGGCACGGCTCCACGAGGCGCGCCGCCTCGATCAGGACATCGCCGACGTGGACGCCTCCCTGCGGCAGGCCGAGGACAGCCTCCGGCTCAATCCGCGTGTACGGGAAGGGCGACTGCACCGCGTGGTGCTGCGGACCGGCCTCGACACGCTCGAAATCTGCACCGTCGTGCTGCGCGTCATCGCCCGGACCCTCACGGACCTGGCCAAACAGCGTGAGGAGGGGCCGCTGCTCGCGCCCGAGGTGTCGAACGCCATGCGTGATCTCCTCGGCAACGTCGCGGACGCCGTCGTCAGTTTCGCCGTACTCGTCGGCACCGGAACCAGCTCGGAATCGGAAACGGCCGAGGACCGCCTGGTCAGCCACCTCGCCGCCGCCAATACCCAGCGCGAACACGTCGCGCAATTGCTTCTGGACACCGTCCAGGACGACCCGAGCCAGTGGCAGCTGCAGGGGGCTCTGCTCACCGAGATCGATCGCATCCTCGCCGAACTCGACACGGAACACCGCACACAGCGCCTGATGGAGGAACTGGACCGCAACGCCGTACAGCTGCACGAACGCTTCCCGGCGCTGGTCGGGGTGCAGCGATGGGCCCGCGAGCACAGGCCGCGCGTACGCCGGAAGGGCGCGTGACGGAGAGGGGGCGGCGCCGGTCAGGTGCCCGTCAGCGCCGTCCTGAGCTCGTGCAGTGATTCCCGTATGAACTGCGACATCTCACGGTCCTCGGCCGCGCCGATCCACCGCTCGAAGCCCACCTTGAAGACGGCGACGCCCGCCTCGGCGGTCAGGCTTGCGGCCGGTTCCGCCACGCCGCGTCGGCGCAGGGTGTCGGCGAGCGCGGCCGACATCGAGGCGAGCTTGATGAGCTCGCGCTCCTGGAGTTCCGCGGTCGCCATGATCACGGCCTGACGCTGCCGCGCGAAGTCTCGGCGGTCGGCGAAGAACTCGGCGACCGTGTCGAGGCCCACGGCCACCGCGTCGATCGGCGCCGCAGACTTCGGAACGCCGGCGACCGCTTGCACGAGCGCCTCCTCCAGCCGGCTGGAGCCGGCGAAGAGGACCTCGCGCTTGTCCGCGTAGTGCCGAAAGAACGTGCGCTCCGTGAGTCCGGCCCGTTTGGCGATCTCCGCCACGGTCGTCTGCTCGAACCCGCGCTCGCTGTAGAGCTCCAGTGCCGCGTTCGCCAGACGCCCACGCGCGTTCGGCTCCCATCTACCCATGGCCAGATCTTACGTGATGACAGTGAATGACATCAGGTGTAGCGTTGATGACAGGTACTGACATCACCGTGTGCCACCTGTCATCGACTCCTTGGGGTTTCTCATGCGCATCTTCGTGACCGGCGCGTCCGGTTGGATCGGCTCCGCCGTCGTTCCCGAGCTCATCGACGCGGGGCACGAGGTCGTCGGGCTGGCACGCTCCGACGCCTCCGCGGCCGCGCTCGCCGCCGCCAGGGCCGAGGTCGTGCGCGGCACCGTCGACGACCTCGACGTACTGCGTGACGCGGCCGCCGCGTCGGACGGGGTGATCCACCTTGCCTTCAAGCACGACATCGCCTTCACCGGCGACTTCCAGGGGGCCGCGGAGGCGGACCGCCGCGCCGTGGACACCATCGGCGCCGCGCTCGTGGGCACCGACCGGCCCTTCGTCATCGCCTCCGGCGTGGCCGGCCTCGCGCCCGGACGGGTGTCGACCGAGCACGACAAGGCCACGAACGACGGTTCGCCGATCTCCCTTCGCGTGGCCACCGCAGATGCGGTGCTGGCACTCGCCTCGCAGGGTGTGCGCTCGTCCGTGGTGCGCCTCTCTCCCACCTGCCACGGCGACGGGGACAACGGATTCATGGCGGCGCTGGTCGCCACTGCCCGCGCCAAGGGCGTCTCCGGCTACCTCGGCGACGGCGCCAACCGCTGGCCGGCCGTCCACCGGCTCGACGCCGCCCACCTGTTCCGCCTCGCGGTCGAAAAGGCCCCCGCCGGATCGGTGCTGCACGGCGTCGCGGAGGAGGGCGTCGCCATCCGCGATGTCGCCGAAGTGATCGGCCGCCACCTCGACGTGCCGGTGACCTCCGTGGCTCCCGAGAGCGCCGCCGAGCACTTCACCTGGCTCAGCGCCTTCGTCGGGATCGACGCCCCGGCGTCGAACACGCTGACCCGCCAACTGCTGGCCTGGGAGCCGACTCAGCCCGGCCTCCTCGAAGACCTCGACAAGGGGCACTACTTCCAGGCACCGGCGACTACTTCCTGACGCGAGCCGCGGGGCCGACGTCGACGCACGCCGATCGCGGCACAGCTCGGTGGGCTCGTCTCACGTGGAACGGTCGCTGCGTCGACGGAGCATCTGTCTCGCCACGCCCGACCCCGCACGGCCGGCGGCACGGGACGGGTGTGTCGGCCGGCGAGCCGATCCCCCGCTGCCCGCTGTCGTGCGCGTTTCCCCGGCCAGGGCTTACGGGTGAAGTGCCTGGGCTCACGGGCGAAGTGGTTGACGCCGACATGCGTCACCTCGACTCCACAGACGCCAGCAGACCCTCTCTTCTTGGAGACGTTCAGTTGGCCAGGGCGCCGATCTCGTCGTGGATTCGTTCAGTGAGTGCTTGGGCCAGGTGGCGGTGGCTGTGGTCGGTGATGGCGGTGACGACCGACGTGCTGCCGTGATGGATGGCGGTGACTGCGAGGGGGTGGCCCGGGCCGAGCGGTGGGATGCCCGCCATCGCGGTGAGTCGCGCCGGTCCGAGAGTGAGTTCTCCGGCGTGTGTGGACACGCTGCTGCACAGGAGGGAGAAGTAGCGGGGTGAGTCGACGTAACGGCCCGCTGCGTTGCTCAGAGGGGTGATCTTGCGTGGTCGTGATGAGACCACGCCGGCCTGGGCGCGTGCCCTGGCGCCGATGGCGCTTCGCCGGATGAAGGAGTCGACGGCGGCGAGTCTCAGCCGCGCGTCCCGTTGCCGGGGGAGCGGCACCCGGACGGTGGCGTAATGGTTGCCGAGGAGCTGTGATTCCTCACGGGTGCGTACGTCGACGGGGACCAGGGCGCAGACGCCGGGCCACGTCGACAGTGGCCGGTCGGTGAGGCCCATCGTTCGCAGCGCTCCCGCCGTGGCGGAGAGGAAGACCGCGTTGGTGGAGGCGCGTTCGGCTGACCCGGCGGAGCGCAATGAGTCGCGGGCCGCGTCGAGTTCCTTGCGTGGCACCTGGCGGAAGGACAGGACTCGGTGAGGGTCCACCGGACCGTGAAAGGGCAGTGGGCGTGCCTTGGGAAGCAAGTCGCCCAAATTCCAAGCGAGTTGGCGGGATCGGGACGGTGTGTCCGCTGTCGCCGGGCCGCCGGCTCGCGGAGGGTGCAGGGCGCCGGTCTCGTCGAAAAGGGCGCGGAGCAACGTGGCGATCGACCTGCCGTCGAGCAGTGCGTGATGGGCGCGGAACAGGAGGACGAAGCCGCCCGTGGTGGGGATGAGGTGCAGCTGCCATGGGGGGCGGCATGGGGCGAGCGGTGTGGTGAACAGGGCTGCGATGTGCGCTTCGAGCCCCGTCGCGGTGACGTCGGGGCTCTCGGCGATGTGGTGACCGGCCTCGAAGGGCCCACCGGTCGACCACAGCGGCCAACTCTCGCAGGGGGGATCGGTCTCGCGTGCGCTCGGCATCTGACGTAGCCGCTCGTAGCGCGCAAGGCGATCACCGGCCAGGCGGCGAAGGGCTGACAGAGTGGGCGGAGGGCCCTCGAACCAGGCGAGCAGCGCCGCCGTCATGCTGGATCCGCCCCTGCTCTGCTGGCGGTGCATCCAGGCGTCCAGCGGTGGCATAGGGGTGCCGGGGTGCGAGGTGTCGTGTTCGGTGGATGCCAACGGCGTGGCGAGGTGTGGTGGCGGGGCTTGTTGCGTCATGGGGGATCCTCACGCTGTTGTCGGCGGTGGCCTGCTCCGTTCGGTGTGTCCGGCGCGCGCCGGGCCGGGGCGCTCACGGATGACCCGGATCAGCCGAGCGTGGCGACCGCGCGGGCGACGGCCCCCGCTCCGTCCTCCCGCGCCAGTCGTACGGCCGCTGCCGCGGCGTTCCGCGACAGCGCACAGTCCTGGGTCGCGCGGGTGAGCGCGCCGGCCAGCCGTGCGGCGGTCAGTTCGGTGCAGGGGAGGGCTTCCGCACTCACGCCGAGCTGCACGAGTCGGGCGGCCCACCAGGGCTGGTCGGTCATGACCGGGACGGGTACGGCCGGAACCCCCGCTCTGAGACCGGCCGCAGTGGTGCCCGCGCCCGCGTGGTGGACCACCGCGGCCGTCCGAGGCATCAGCCAGCTGTGCGGGATCTCACCGACAGTGATCACGTCGTCGTCGACCACCGAGAGACCGGCCCAGCCCGACTGGACGACCCCACGCAGCCCCGCGCGCCGAAGAGCCTGCGCCGCGATCCGGCCGAGCTCCTCGGGGTCACCGGGCATCATGCTTCCGAAACCGATGAGTACCGGGGGTGGTCCTGCGGCCAGGAAGTCCCGTACCAGGCTGGGTGGTTGCCAGTTCGGGCACTCGTGCGGCCACCAGTAGCCGGCCACGTGCAGCCCTTGCCGCCAGTCCGCCGGGCGTGGAACGACCCACGGGCTGTAGCCGTGCCAGATCGGCCACTGGTTGCGCTCGCGCACGCTGCGCAGGCGATGGGCGCTGCGGTGGTCGACACCCAGGCGGGCGTGGACGGCGCGATGGGCCGTGCGGTACAGGGCGTCGAAGAGGGCGTTCGCGGCGTGGCCCCGCAGCCGGTTGGTGCGGCCTGGGCCGTGCCAGGCCATCGTGCACGGGGTGAACTCGGCTGTGGGTACGTCGGGTTGAAGGAAGACGCCCATGGTGGTAATGCCGTGGTAGCGCGCGATGGCCGCGCCGATCGGGGCCGCGATGGTGGACAACAGGATGAGGTCGGCCTTCGGATCCACCGCGGCGAGGATGGGGTCCACCAGCGAGAGCATGGCCTGTTCGGTCGACCGGACGAGCGACCGTAGCGACGTGAGCGCCCGGAGCTGACGCGAGTGGGGAGTGCTTGACGGACGCGCCCCACCTTTGGCGCCGCCGTTGGTGCTCCGGTGGGCGCTGATCAGTGCCTCAAAGGGGTCGGCTTCGAGCGGCTCCATGCGAAGTCCGCAACAAGCAACCATCGGGGCGAACTTGGCGTGCGTGACGATCTCGACGGTGTGCCCGTCGGCCAACAGTCGATGTGCGAGGCCGGTGTACGGGGCGACCGAGCCGGTCGACCCCACCGTAATGACTTGGATGCGCATCGAGTGCGGGTCCCCTTTCGGCTGGAGTCGCGCAACCCGGGGTCCTGCCAGGTCGCTGGGCTGCCGCGACTCGCGTTTTTCCTACGCCACCAACGAGCACGCGGACCGGGAGTCACATGATCAAGTACTGCCCGGGACGCCGCCGGGTGTTCTCACCTTGCTGGGCAGGGCAGGGAAGTCCGTTCGACCTCGCGGCAGTACGCGAGCTGCTCCAACGCCTCGCCCGACAGGAAGTGTGTGATCAGATCGGCGAGTTCGACCGGTCGCTCCAGCGGAAGCATGTGGTCGGCGTCCGCGACCTGCGTGAACCAGCTGTCGGAACACGTCGCGGCGAGGTGCCGGCACAGGTCCGGAGTGGTGAACGTGTCGTGCTCCCCGGTGGCGACCAGCACGGGCATGGCCGGAGGCCGGCTCGTGTCGAGCATCTCGTGCCTGAGCAGACGCATCGTGTTGGCGAGGTGCTTCGCGACGTCCTCCTCGCTCAGGTTGAGCATCCGGCGCATCAGGAAGCGGCGAACCCGGGAGCCTGCGGTGACGGAGTCGATCCGGTCGGCGTTGACCATGAACGCGACCGTCTCCTCGGCGAACTCCTCCATACGTCGCTCCACGAGCAGGTCCAGCGTCCGGCGCATGGCTACCTGGGCGTGCCCGGGAATGGACGTCATGGTGCCCACCAGCACCATTCTCTCGACCAGTTCCGGCCGCCGCTGCGCGAGGCGGTAGACGATCGCCGTGCCGTAGGAACCGCCCACGAGATTGACGGAGGTCAGCCCCGACTCGTCGAGCATGTGACCCAGGGCGTCAGCGAGGAAGTCCGCACCATGGCGGTCGGGCAGGACGTTCCCGGCACCCCATCCCGGCAGGTCGACGGTGAACACGTCCACGTGCGCCAGCAGTTCACGTTCCAGACGCCCCCAACTCTCCTTGGTCTGGAACGCGCCGCCGACCAGCACCAGTGGTGCGATACGCGGCGCGGCAGCCCGGACGAGCCGTGACTCGCAGTGGTATCCCTCCCACTCGTGGCGGGACACGAGGGCGGATCGGGTGCGGGTGTTCGGGACGGCGAGCGCCGGGGACATCACAGACATGGGGCCTCAACCCCCGTTCCGTGCACCAGATCCCGCGGCGGACCGCCTCGGCACCTTCGCCGCGTGGTGGATCCGGCCCAGGTCCCGACAAAACCGTGCAGTGACATGCCGTCAAGATATCGTCCCGAACCGTCAAGATATCGTCCCGAACGGAACATTCTGTTCCATTCGCTGGATAGTGGTCGAGCCGTGGCATACCAACTCTCTAAGCTCGCAGACTTGTTCCCCTGACGCCCGTGCACAGCTCCGAGCGCGGGCTCAGGCGCAGGCGCAGGTTCAGGTACTGCGGTCGGCGAGCAGGCGCCGGAGCCAGCGGGTGCGTGCGTCGCGTGCGTCCCGGCTCAGGGCCGCCGTGGGCGCCACGCTGTCGAAGCCGTGGTAAGCGCCGGGCCATACGTGCAGTTCAGCCTGCCCGCCGGCCTGCCAGATCGCGTTCGCGTACGCCACGCCCTCGTCCCGGAACATGTCCGCCGACCCGACGTCGAGATACGCCGGGGGGAGTTGTGACAGGTCCGTGGCACGGGAGGGGGCCGCGTACGGGGGCACGTTCTCAGCACCGTAGAGGTCACCGAGCAGTGCCTGCCACGCAGTGGCGTTCGAGGTGAGGTCCCAGGGCCCGAGGCCCGACATCTGCTGACTGGAGAAGGTGCCGCCGCGGTCGTCGAGCATGGGGCACAGCAGCAGCTGCCCCAGCGGCTCCGGACCGCCGCGATCGCGGGCCAGCAGCGCGAGGGCCGCGGCGAGCCCGCCGCCGGCGCTCTTGCCTCCGATGATGATGCGGGCAGGGTCGACGCCCAGCTCGGCCGCGTGCTCGGCCGCCCAGACAAGCCCGGCGCAGCAGTCCTCCAGCGGCCCCGGGTATCGCGCCCGCGGCGCCAGCCGGTACTCGACCGAGATCACGGCCATGTTCAGCGGCAGCGCCCACTCGCGAAGAATCCGGGGCAGCACGGACCATGCGTTGCCCATGATCATCGCGCCGCCGTGCATGTAGTAGAGCAGCGGCAGCGGTCCGACGAGCCCGGACGGCCGGGCGCTCACAAGCGTGACCTCCGGCCCGCCGGGCGGTCCCGGTACGCGTAACTCCGTCACCTCGAAACGTCCGCCCGCGCGAAGATCCTCGGCGGTCGGCCTGGGCCGGGCCGTGGCATCCCGCTTCTGCCGGGCCGCAAGATTCTCCGGTGTGAGCGGCTGCCTCGGCTCGATGTTCAAGTCAGGGAGCGCGAGGTTCAGTTCGGGGTCGAACTGGGGCACCGGCATGAGTGCCGGGGCCCGGCCGGACTCCGATGCCGAGCGCGCGCGGCGATCACTCATGACCCACCCATCGTCGGACTGCGGAACGATCGCCTGAGGACCATGCAACGCAGCCAACCACATTGATTCAACGGGGGAGACAAGGCCGATATTCATCCCTACGAGTGAATTGATGAATGGACGTCTGAACGGTCGTCCCGGCGGTGCGCTGTGCTGGGTCAAAGGACAACGGATGCCGAGGGGGAGCGTATGCGTGTCGCCGTGCTGTGTGTCTGGCTGGTCACCGCGAGCCTGGGCGGATATCTGGCCACGGTGTGGATCCGCCACGGCGGGCTGCAACAGCGCACGCCGGGCGTGACGCGGCTGCCGCTGTGGCTCGTCCTCGGCCACATCGCCCTCGCTGTCGCCGGACTTGCCGCCTGGACCGCGTACCTCCTCGGCAACGCGCGTGGCTCCGCCTGGGCCGCCTGCGCCGTCGTTCTGATCGTCGCCGCCTTCGGTTTCATGATGCTCTTCCGCTGGCTGCCCAGCCGGGGGAGACATTCGCAGGGCCATGCCACCGCCGAACGGAAATTCCCGCTGACCGCGGTCGTCGCCCACGGCATGAGCGCCGCCGTCACGGTGCTGCTGGTCGCGCTCGTCGTCCTGGGGCGCGCGTGACAGGAACAGCGGCGGCGTCCCCCGCCCTCAGGAGCGCTCCCGCACCGCGTGCAGGCGGTCACGCACCCAGGCGTCCACGTCGTTGACGTGCCGGCTGGCCGCGGTGAAGGCGGCGAGGCTGTCGTGGTCGCGCAGCGCGCGGTAGATGTCCATGTGCTGCTCGTGGGTCCAGGCGAGTACATCCGACTTGATCAGGGCGCGCCAGATACGGGCTCTGGCCGTCTGCTGGGTGACCGAGGAGAGCAGCGACTCCAGGGTGCGGTTGCCCGTCGCGGCGACGATGTCGGCATGGAATGCGAGGTCTTCGCGGACCAGCTCCTCCGGGTCGTTCAGCGTGCGCATGCGCTCGATCCGCTGCTGGAGACCATCGAGGGTGGCTGCGTCGATCCGCGTGGCCGCGAGCGCGGTGGCGCTCGGCTCTATGACCTTGCGGCACTCCAGCATCTCGTCGAGCCCGGTGTCGTTGGCGAGGTCGAGGAAGCTGCCGATGGCGCGCACCAGCCGGTCCGGCCGCAGATCCGTGACGAACGTGCCGTCACCGCGCCGTACCTCCAGGACCCCGGCCATGGCGAGCGCGCGTACGGCCTCGCGGAGAGAGGGACGGGACAGCTCCAGCTCGTTCGCCAGCGCGGTCTCCGGGGGAAGCCGCTGCCCCGGCGCGAACTCGCCCGATTCGATGCGCTTCTTGAGCCGGCTGATCGCCACGTCGACGACACTGTGCCCGCTCTCGCCGAAGCCGTCCGCATCCCTCTTCGTTGACATGGGATCAGGATCCCATCCGGTCGGCCTGGCCCCAGACCGGACCGGTGGGGTAGCGGTAGGTCTCCAGCGTCTCGCGGCGGATCTGCGCGCTGTAGCCCGGAGCCTCGGGCGCCAGGTAGCGCGAGCCGCTGATGCGGACGGGGTCGTGGAAGTGCTCGTGGAGGTGGTCCACGTACTCCACGACGCGGTCTTCCATCGAGCCGCTGACCGCCACGTAGTCGAAGATCGACAGGTGCTGCACCAGCTCGCACAGGCCGACGCCGCCCGCGTGCGGGCAGACCGGCACATCGTGCGCGGCGGCGAGCAGCAGGGCGGCGACCGCCTCGTTCACGCCGCCGAGCCGGCAGGCGTCGATCTGGCAGATGCCGATCGCCTTGCTCTGCAGGAACTGCTTGAACATCACGGCGTTGTGGGCGTGTTCACCGGTGGCCACGTGGATCGGCGCGATGCGCTGCGCGATGGCAGCGTGGCCCAGGATGTCGTCCGGGCTCGTCGGCTCCTCGAACCACCAGATGTCGAACTCCGCGAGCGCGTCCGCCCAGGCGATCGCCTCCTCCACGCCGAGGGTCTGGTTGGCGTCGATCATCAGCCTGCGGTCGGATCCGATGATCTCGCGGGCGATGCGGCAGCGGCGTATGTCGTCCTTGAGGTCGGCGCCGACCTTGAGCTTGACCGCGTCCCAGCCCTGCGCGACGGCCTCCTTGCACAGCCGGGCGAGCTTGGCGTCGTCGTAACCGAGCCAGCCGGCGCTGGTGGTGTACGCGGGGTAGCCGTGCTTGCGCACATACGCCTCGCGTTCGGCGCGGCCCGGCACCTTGGACTCGAGCATGTCGAGTGCGGCCTCCGGAGTCAGCGCGTCCTTGAGGTAGCGCCAGTCCACCAGATCCACCAACTGCTGCGGTGAGAAGTCGGAGAGCAGCTTCCACACCGGCTTGCCCGCCAGCTTGGCGGCCAGATCCCAGGCGGCGTTGACGACGGCGGCCGTGCCGAGGTGGATGGCTCCCTTGTCGGGGCCGAGCCAGCGCAGCTGACTGTCGCCGAGCAGATGGCGGGAGAAGCCGCCCAGGTCGCTGACGATCTCGGCCACCGACATGCCCACGGCCCGCTCGCCGATCGCCCGTGCGGCCTGCACCGCGAGGTCGTTGCCGCGGCCGATGGTGAAGGTGAAGCCGTGCCCCTCGGAGACGCCCGTGGCCTTGTCGCCGCCGGCCACGCGCAGCACCACGTAGGCCGCCGAGTAGTCCGGCGAGTCGTTCATCGCGTCGGAGCCGTCGAGGTCCTTGGACGTGGGAAAGCGGACGTCGATCGTTTCCACATCGACGATACGAGCAGTCATCGGCGGTCACTCCTGTGTGGTCCGGCGGATTGATGGCCAAGATGTCAGATGTCTGCCGTGCTCGCCAGATGTTTCGCTGAGATCATCAAGTTAGTTCCCAGGTATTGCCCGTCAGTTGGGCCATCGCTACGGTCCATTGGTCAGATGTCTGCGGCGCCCCCAGGCCAGACATCTGACAGACAACCGCAGCCCCTACGCGAGTCAGCGTGGACCGCAGGGAGGTCCGATGAACACGGTGTCCACCGTGGAGAACGTGCGCCGGAAGGTGTCCCGGCGCTTGCTCCCCCCACTCTTCTTGATGTTCGTACTGAGCTTTCTGGACCGCACGAACGTCGCGCTGGTGAAACCCCACCTCGAGGCGGACGTGGGTATCGACGCCGCCGCCTACGGCCTCGGCGCAGGCGTCTTCTTCGTCGGATACGCCGTGCTGGGAGTCCCGTCCAACCTCGCTCTGCACCGGATCGGCGCCCGTCGCTGGCTGGCCGCCCTCATGTTCGTATGGGGCCTGCTGTCCTGCGCGATGGCCCTCGTCGACAGCCCCACCAGCTTCTACGCGTTGCGCTTCCTGCTCGGCGCCGCCGAAGCCGGCTTCTTCCCCGGCGTGATCCTCTACATCACGTACTGGTTCCCGGCCGCCGACCGCGGCAAGGCGACCGGGATGTTCCAGTCTGCCGTCGCCATCTCCAGCATCATCGGCAACCCCCTCGGCGGCTATCTCATCGGGCTCCACGGCCTGGCCGGGCTCGACGGCTGGAAGTGGATGTTCCTCCTGGAGGGCGCGCCCACCGTCCTGCTGGCAATCGCCGTCCCCTGGCTCCTCACCGACCGCCCGGAACAGGCGAGTTGGCTGACGAGCGAGGAGAAGGCGCTCCTCATCGACCGCATCGCCGCGGACCGCCCGGACCGGAGCGTGCGCTCACCGCAGCGCGCCCGCGCCATCATCAGCGACAGCCGGGTGCTCCGACTGATGTTCGTCTACTTCGCGATCCAGATCAGCGTGTACGGGGTCACCTTCTGGCTGCCCGCGCTGGTCGGCCGCATCGACGGTCTCGGCGATGTCGGCATCGGCTTCGTGTCCGCTCTGCCCTGGGTGTGCGCCCTGCTCGGCGTGGTGATCCTGCCCTGGTACTCCGACCGCACCGGCGACCGGCGCGGGCCCCTGCGGCTCGCCCTCGTACTGACCGTCGCCGGACTGCTCGGCGGAGTGCTCCTGCCGCCGGTGCCGGCGGTCGCCGCCCTGTGTGTCGCCGCCTTCGGCTTCCTGGGCGCGCAGCCGGTGTTCTGGACGGTGCCGCCCACGATCCTCGCCGGCATCCAGATCGCCGGCACCATCCCGCTGATCTCCGGCTTCGGCAACCTCGGCGGTTTCGTCGGCCCGTATGTGATGGGTGCCGTCGAGTCGGGTACCGGTTCAGGGGCCGGCGGCCTCTATGTCATCGCGGCGATCGCCGCCGCCGGGGCCGTCGTGGCCACCGGTTTCCACTGGGTGGGTCAGACCACCCGAACTCCCGTGGAGGGGAACGAAAATGACGCGCATCGTGCGCTTCGCTGACGACACCGGAACCGTACACACCGGAGTCAGTGACGGGACCGGAACCATCCGCACCTTCGAAGGCGCGCCGCGCATCGCCGACCTGCTGCGACTTCCGGCAGCGGAACTGCGCACGCTGACGGAGGCCACCGCGGCCTCCGCCGGACCCGGCCTTCCGGTGGGCGACGTCCTGCTGCTCCCGCCGCTCGACGGCCTGATGGAGCTGTGGGCCGCCGGCGTCACGTACGAGCGTTCCCGGGACGCCCGGGTGGCGGAGAGCACCGAGCAGTCGGTGTACGAGCGGATCTACGACGCCGAGCGCCCGGAGCTGTTCTTCAAGTCCCAGCCGTGGCGCGTCGTGACCGACGACGAGCCGATCGCCGTACGGGAGGACTCGGACCTCGACGTCCCCGAGCCCGAACTCGGCCTCGTGCTCAACCGGCATGGCGAGACGGTCGGTTACGTGATCGTGGACGACGTCAGCTCCCGTTCGATCGAGGGCGAGAACCCGCTCTATCTGCCCCAGGCCAAGATCTACGCCGGAAGCGCGGCGGTGTCCGCGGGCATAGCGCCCTTCTGGGAGATCGAGGACGCGACCGCCCTGAAGATCACCCTCGTGGTGCGGCGGGGCGCGGCCGTCGCCTACGAGGCGACGACCACCACGGCCTCCTTCCACCGTCCGCCGCAGGGGCTGGTGGGCCATCTCTGGCGCTCCCAGCCGTTCCCCGACGGGGCGGTGCTGTCCACCGGCACCGGCATCGTGCCGGGACTGGACTTCACCCTCCGGGGCGGCGACGCCGTCGAGATCACCATCGACGGCGTCGGAAAGCTCTCGAATCCCGTACTCGGGGATCAGGCAGAGCTGGACTGGCTGGTCGAAGCGATCGACCGCCCACTGACGCGGCGTGCGCACCGAATGGGCTGAGCGGGGGCCGGTGAACGACGTGTGTGCGGCGGCGGCCTCAGGGGCTGGATGCGTCAAACTGCCGATGGAACAAGGGGGTTGACTCACTCGCGGGTCCATGAGAGGGGGGAGGTCCATCGACGGGGTACTTGTCAGTGCGAGGCTCTAGTCTCGTCGCTTGTGACTGAGACTCCCTCCCACCATGCGACAGCGAACGCCTACGACGCCGTGGCCGTCCTCTACGCCGAACTCGTCCGCAACGAGCTGGACACGCAGCCGCTGGACCGCGCGGTGCTCGCCGCGTTCGCCGAACTCGCGCAGACGAACGACGGCGGGCCCGTGGCCGAGCTGGGCTGCGGCCCGGGCCGAGTCACCGCGCACCTGCGGAACCTCGGCCTCGATGTCTTCGGCGTCGACCTGTCGCCGGCGATGATCGATCTGGCCCGCGAGACCTACCCGGACCTGCGGTTCGAGGTCGGCTCCATGGACGCCCTGAGCCTGGCCGACGGCTCGCTGAACGGCATCGTGTCCTGGTACTCGGTCATCCACACGCCACCGCAGCACGTGCCGTCGTACTTCGACGAGTTCCGCCGCGTACTCACGCCCGGCGGCCACCTCTTGCTCGCCTTCTTCGAGTCCGGGGACGATCCGGTCACGGAGTTCGACCACAAGGTGGTGACGGCATACCGGTGGCCGATCGACGACCTGGCGAAGACGGCCGCCAAGGCCGGGTTCACCGAGGTGGGCCGAATGCTGCGCGAGCCACGCGAGGGCGAACGGTTCCGCCAGGGGCGTCTGCTGATGCGTAGGGGCGGCTGACGCCGACCACCGCCCGCGAATCGCCCGCCGTCTGCGGCAGGTCAGGCGCCGGCCTCGTTGATGTTCACCATCCAGGTGATGCCGAACTTGTCGTTGCACATGCCGAACACGTCGCCCCACATCTGCTTCTCCAGCGGGACCGCCACGTTGCCGCCGGCGGACAGCTTCTCCCAGTAGCCGCGGAGCTCGTCGGCGTCGTCCCCGCTCAGGCTCACGGAGAAGTTGTTCCCCTGCTTGAGCTCCATGCCCGGAGGGTTGTCCGCACCCATGAGCGTGAAGCCGTTCGGAGCCTCGAGCATGCCGTGCATGACCTTGTCGGCGTACCCAGGGGGCGTCTCGGAGCCGAATGAGCCGTACGTGTTCATCGACAGATCGCCGCCGAAGACGCTCTTGTAGAACTCCATGGCTTGTTTGGCGTCACCGGCGAAGCTGATGTACGGGTTGAGTCGAGAGGCCATGAGGGATTCCTTTCGTGACGTTTTGTCAGGGGTGCACATTAGTCGCGTTCCGGCTGTTCAACGGGGATAGGCGCAGACCGATTTCCCGGGGGTGGGCCCTGGACGAGTGGATTCGTCGGCGGCAGCGGAATCCCCGACACTAGAGTGAAACGGTGAATCTCCCGCAGGAAAACCCGGCACGCCCGATCAGCGAAGACGACCGCAGCGCGGCTGTGCAACGTGTGCAGGAGGCGTACGCCGAGGGGCACCTCTCGCATGAGGAGATGGACGAGCGGCTGCAGCAGGTGCTCACCGCCAAGACGCACAGCGAACTCGGGCCGGCTCTTGCCTCGCTCCCGGAGGAGGATGCGGGCACCTCGTCCACGATCGGCGCCCTGGGCGGACGGATCCAGCGGCGCGGAGCATGGCGGGTCCCTCGGAATCTCAAGGTCGAGTCCGCGTACGGAAGTGTGCGCCTGGACCTGTCCCGGGCGGTCTTCGAGCATCCGGCAGTCGACATCGAGCTTCACGTCGGCACCGGCAGGGCCAGAATCAAGGTTCCTCGCGACGCGATCGTCGACGTCGAGGGTCTGCACACCGGGTGGAAGGACCTGCGCTACAAGGCGCCGCGGAGCTCCGGCCGGGGCGGGCCGAGGATTCGGATCTCTGGAACCATGGGGTTCGGCCGGTTGAAGATTCGCCACGCGCGGCGTTGAGAGCCATCAGGCGCTACGACCGTCTCGCACTGCGACCGTCCGGCGCCAAAGCGGTCTGGCGACGGCTGGTTCAGTGGTTCCGGCCGTGGTCGGCGGCCGGCGGTGTCGTGCTCATGCGCCAGCCGTCACAGCGGGGTCCTATCAGGTCGGCCGGCCAGCCCGACGTTTCCACGGCCGCGTCGTAGACGGCATCGCCGAAGGCCACGACGGCCCGGTGCGGATCGGCCATCTCCCTGAGCGTGGCCCATGGCAGCAGGGCCAGCCCCGCATCGGGATTCCAGGCCGCGCCGTCGACGCCCCAGGACCGGCCTTCGAGACCGTCCGGCTGGGGCCAGATGTACGCGTACATACCGGCGTTGGGCGACTTGGCATCCCCGAACGTGAACCCGACCGACACGTACTCGTCGCGCGCGGCATTCTGCATGAACGCCGGACGGTCAGCCTCCGGAGTGGCTCGAAGTGCCCGGTGACGCGTGGCGGACAGATCGAAACCGCCCCACATCACACCGACCCGTGGGCGATGCCCCTGGAAGGGCGCCTGCCACGTTTCGAGCCCGCCGGCCGCGAGGTTGAACGCCGTCCACATCAGCCGAGCCGCGTCCGCGTCCCAGATACGTTCGACCCGATCGTCCTCGAACGTTCGCGGGGCACCAGGGATCTCGCAGATCAATGACGTGCGCGGTGGGCGCACACCGAGCTCGGCAGCGGCGTCGCAGAACGATGTGAAGAAGCCGGCCAGGGACCCGTTGGACACGGGTACCGTCACCGAGCCCCGGTCGGACTCGATGACCACGTCACCGTCGAGGAGCCGGTAGTGCACCTCGAAGGTCATTCCCTGCCGCCGATGGGCCGGTGTCCGCAGCCCGCGGGAAGTGACATCGAGAACGATGTTTCCCCAGCCGGCCTCGAAGGGCTCGTCCAGGGTGTACTTGCCGCCGACCTGCACCAGCCGGTTGACGTAGCTGACCATCGGCGCCAGATCTTCGTAGACCAGCTCAGGCCACTCGGTAGGTCGTTCGCTCATGGAGAGCCTCCCGGTCCGTCGACGGGATCGGCAAGTCGGCAAGAGGAAAGCGGGGCCGGGTGACATCCCCTTTGCGGCGTCCCCACACCGTCCGGGATGCCTTCTATGACCCGGCACCCATTTTCGCATGCGGGTCACGGCGCTGCCTGCTCGGCGGCGAGGGTCGCCCATCCGGCAGAACCCGACCCGACCCGCACGATCGTAGGCCGCCGCCTCACGGGAGGATGGCGTCGATGTATCCGCCGTCGACCCGCAGCGCGCCGCCCGTGGTCGCGGACGCCAGGTCGGAGCTCAGGTAGACAACCATGTTGGCGATCTCCTCGGGTTCGATCAGGCGCTGCAACAGGGACTGCGGGCGGTACTCGCGCATGAAGACTCGCTGTGCCTCGTCCCACGGCAGGTCACGGTCGACGAGTTGGTACACGAAGTCTTCGACACCGCCGGTGTGAGTAGGGCCGGCCATGACGCAGTTCACGGTGACACCGGTCCCGGCCGCATGCTTGGCGAAGCCCCGGCTGACCGCGAGCAGGGCGGTCTTCGACATGCCGTAGTGGATCATCTCGGCGGGGATCACCACCGCGGAGTCGCTCGCGATGTACTGGACGCGCCCCCAGCCGCGTTCGGTCATCCGCGGCAGGTACAGCCGCGTGAGACGGACGGCGGACAGCACGTTCACCTCGAAGTAGCGGCGCCATTCGTCGTCCGTGATGTCCAAGGGGTTCTTCGCGTCGAAGATGCCGAGATTGTTGATGAGGATGTCCACGTCAGGCAGTGTTCCCCGGGCGCTTTGAGCGCCCTCCTCGGAACCGACGTCGGCGGCGACCGGAACGAAGTCGCCGTCCGGCACGCCTACTTTGAGCTGTTCGACGGCCGCCTCCACCCTGCCCTGGTCGCGTCCGTTGACGCCGACTCGCGCGCCGGCCCGCGCCAGTCCGGCCGCGATCGCGGCTCCGATGCCTTGCGTGGAGCCCGTCACCAGAGCGGTCCGGCCCGAGAGATCCAGGTGCACGTCTTGTCCCTTGCTCGCATGGGTGGGTGATCGGCAGGTCGTCACGGGACTGTTCCCGCTCGCAGACCACCGGCGATGTCCGGACCCTCGCAATTGGGGCCGAACGGGTGGGGAGCGGTACGGCTGTTACGCGCTTCTGGGTGACGGGGCGCCGCGAGGCGCGGTTGAAGCCGGGCCCGGAGTCGTGCGGGGCAGAGGCCGAGGCGTCAACTTGGTGCCTTCGACGGATAAATGGACGATGCATCTGAGAGCAACAGAAATATGGACGACTTGTAACCACCTTCACGCCGTGCACACATTCAGGACGATCTGTTGGCAAGTTGTGCGTTCTCGGCCATCGGGCCGGGACCCGCACAGAGCAGACCTGCGGCGCACCACGCCGGTACACGGGTCTGCAGTACAAAGTGGAGGGGCATTCATGTCCGCTTTCATGTCAGTTGCTGCCCGCCGTACGGCTGCCGCCGCTCTCGCGGCCGGCGCGCTGGTCGGATCGTTCGCCGCGTCGGCATCGGCCGACGCCGCCGGCCGCCCGCACCGCGACCGCGTCGAGATCTCCGGCGCACAGTACGACTCCCCGGGCTGGGACAACGGCACCAACCGCTCCCTCAACAAGGAGTGGATCGATGTCACCAACACGTCCCGCCACGCGGTGAACCTCGACGGTTGGACGCTGTCGGCCAGGGACGGCCGCACCTACACCTTCCACCACTACCGCCTGGCGGGCCGCGCGACGGTCCGCGTCCACACCGGTGTCGGACGCGACAGCGGCCGTGATGTGTACCAGGACCGTCGCAGGTATGTGTGGGACAACCGCTCCGACACCGCCACCCTGCGCGACGACCACAACCGGAGGGTCGACACCCTGTCCTGGGGCGGCCACCGCGACGGCCGCGGCCACGGCGGCGGCCATCGCTGACCTGATCTGAACCTGCCCGCGGGACTCCCAGCCCGCGGGCAGCGATGACCCGCCTCAGGAGGGGGCGTTCCGCAGCACGGTCTGCGGGACGCCCCCTCTGTCAGGAGCAGGGCCGTCAGCCGGCCCGGCACGATCACGTCGAGGTGGGCTCCCCGTCGGCTGCGGAGGCGATGGCGTCACCGACACCGGAGTCCTGAAGCACCTGCTTGAACGCGCCACCGCCACCGACGATGAGTTCCTGTCCACCGGTTCGGCCACGGTCGGCATCGCCTCGGCCACCGGCGTCGTTGCCCCGCTCCTGTCCGTCCTCGCCCGACCGGACGCGAGCGCTAGGAGTTGGACCAGTCGCGGGTGGACAGCACCAGTATGTAGCCGTCCGGGTCCTGGATCGTCACTCCCCACGTGTCCCAGTAGGGGTTGTGCGCCGGGACCCGTTTGCCGCCGTGCTGTTCGAGGCGTTCCACGAGGGAGTCCGGGACCGCTTCGCCGAGGTAGATCACCAGTAGATCCTCGGCGGTCGGCCGCGGCTCCATGGGTGCGGCGGGATCGTTGACGAGTTCCAGGTGCCAGGCCGCATCCGGCCAGCCGGCCATGAGAAGTGAGTGATCGTCAGGAGTGCCGTCCGACGTGTGCCGGTAGAGGACGTCGAGGCCGAGTCCCGAGATCCAGAAGACTTCCGCCGCTTCGAGGTCGCGCGACGGACGGGCGATGCGTACATGAGCCGCGGCGTTGGCCGGCATCGTGTCAACTCCTGATCGGTGAGGACCTCTGGTCGATTGGCGGGTCGTACGCGGAGCCTAGCGAGCAGGCGATCATCCGCCCATCCGGCGCAGGCCGTAGGTCTTCCTGGGCGACCCGTTTCGCCGTCAGCTGGTCCAGGCCCCTCGCCCACGGCGATCACGCTCGCGGCGCGCGACATCCCCGCGCGCCGCTCGCCGGGGGTGCAAGCGGCGTCGTCCGGTCCGTGAGGTTCACGTGATGACCTGGAATGCTCTTGATGCCCACCCCGACAAGCAACTGGTGCGCATCCCAATCGTGGGTTTCCGGAGGTCAGGATGGCGTTCAGGGCAACTGGCGGCACCCGCGAGGGGCCCGAGCGGGGCGAGCCGGTCACCGACCGCACCGGTCATGTGGAGACCCACGGTGTCGACCACATCCCGGACTCCGATCGCCATGGTCGGCCACGTTCCCTGTGCACGGTGTGGGCGGCCTCCAACATGAGCTACCTGTACATCGTGCTGGGCGGCGCGATGGTGCTGCTCGGCCTCGACATCTGGCAGTCCTTCGCGGTGATCGTGGCCGGCAACCTCTTCTGGGCGGGAGTGGGGTACCTCGCGATCAGCGGCCCCAGCTCCGGAACGCCGAGCTGGGTGGTGACGCGGGCGATGTTCGGCGTCCGCGGCAACAGATTCCTCAACGTGACGCTCGGGTGGACCATCGCGGTCGCCTACGAGGCGATCAGCCTGGCCCTGGGGTCCCTCGCCGGATTCGCACTGGTCGAGCAGTTGGGTATCCACGCGAACACCCCGGTCAAGGTCGCGATCGTGCTGGTCACCGCTGTCGTGACGTTCTCCATCAGCGTGTACGGGCACGCCACCATCCTGCGGTGCAGCATCTGGTTCACCTGGGCGCTGACCGCCTGCGTCCTGGTCCTGGCGTACTACGTGCTGCGCCACACGGACTGGGGCTACCGGACGCCTGCTGCCACCGCGGTCCACGGCCACGAGCTGTGGGTGCTCCTCGCCTCGGGATTCACGATCATGGTGGGCGGCCCTCTGTCATGGAGCAGCGGCGCGGACTACGCCCGTTATCTGCCCGCCGACACCTCCCGCAAGGCGGTGTGCTGGTGGACGGCCGTCGGCGGATTCGTGCCGGCCGTCCTGCTCAGCGGACTCGGTGTCCTGGCCGGGACGGCGGTGGACATGACCGACGCGCAGACGTCACTGAGGGCGGTCATGCCCGGTTGGTTCTATCCGGTCTTCCTGCTGGTCGTCATCTTCGGCTCGATCACGAACAACGTACTCACCGCATACAGCGGCGGCCTGGCCCTTCAATCCGGCGGGATCCCCTGGAGCCGCGCGTTCACCGTCATCTTCGACGCCTCCATCGCGCTCGGCCTCACCTTCTACTCCCTGTTCGTGTCCGACTTCCTCGACACCATGAACAGCGGTCTGGAACTCTCCGTCGCGTTCCTCGGCCCCGGGTTCGCGATCTACGCCGTGGACATCTTCCTGCGCCGCAACCGCTACGACGGAGTCGCGTTGCAGAACCAGACCCCCACCAGCCGCTTCTGGTACTGGCACGGAGTGAATCCGGCCGGAGCCGCCGCGGTGGCCATCGGCATCGGGGCGGCGCTCCTGTGCGCCAACACGGCCATCTACACCGGCCCGATCGCAGCCGCCCTCGGCGGCGCCGACCTGTCCGCAGTCGTCGGGATGTCCCTGGGCGCCTTGATCTACGCGGGACTGATGCTTCGTCAGCGGCGCTCGGGCTGAAACAGGACACGAATCGGCAGAAGGGCCCCCGCCCGGCGTCGATGCCGGGCAGGGGCCCTTCTCGGATCTACGACCTGGGATCCGCGCTGCGACTACGTCAGCCGTCGGATTCCGGCGACGGGATGTAGGCGCCCGGCACGTCCTTCGGGGCGAAGATCTTGTTCTCGCCGGGGTACGGCTTCGACCACTCGTGCGTCTGGTACCACGTGAAGTGGTTCATCTGCGCGGGGTTCGCGAAGTCGGGCTTGGCGTCGCGCCCGGTCAGCCGCTGCTGCGCCTTCCAGGCGTCCCACTGCGCCGCGAGCTTCTGCTTGTCCGCGGGCACCTTCGCCGACGGCGCCGCCGCGGCATTGGGGTTCTGCGGCGCAGGGGTGTCCAGGCCGCAGGAGGGCGGGGTCTTCAGGCCGCCGGTGAGGGAGGTCCGGTTGGGCAGCGTGGTGAAGGGCGTGAGGTCCGCCTTCTGGGTGAACGCCCCACGCATCGGGCTGGCCGCGCTGTCCTTCTGGTTCATCGGGTGGACCCCGAGGATCTGCTCGATGGTGCGGATCATCGTGATCTGCGAGTAGTAGTGGCTGTCGACGACGCCGTGCCTGGCCCAGGGGCTGATGATCTGGATCGGGGCGCGGTGGCCGTCGACGTGGTCGAGGCCGGCCTGGGAGTCGTCCTCGACAACGAAGATCGCCGAGTCCTTCCAGTACTTGCTGTGCGAGATCTCGTCGACCATCCTGCCGACCGCCAGGTCGTTGTCCGCGACCTGGGCGGCGGCGTTCGCCGGACCGCCGGTGTGGTCGCTGGACAGCCAGAACATGTTCAGGTTGGCCGGCCCGTTCTTCTCGAAGTCACGCTTCCAGATCTCGGACCGGTAGATGTCCGGGACGCTCGTGTCGAACTTCGGGAACCCGTGCACCGAAACGGAGTTGAGGGACGGGATGGGCGAGGAGGACATCAGGGGGTAGGCGGTGTCCTGACCGGTCGCGCCCATGTTCTTGGAGTCGCAGTAGAGGTTCTGCCAGCTCGCGTCCGCCGGCTTGGTGAGGAACTGCTGGAACTCGCCGAAGTCCCGTACGGACTTCCCGGCAGCCTGGGCGCCGGTCCAGATGAAGCCGGTCCGCTGGTGACCGAGCGCGTCGTCCTCGGTGTCGTAGCTGCGCGCGTACTCACCGGCCGAGGACTCGGTGTACTCCGGGTCGTCGGCCTGCATCAGCCAGTTGTGGCCCTCAGCGGAGTTCGTACCGATGTCGTACGTGTTGTCGTACAGGCCGAACTGCTTGGCCAGGGCGTGCTGGTTCGGCGTCACGTTCTCGCCGAACTGCGCCAGCGACGGGTCGCCGTTGCCCTCCGGGACGTCGCCGAGGACCTGGTCGTAGGTCCGGTTCTCCTTGACGATCAGGAACACGTGCTTGATCGTCGACGGGTCTCCGAGCCGCTCCGGGACCGGCACCGGCTTCTTCTTGTCCTTGCCGTGGGCCAGCGTGACCGAGCCGCGGGTCCAGCCGTTCTGCTGGAAGACCTTGGCCGTCTGCGACTTGATGACACGGTCGTTCGGCAGGGTGAACCGCTGCACGCTCGACGTCGTGTCGTGGGTGGCGTGCCCACCGCCGGCGGTGGGGCGGCGGGCGTCGATTCCACGGGTGTTGGAGACGACCACCTGCTTGCCGACGGTGGCGATCTCGGCGGGGAAGTAGTCCGTCGGGAGCAGGCCGACGTAGCTGACCGGCTCCTGCGGGGTCGTGTACCGGTAGACGGCGACCGCGTTGGCGCGGCCGAGGGTCACCAGCAGATGGCCGTCGTCGGTGAGCGTCACCGCGTCGGGCTCGTAGCCGACCGAGGACTCCGGCCAGGGCTGGGTGGCGACGGTCTGCACGACCTTGTTCTTGGTCGTGTCGATGACCGACACGTCGTTGGTGGCGGTGTTGGTGACGAACAGCGCGTTCTTCTTGGCGTACAGTGCGGTCGGGTGCAGACCGACGTTGATGCTCGACACGGCGGCATCCGGGTTCGCCAGGTCGATGACGCTGACCGTGCCGGTGGTGGTGGAGGCGGTCACCGGGTCCGCGGGCACCTGGGTGTTGTAGGAGTTGATCGTGGTGTCGCCGGGCTTCGCGGGACGCCCGCCCTCGTTGCTCACGTAGAGCTTGGTGCCGACCTCGGCCATGTCACGCGGGGCATTGCCCACGGACCAGCTCTGCTCGATGGCGCCGGTCGCCGCGTCGATGGCGACGACGCGGTTCTGGCCGTTGACCGCCGAGTACACGGTGGAGCCGTCGGACGAGAACACGGGCTCGCCCACCAGCGCGTGCTTGGGTCCGTCCGCCGGGATCTTCACGGAGGTCGGGTCGGCGACGCTGCCGTCCGCGTTGACGGTGAATCTGGTGTATCCGTCGATCTGGCCCAGCCACAGCTGCGAACCGTCGGGCGAGTACGTGGGGCCTTCCTGGCCCACGTCGTTGCCGCTGATCCGCAGGTCGGCCGACGCGGAGTTGCCGACGAGCTGCTGCACCTTCCAGCTCTTGAGGTCCACGATGGAAAGGGCCATACCGCCGTCGGTGACCGAGGCCGCGAGGTGGGTGCCGTCCGGGCTGACCGAGGACGACATGATCTTGCCGTTGTTGACGACCAGACGGTCGCCGTACGGGGCGATGTACTGATCGCTGGAGATGACCTGGCCCTGACGCGTGTTCTGGCCGACCTGGTCGGTGCCGAACTGGTGCGTCTGGGCGAAAGCGGTGCCGGCGGCGGCGAGGGCGAGAGCCGAGATGCCGGCCGTGGCCAGAGGTATGCGGCGGCCGATGCGTCTGCCGAGAAGACCGGAACGGGCCTTCGCGGCACGCCTGCGACGGCGTGTGACCTGCATGGACTTATCCCTTCGAGGTAGAGAACAGCTCGACGTTGCCGTCGAACTGCCAGAGCGGGTTCGGTCCGTCCCCGGTCGGGGTCCGCACCAGGAAGTAGCCGTTCACTTCCTTCGGTCCATCGCCATCGGCCATGAACCGCCCGTCAGCGGTGACGTCGAGCTGGTAGATGGCCGACCCGGTGGCCTCGACGTCGGGGAGATGCCAGGACACGACGCAGCGCCAGTCGTTGCCCGGCCCTTCGGCCGCGACCCTGGAGCTGCCCTTGGTGCACGCCGCGCTCGCCTTGAGCTGCGCTTCGGTGACGTCGGGGCGGTTGAGCTGCTCGGTCTGCAGGCGGTAGAGATGGGCGAATGCCGTGGCGACCGAGCGCTGCACCTTGGCCTGCTCGATCCCGGAGCCCGTGGCCGAGGTCGCCGGGGCGACGACGACGGCCGTCAGGACGAGAAGCCCGACGAGTGGCAGGGCTCCGACCGTGATGGCGCGGCGTCCCGAGCCGTCGTGGGTCGGATTGGTGAAGTCCCGCTTCAGGAAAAGGACATGGGCCAGCGCCGTCGCGGTCAGAGCCCACACCAGGCTGACAACGATGCCAACGAGCAGCGGACCGAGCTGTGCCGGGCCGGTGAACAGACCGTTCCAGGCGATGAAGGCGTAGCTGGGCAGGGCCAGGCGCACGCCGACGGGGAGCGGCAGCATCTGGGCGAGCTGCATCGTGAGCGCGACGAGCATGGGCAGCAGGAGCCCCATCGGGGAGCGCCCGAGCGCGACGGAACCGAGCAGTCCGATCGCGGCGAAGGCCAGGGTCGGGGCGAGTACGCAGACCCAGGCGAGCAGGACCTGGACGGCCGCGTCTCCCGGAGACAGGAGGTGGCCGTCGAGACCGACCAGCGGCTGGTTGCCGACCGCCACGACCCCACCGGCCGCGCTGGAACAGGCCAGCCCGGCGACGAGCAGCAGGATGACGGTGAGGCTGGCCAGTGCCTTCGCCGCGAAGATCCGCCGGGGCGAGCGGACCGCCACGAGCAGATGGCGCCAGGTGCCCAGCCGGTCCTCGGAGGCGAACACGTCACCGGCGACCACCGAAGTCAGCAGCGGGAGCGCCCAGGTACCCGAGAAACCGAGCACCACCAGCGATCCGGCCCATCCCGTGGCGTGCATCCAGCGACCGAAGAGCGTGTCGACGGGGAGCGAGCTCTGCTGGCTCACCGCTGCGACGAAGAGCGCGGGCGCGATCCAGCAGGCGAGGACCAGCAGGCGGATCCGCCATTGCGAGACGAGCTTGACGAGCTCGAAGCGGTAGCCGCGCGCCACCGAGACGCGGGCGGCGGCAGCGGCGGCGGGGCCGGCGGCGATGGTTGCGGTCATCTGCTGTTCTCCTGCTGCTCGGTGAGGGCGAGGAACGCCGCTTCGAGCGGCGACACCACGGGCGCGAGCTCGCGCAGCGCGATGTCCGCGTGCACGAGCCGCACCACCAGCTCGTCGAGGGCGGGCACCAGCGCGCGCACGACGAGCGCCTCGGTGTCGTGCCGTCCGACGGCGTTGTCGACGACGCGGATCCCACGGGTGTCCGCCGCGAGCCGGCGCGCGGTATGGGGGTCGGAGGTCAGCAGCCGGTAATCGAGCTCGCTGTTCTCGGCGGCCAGCTTGCTCAGCGGGCCGGAGAAGACGATCCGTCCGGTGGCGAGGATGGTGACCTCCGAGCACAGCGCCTCGAGGTCGTCCATGCGGTGGCTCGACAGCACGACGCTGGTGCCCTCCGTCGCGAGCCGGGCCAGGACACCGTGTACGTGCTTCTTCCCTGCCGGGTCGAGTCCGTTGGACGGCTCGTCGAGCACGAGCAGCCGGGGCTTGGTGAGCAGGGCCGCGGCGAGCCCGAGCCGTTGACGCATGCCGAGGGAGAAGCCGCGGGCACGGTCGTCGGCGACATCGGTGAGCCCGACCTGTTCGAGTACGTCGCCGATCCCCGACGCCCGTGCGTCGACGCCGCGCAGGGCGGCCAGCGCGGCCAGGTTCTGCCTGGCGGTGAGCGAGGGGTAGAGACCGGGACCGTCCACGAAGCCGGCGACACCCTCGGGAGCGGCCAGCGCCCGCCCGATGGGCGTACCCAGGATGTCCAGTTGGCCGCCGTCGGCGACGGCCAGGCCCAGCAGGAGCCCGAGCAGCGTCGTCTTCCCGGCGCCGTTCGGTCCGACCAGGCCGTGGATCTGCCCCTGCGCCACATCCAGATCGATGTCGTCCAGCGCGATGACGTCGCCGAAACATCTGGTGATCCCACGAGCCCGTATAGCGAGGCTTTCGTCCATGAGCGCCTTCCCTGGAAACCTCCGAGGACCTTAGGGACGGCATGCGACGCAGGCGGGGACGGATCCTTGACGTTCAGAGAACGGGAGACGACCGGAATCCATCACGCCGATGCCTGGCCGGTAACGGTCGACAAGTCGAACGACCCGCTGCTCAGGGTGAGTTGACGTCAAGTCATCCATTGTCTGCGCCACGCTGATCCCCCGGCACTGAGACGCGGACGTGACCGACGAACTACGTGAGCACGTGCAGCTGAAGGCCAGGTAGGCGGTCGCGCGCGCCCGCAGGGAGCACGAGCGGTACCACTCCCTCTGCTCAAGCTCGAACACGCCGTCACCCGGCCGGACCGGCAGCGCCTGCTGCGGACCGCGACCTGGCTCGTCGACACGGCGGCCGCGACGACAGCCGAGCAGGCCGCCTCGTGCAGGCGGTCCGACCCCCGGCCGGACCGCCTTCGGCACAGTCATCGACGCACTCGTCGTACCGACATGACCGTCCACCGGCGACGCCCGGCGCCACCTGGCGCAGGCACGCAAGTACTGACGAGCATGACAAGCTGTCCTTTCCATTGCCCGAACCCAGGAGGTCACCATGGCTGCAGAGTCTGTATCGCAGGAAGGTTCGGAGCCGACCGAGGCCGAGACGGAAAGGCCGGCGCCCGAGACGGAAGCGCTGGCGCCCGATGAGGAGGGCCAGTACGACCTGAAGCGCAAGTTCCGCGAGGCGCTCGACCGTAAGCGCGGCATGCAGACGGACGCCGCGGGCGGCGCCGCGAAGACCGCGTCGAAGATCCGTGGCGCGCACGGTCCGGCTTCGAGCCAGAAGTCGTTCCGACGCAAGAGCGGCGGCTGAGCGCGGCACAGCTCCTTCGGCGCTGAGGCGCCGCGTGGCACGCTGAGCCCCCTGGGTCTGTGATCGTCTGGGAGGTTGGCCACGTGGCGCAGCATCAGCCGGCGGGGACGGTGGGCGATGCGGACGCCCGCGCCGAGGAGAACCGGCTCCGCAAGGAGCTCGGTTTCTGGGGCCTGACCGCGATCGGCTTCTCCAACATCCTCGGCTCGGGCTGGCTGTTCGCCGCCCTGTACGCCGCCCAGACCGCCGGCCCCGCCGCACTGCTGTCCTGGATCGCGGCCGGCGCGCTCTGCGCACTGGTGGCCCTGGTCATGGTCGAACTCGGCGCCACCAGGCCGGAGGGCGGCGGCACCGTCCGGTGGCCGCTGTACGCGAGCGGCCGACTGGTCGGCACGGTCGTCGGCTGGTCCGTCCTGCTCTCCGTGGGCGGCACCGCCGCCGAGATCAGCGCGATCATGCAATACGCCGCCCACTATGTGCCCGGGCTCTACGAAGGCGGCAAGCTCACGGCGTCGGGCCTGGGCGTCGCCTCCGCACTCAGTGTGCTGCTCACCGCGCTGAACTGGTTCGCGGTACGGATGTTCGCCCGCCTGAACAACCTCGTGTCGGTGTTCAAGGTCGTCGTCCCCGTGGTCACGATCATCGCGCTCCTCCTGTCCGGCACCCACTCGGGCCGCCTCACCGACCACGGTGGCTTCGCCCCGTACGGCTACGCCGCGTGCCTGGCCGCACTCGCCGGCGGCGGCATCGTGTACTCCGTGAACGGCTTCCAGGCCCCCCTGGACTTCTCCGGCGAAGCCCGCAATCCGCGCCGCAACGTCCCCGCATCCGTGCTCACCGGCATCGCCCTCGCGGTGCTCGTCTACCTCGGACTCCAACTCGCGTTCCTGTACACGGTGCCCGACTCACTCCTCGCGGACGGCTGGCAGGGCGTCAACTTCGATTCCCCGTTCGGCCAGCTCGCCCTGGTGCTCAACCTGCACTGGCTGGCGACCCTGCTCTACGCCGACGCGGTCGTCTCCCCGGGCGGTTCGGCCTACGTGGGCGTCGCCATCGACGCCCGCCACACGTACGCCCTCGCGAAGAACGGCCTGGTGCCCCGGTTCTTCATGCGTATCGACCCCCGGTCCGGCATCGCGCGCCGCGCCCTGGTCCTCAACCTCGTCGTCATCATCCTGTTCATGCTGCCGTTCGGCGGCTGGCAGGACATCGTGAGCGTGATGGGGGACATGTACCTCCTGATCTACGCGGCCTCGGCGGTCGCCGTCGCGTCCTTCCGGGCTCACGACCGCGAACGCGGAGTGCCCCTCGCGGAAGGCCAGGTGCCGGGCGTGCGGTGGATCGCGCCGGTCAGCTTCGCCGTGTCCTCCGAGTTCGTCTACTGGTCCGGCTGGGAACACCTGCGGCTCGCCCTGCCCCTGGTCCTGGCCGGAGTCCCGCTGTACCTGCTGCAACGGCGCCGGACTGCGGGACATCCCGTACGCGAGGAACTGCGTCAGGGGGCCTGGATCGTCTTCCATCTGGCGGCGCTGACCCTGCTGTCATGGCTCGGCACGTTCGGAGGCTCCGGACATCTGCCGGCCCCGTACGACTCCGTCGTGGTCGGCGTCCTGGCGCTCGCGGTCTTCGTATGGGCGGTGCGTTCGGGCGCAGCCCATCTCCGTACGGATCCGTCAGACGAGCGGGCGTTCTGAGGGCGGCCGCGACGCCACCGGCCCGGTCTCAGGAAATCGGCGAGACGTTCCATGATCGCCGCGGCCTTGGCCAGTATCCGGCGGTCGGCGGGGAAGACGTGTTCCTCGGTGGCGGCTTCCAGCCACGCCTCGCGGTCCGCGGGGACGCGTGAAAGGGTCTTGCGCCCCTCGGCCGAGATCGAGATGAGCGTCCTACGTCCGTCCGTGGGGTCCGGCGCGCTGGTGATGAACCCTTCCCGGCGCGGGGTGGCGACAGTCTCGGCCATCGACTGGGGGCGGACGTGCTCGGCAACCGCCCGTGCGCTCACCGTGGTGGGGCCCTGCTCGGCGATGCGGCTGAGCGTGGGCATCCGGTGGTGCGCCGGGGTCGACGGTGGTCGCGTTGGCAACTGAACTCGCGGTCGTGGCAGTGGACTTGGTGGACCTGACGCTCTCCCGGCTGCGGCCGGATCCCGGCGGGGTTTCTCGCGACGCCCTCGATCGTTGAGGGGGGAGCGGAGAGCGGCCGCTTCCCCGGAGGTGACGAGCGGAGGCCACGTCGATGGCCCAGCCCTGTCGGACGGCCCGTTTGCCCAGGTCAGATGGCATGGCCGCAGGCGGATGCCGGGAGTAGATTGGTTGATGTCAAGCAACTAACTCCCGGGCGGGAGTGATGCCCTGTGGCAAGGACAACCGCTGAGCCGGCCGCCGCGCGGCGGGGCCGTTTCCGTGAGCCAGGACCGCGTTACAAGTGGATCGCGCTCTCCAACACCACGCTGGGCGTGCTGATCGCGACGATCAATATGTCCATCATGCTCATCGCGTTGCCGGACATCTTCCGGGGGATCGGCGTGGATCCGCTGCAGCCGGGCAACACGAGCCTGCTGCTGTGGTTGATCATGAGCTACATGGTGGTCACCGCCGTGCTGGTGGTCAGTTTCGGCCGCCTCGGTGACATGTTCGGCAGGGTCCGGATGTACAACATGGGGTTCGCGGTGTTCACCGTGTTCTCGGTGCTGTTGTCGGTGACCTGGATGCACGGCACGGCGGGCGCCCTGTGGCTGATCGGGATGCGGGTCCTGCAAGGCGTCGGCGGGGCGATGCTGATGGCGAACTCCAACGCCATCCTCACCGACGCCTTCCCCGCCCGTCAGCGCGGCCTCGCGCTCGGGCTGAACCAGGTGGCGGGCATCACCGGTTCGTTCATCGGCCTGGTCCTCGGCGGTCTGCTCGGCCCCGTCAACTGGCATCTGGTGTTCCTGGTGTCCGTACCGTTCGGCCTGTTCGGCACCGTGTGGGCGTACGTGAAGCTGCACGACACGGGCGTACGGGCGGGGGCCCGGCTCGACTGGTGGGGCAACCTCACCTTCGCCGTGGGCCTGATCGCCGTACTGGCCGGCATCACCTACGGCATCCAGCCCTACGGCGGCGACATCATGGGCTGGGCCGACCCATGGGTGATCGCCGCGATCGCCGGTGGCGTGGCGGTGCTCGTCGTCTTCTGCGTGGTGGAGACCAAGGTCCCCGAGCCGATGTTCCATCTGTCGCTGTTCAGGATCCGCGCGTTCACCGCGGGGAACGTGGCCAGTCTGCTGGCGGCGCTCGGGCGCGGCGGCCTGATGTTCATCCTGATCATCTGGCTGCAGGGCATCTGGCTGCCCCGCCACGGTTACGGCTTCGAGCAGACCCCGCTGTGGGCCGGCATCTACATGCTTCCGCTGACGGTCGGGTTCCTCGTCGCGGGGCCCTTCTCCGGCTGGGCTTCCGACCGGTTCGGGGCCAGGGCCTTCGCCACCGGGGGAATGCTGCTGGCCGCCGCCACCTTCCTGGCCCTTCAGGCGCTGCCCGTCGACTTCAGTTATCCGATGTTCGCCCTCGTCCTGCTGCTGAACGGGCTCGGCACGGGCCTGTTCGCGGCACCCAACCGGGCGGCCATCATGAACAGCCTGCCGCCCGACCAGCGGGGGGTGGGTGCCGGGATCAGTACCACGTTCCAGAACTCGGCCACGGTGCTCTCCATCGGCATCTTCTTCTCCCTGATGATCGCGGGCCTCGCCACCGCCCTGCCCGCCGCCCTCGACCACGGTCTGACCGCCCAGGGGGTACCCGCCGCCGACGCCGCCAAGGTCGCCGCCCTCCCGCCGGTCGGCGTGCTGTTCGCCTCGCTCCTCGGTTACAACCCGATCCAGACCCTGCTCGGCCCGCACGTACTCGCTCAACTGCCGCCGGGCCACGCCCACTACCTCACCGGACGCGGCTTCTTCCCGGAGCTGATCTCCCAGCCGTTCGCCGACGGCCTGTCCGTGGCCTTCGACTTCGCGATCGCCGCGTGCGTCGTCGCCGCCATCGCGTCTCTGCTGCGTGGCGGCCGCTACATCCACGACGACCGGACCCTGCCCAAGCCCGTTGCGCTCCCGGCGCCCGACCCTCGTCCCCAGACGTCCACCCTCCCTGAGGCGCCCCCGCCGACGCCCCGATCCGAGGGGCCCTGATGACCTCTCCCACCTCCACCACATCCCGCATCTCCCCCACCTCCCTCTTCGACCACGAGCAGTCGGCGGAGCTCGCCGAGCAGCTTCGTGCCGCGATCCAGCAGCTTCTCCCCGAACTGCGCGCCAAAGGCACGCAGAGCCAGCTCACCCCCAGTCGGCTGACCGCACTCGCGGCGCTCGCCGCTCACGGGCCGCTGCGCATCAGCGACCTCGCCACGCGCATGGGCATCGCCCTGTCCACCGTCTCCCGCATGGTGGACCTCCTCGACGGCTTCGGATGGATCGAGCGCGAGGCGGACCCCAAGGACCAGCGGGCCACCTTGATCGCCCTCAACGACACGGGCCGGGCGCTCCTGGCATCCACGCGCCGTCAGGCAGCCACCCGCCTCGCCGAGCGGATCGACCAGCTCACCCCCGACCAGCAGCGCTCGCTGCACGATGCCCTGCCGGCGCTGGAAGCCCTCACCGAACAGCGGCCCGGCGAACCGCCCAGGACCAGCCGACGCTAGGAATCTTTCGTGGCCGGACCTGTCAGTGCCGGTCCGGCCGAGGGGCCGGTCGGCGCTGGATGGCGATGACGGCGGCATCGTCGCCGAGATGTCCTTGGCAGTGGGCGAGGAGGTCCCGGCGGAGGTGGTCCAGGAGTGCTTCCGGGCGGTTCTTGGCCCAGTGCTCGACTCGCTGCGCCAACGGGTAGAAGACGCCGTTCTCGTCGCGGGCTTCGGTGACCCCGTCGGTGTAGAGGATCAGGGTGTCACCGGTGCCGAAGGCGAACTCCTCGACGGGAAACTTCACGGCCGGCAGCGTGGCCACGCCGAGGGGCGGGGCCGGGTGGGCGGTGGTGAGAGTACGGACGTGGCGCTCGTGCAGCAGTAACGGCGGGGGATGCCCGCAGCAGGTCATGCGGGTCAGGTGCCCGTCATTGGGGATCTCCAGGAGCAGGGCGGTGATGAAGTGCTCGGCGATCCCGTCCTCCGCCTCGCCGAAATCGGTGAGGTAACGGGACACGCTCCGGTCCAGGGCGGCGGCGAGCGCGGGCAGCGTGGCGTGCTGGTCGGCGACCACGCGGAACGCACCGAGCAGCTGCGCCGACTCGCCGACCGCGGCCAGCCCGTGTCCCCGTACATCACCGATGATCATCCGTACGCCGTCGCCGGTGCCTGTCGCCGTGTAGAGGTCGCCGCCGATCTCGGCCTCGTCCTCCGCCGCCAGGTACAGCGAGGCGATCCGCAACGGGCCGATGCGGTGGGGGAGCGGCCGCAGCAGGGCCTTCTGTGCGGCCTCGGCCACGGACCGCACTCTGGCCAGCTCCCGTTTGCGGTGCTCACGCACGCGGCAGAAGAACACGATCAGGGCGGAGAGCACGGTGAGGGAGAAGACCTGCACGATCACGTTGCGCGTGTTCAGGACGCCGAAATGGATACCGATGTACACCTGGGCCCCGACCGCCAGGGCCCCGATGAGCGCCGTCAGGCGGGGTCCGGCGAAGGAGGCGGTGAGCGCGGGGGCCACGACCAGCAGCGGCCCCAGATGCACGTCTTCCGGCACCAGGATGTCGACGACCGTGATCACCACGATGAGCGCGAGCGGAAGCATCACCAGCGCGTGACTCGGCTGCCACCGCTGCCACAGACCTCCCAGGCGCCGCTGTAGGCCCACCCATCCACTGTGCACCCTCGGAGGGCGGCGTGGGTGTCGAGAGGCTCCTCACGTGTGGAGATCGCACAGGGTGACGACTCTCGGGGACCGCACCGTCCGCATCCGGACGGCACGCTGTTCCACCTCGTAGAGTCCGGGGCCATGGCGAACGTCTCGATCGTGTTGTTCACGTCCGATCTCCGTGTCCACGACCATCCGCCGCTGCGGGCGGCGCTCCGGGCGTCGAGTGAGGTGGTGCCGCTGTTCGTACGGGACACGGGGATCGCGTCGGCCGGGTATGCGGTGCCCAATCGGGAGGCGTTCCTCGCGGACTGCCTGGGTGATCTCGACGCGGCGTTGCGCGCGTGCGGTGGGCGTCTCGTGGTGCGGTCGGGGGACGTCGCCGATGCCGTGGCCGGGGTCGCGGCCGAGACCGGCGCGGACGAGGTGCACGTGGCGGCCGGCGTCAGCGCTTACGCGCAGCTGCGCGAGGAGCGGCTGCGGAAGGTCCTTGAGGCGCAGGGGCGGAGGCTGATCGTCCATGACGCGGTCGTGACCGCGGTGCCGCCGGGCACCGTCACCCCGGCGGCGTCGGACCACTTCGCCGTATTCACCCCGTACTTCCGGCGCTGGTCGGAGCAGCGCCTGCGCGATGTCCTCGCGCCGCCGCGCACGATCCGGGTCCCGGACGGCGTGACCACGGAGGAGGTGCCGTCACGCGCGCGAGTCTCCGGGACCTCCCCGGGCCTCACGGCGGGCGGGGAGAGGGCGGGCCGTGAACAGCTGACCGCGTGGCTGCGGCACGGTGTCGCAGGCTACGAGGACGGGCACGACGACCTGCCCGGCGACGCGACCTCACGTCTGTCGCCGCATCTGCACTTCGGCACGCTGTCCCCGGTCGAACTCGTCCATCGGGCGCGCCGAGCCGGCGGTCCGGGCGCCGACGCGTTCGTACGTCAGCTCGCCTGGCGCGACTTCCACCACCAGGTCCTCGCCGCGCGCCCGGCCGCCGCGGCGCACGACTACCGCACCCGCCACGACAGCTGGCGCTCCGAACGGGCCGCGGCCCGCGACATCGAGGCGTGGCGGGAGGGGCTTACGGGCTATCCCGTGATCGACGCGGCCATGCGGCAACTGCGTCACGAGGGCTGGATGCACAACCGCGGCCGCCTCCTGACGGCGAGCTTCCTCACGAAGACGCTCTACGTCGACTGGCGCGTCGGCGCCCGCCACTTCCTGGACCTCCTCGTCGACGGCGACATCGCGAACAACCAGCTCAACTGGCAGTGGATGGCGGGGACGGGCACAGACTCGCGCCCCAACCGCGTCCTCAACCCCGTGACGCAGGCGAAGCGTTACGACCCGGACGGCGCGTACGTACGCCGCTGGGTGCCGGAACTCGCGGGTCTCGCCGGGCCCGCCGTGCACGAGCCGTGGAAGCTGCCCGGACTCGAGCGCGCCAAGTACGCGTACCCGGACCCGATCATCGAACTCGCCGAAGGGCTCGAGCGGTTCAAGCGGGCGCGAGGGCGGGACTGAGCGCCCCGGTCTAGCGGCCCGCGTCAAGGGCCTCTTCTGGGCGGGCGAGGGAAGAGGCTGCTGTGCGGGCGGCGTATCCGGGGCGTGCGGCCGTCTGCGGAGCGCGTGCCGCGTGGAAAACTCGTCCGGATCAGGACCAATCCGCCGGCCCGCCCGCTACGCATTACCGGTGTCCCGCCGTTCCCTCCCGGAAGATCGCCACGTGAACCGAATCGCACCCCTAGGTGAGTCCCCCAGGCCGGAGCCCGATCTCCAGGCGCTGATGGGCCGGACCGCCAAGGGCAGCCAGGAGGCATTCGCCGCCGTCTACGACCGGGTGGCCGGGCCGGTGTTCGGCGTGGTGCGCAGCGTGCTGCGCGACCACGCCCAGTCCGAAGAGGTGGCCCAGGAGGTCCTGATCGAGGTGTGGCGCAGCGCCGCCCGCTACCGCCCCGACCGCGGTACGGCCATGAACTGGATACTCACCCTCGCCCACCGGCGGGCCATCGACCGGGTCCGATCGGTCGAGGCCTCGGCCGCCAGGGAGCGGCAGGCCGCCCTCCTGGAACACACCCCCGAGTTCGACGAGGTGACCGAACAGGTGGAGCACCGCCTCGAACGTGAACAGGTACGCCGCTGTCTGCGCGGCCTCACGGAGCTCCAGCGTCAGTCCGTCACGCTGGCCTACTACCGCGGACTCACATACCGGGAAGTGGCCGAGCTGCTCGCGCTGCCTCTCGGCACGGTCAAGACGCGCCTGCGCGACGGTCTCATCCGCCTGCGCGACTGCCTGGGGGTGAACGCATGACGAACGCCGATGTCCACACGCTGACCGGCGCCTACGTGCTCCACGCGCTGTCCGAGGACGAGCGGGCCGCCTTCGAACGCCACCTCGTGGGCTGCGAGGCCTGTACTCAGGAGGTCGCTGAACTGGATGCCACGGCAGGGAGGTTGGGGCTTGCCGTCAGCGAGACGCCGCCACCCGCGCTCAGGGCCCGGGTCATGGCACGGATCCCCAATGTCCGCCAGGAGTCGCCCCTCCCGAAGCCGCCCTCGCGCGGTGGCGGGAACCCGGCGCGGGGACGCCGGGCCTCGCGCTGGGCGCTCGCCGCGTGCCTGGCGACCGCCGCCGGTCTCGGCGGCGTCGCGGTGTGGCAGCACGAGGAGGCGCGGGACGCCCGCGCCGAGGCCGGCGCGGAGCAGCGGCGGTCGGCCGAGCTCGCGGCAGTCCTGGGGGCGCCCGACGCCAAGGCCGGCACCGCGCGTCTCGCCGACGGCGCGAGTGGCACGGTGGTCGTCTCCAAGAGCCGCGACAAGGCGGCATTCGTGTCGTCCGGCCTGGCCGCGCCGCCGGCCGGCAAGGTTTACCAGCTGTGGTTCGCCGACGGCAAAACGATGCGTCCGGCCGGGCTCCTGGACCCGGACGCGCGGTCGCAGGCCGTCCTGTTGGACGGTTCCGTCGACCAGGCGTCCGGCATGGGCATCACCGTCGAACCGGCGGGCGGATCTCCCAGGCCCACGTCCGCGCCGGTGGCCCTGATGAACTTCCCTGCCTGATCGTCCACGGCACCGGCGAGGCGTGGACGTGCCTCGCCGGTGCCGTTCCGAGGCTCATCGCATGTGAGGGTGCAGGTGGGGTCTGAGTCCACCGGATTCAGGCAAGGTTCCTGCGCTGTAGGTGTGGGGCCCATTTGGCTGTACCGAGGTAACGATCACACCGCTGATCTGGGGTTTTTGCGCTGGTTGGCGTTGAAGCGCGCCTTCTTCTGACGATTCCCGCACGTGTTCATGTCACACCATTTGCGGGTGCGGCTCTGGCTGGTGTCGAAGAAGGCGGCTTGGCAGGTCGGTGATGCGCACAAGGCCAGTTTTCCGTCTCGTTCGCCCGCGATGATGCTGATCGCGTCGGCGGCGATCACGCCGAGGGCATCTTCCACGCAGGAAGCCGAGCTGAGCCGCCATCGCCGCTGACCCTCGGGCGTCAGGACGGCCGCGGCCCGACCCTGAGCGCTGCAGTCATTGATGACCTGGACGGCAGACGCAGGGAGCGCCTCCTGGGTCGCGGCCGCAGTCGCGGCGGCGTGAATCGACTCCCTCAGTTCCCGGGCGAGGTCGAGCTGGGCAGGGGTGCAGGAGTCCACGGCGAGGCCGTTCACCGCCAGCCAGTCGACGAGCCGGTGCGGCGTGGGAATGCGCTCCACAGCGTCGCCGTGACGCTCCGACAGAGTCCCCGTGAAGCTGGTCGCCAGCACGGTACCGAGGCGGAAGTCCGGGAATCCAGCACGCATGGAACCACCTTAGCCGGTTGCAGCGTGGATCGGAGAGCTGCTAGAACCGTCTTAGCCGGTTCGTGACGGATCGCAGCCGGTTCCGCGACGGCCAGGAGGTCTCATGCCCCGTCCGACCAGCGACGTGCAAGCATTTGAAGCCCACGCGACTGACGCCGACCTCGACGATCTGCGCGCGCGACTGGCCGCGGCGCGGCTGCCGGAGGCCGAGACGGTCCATCGCGCCGCGCCCGGCCCGCGCCGATGGGAACAGGGCGTTCCTCTCGCCGACCTCGTCGATGTCGTGAACTACTGGCGCACCGGGTACAACTGGCGGTCGTTCGAAGAGCGCCTCAACCAGATCGGCCAGTTCCGCACGACCATTGATGATCTGGGAATCCACTTCCTGCACCGCCGATCCGCGCGCGCAGATGCCACGCCTCTGATCTTGACGCACGGCTGGCCGGACAGCATTGCTCGGTTCATCGACGTGGTGGACGAGCTGGCGGATCCGAAAGACGCAGACGCGCCGGCGTTCCACGTCGTGGTCCCGTCGCTACCGGGCTTTGGCTACAGCGACAAGCCGGCCACCACCGGATGGGGAGCCGAAAAGATCGCGGCCGCATGGGTGGAACTGATGGAAAGGCTCGGCTACAGCAGATTCGCAGCCCACGGCGGCGACTGGGGAGGCAATATCACCACGGTCCTCGCCGGCAGGTTCCCGGCGCACGTTCTCGGCATCCACACCACGTTCGCGGAGGGACCGCCCGGGCTGACAACGGACGGGCTGACGACGGTCGAGCGCAAGTGGGCCGAGGAAACCCGCGATTTCTGGCGCCACCGCGCGGCGTACGCGAAGCAGCAGGCGACCCGGCCGCAGACCATCGGCTACTCGCTCGTCGACTCACCGGTCGGTCTTCTTGCCTGGATCCTCGACAAGTTCGCCGAATGGTCAGACACCGAGGACAGCCCGTTCGAGGCGATTTCCAGAGACCGCATTCTTGACGACGTCACCCTGTATTGGCTGACGCGGACCGGCGCATCGGCGGCCCGCATCTACTACGAGAGTCACAACTCGCTGGACCCGGAACTTCGGGTCGACGTCCCGTCGGCAATCACTGCGTATCCCCGCGACGTCGAGAAGTGTCCGCGCCCCTGGGCACAGGAGCGGTACCGGCAGATCGTCCGATGGAGGGAGCCCGAAAGCGGGGGACATTTCCCGTCGCTGGAGGTTCCCGAATATTTCGTCAAAGATCTGCAGGAGGGTCTCGCGGCAGTGCTGGCCGCCAATCGGTGACCGCGGCCGGGCGCCGGTACCCGATCACCGCCTGATCCGGCTCAAGGCGTTGCCCGACGGCCGGATCGGTCCGCCGTCTGCCGGTCGATGAAGGAACTCGTTCCGCGGGGCCCCAGGAAAAAGGGACCGCGACGCAGCATTCATTCGTACCTGCGGGCCCTACGGATTGGTCGGAAAGAAAAACTTCCTCGATCGAGTGGGAGACCAATCCGAACCCGGTCGTTGCTCCGGATGCCCGGTGTGAGTACAGAAGCGAAGACATCAAGTCACCCCCGTGTGTGGCGACTTGTCGGGCTCGGTGCGTTGATCGGCCTCCTGGCGGGCTACGCCGCGCTCGCGACGGCCGAGCTCGTGTCTGCCGCGGTACGTCCCGAGTCGAGTCCCGTCGTCGCGGTGGGCGGCGCGGCGATCGACCGCACACCCGCCGGGGTGAAGGACTGGGCGATCCGCCACTTCGGCACGAACGACAAGCTCGTCCTGCAACTGGGCATCCTCGGCGTCCTCACGCTTCTCGCACTCGTCCTCGGCGTGGTGGCGGCACGGCGCCGGCGGATCGGCTCGGCGGGTGTCCTCGTGTTCGGCGTGGTCGGGGCGCTCGCCGCGACCGGCCGGCCCGACTCCGCGAGCGTCGCCGACGCCCTTCCGTCGGTGGCCGGAGCCGTGGTGGGAGCAGGGCTCGTGTACTGGCTCTCCGGGCGCCTGCAGCCACGTAGGAGCGAGGCTCCTGTCGGCCAAGGCGCGACGGCGTCCGCGGAGGAGCCCGCTCGCGGCGAGGACCAGGCGGGCTGGGACCGGCGCGGGTTCATAGTCGCGGCGACTGCGGCGGCGACCGCGTCGACGGGGCTCGGCCTCCTGGGCCGCTCCCTGAACGGTTCGCAGGGCGAGAACGCAGTCGCCTCCCGCCGCCGGATCACGCTGCCCGCGCCGGCCTCCGCCGCCGCACCCGTACCCAAGGGGGCCGCGCTGCGGATCAAGGACGTCAGCCCGTTCATGACGCCCGGTCAGGACTTCTACCGGGTCGACACCGCGCTGGTGGTGCCCAAGGTCGACGCGAACTCGTGGCGGCTGCGGATCCATGGCAAGGGCGTCACCCGCGAGACGACCGTGTCGTTCGCGGAGCTGCTGCGCATGCCGCTGATCGAACGGAACATCACGCTCGCCTGCGTCTCGAACGAGGTCGGCGGCCCGTACGTCGGCAACGCGAGGTGGATCGGCGTGCGCCTGGCCGACCTCCTGCGCCAGTGCGGCGTCGAGCCGCCGTCCAAGGGCGGGCCCGCCGACCAGCTGGTCGCGCGCTCCGTCGACGGAATGACCATCGGAAGCCCCGTCGAGGACATTATGGACGGCCGCGACGCGCTGCTCGCCCTCGGGATGAACGGCGAGCCCTTGCCCTTCGCCCACGGTTTCCCGGTGCGCATGGTGGTTCCCGGCCTGTACGGGTTCGTGTCCGCCTGCAAATGGATCCAGGACATCGAACTCACCACGTTCGACGACTACAACCCGTACTGGGTGAAGCGGAACTGGGCGCGCAGGGCGCCGATCAGGACACAGTCCCGGATCGACACCCCCAAGCCGTTCGCGCGTCCCGGAGCCGGAACGGTCATGGTCGCCGGAGTGGCCTGGGCCCAGCACCGCGGGATCGACAAGGTCGAGGTCCGTGTCGACGACGGGCCCTGGCGGCGGGCGGATCTGGCCGCCGAGGACACGACGGACACCTGGCGGCAGTGGTCCTTCCCCTGGAAGGCAGCGTCGGGCGGTCACACCCTGACCGTCCGGGCCACGGACCGAACGGGCGAGACCCAGACGGAGAAGCGGACCCGGACCATCCCCGATGGGGCCAGTGGCTGGCATTCGGTGGTGGTCACCGTGGACTGACCGCCGCGCCGATCTCGGCCGCACGACATCGACTCAGCACCCTCTCAACACCCTTCAAGGAGCAGAAATGAACACCGTCATCCGCCGTAGCCGTCGTGGAGCCCTCGTTCTTGCCGCGGCGGCGATGCTGCCGCTGGCGCTGACCGCCTGCTCGAGCGACGACGGCAAGGACAAGGCGGCCTCGGACACGAAGTCGTCCGCCGCGTCCGACAAGGCGTCCGACAAGGCGTCCGACAAGGCGAACGACAGCGGTTCGGGCGACATGAGCAACGCGGACGAGCCGTTCGGCCCGGCCTGTTCCTCCGTGCCCAAGAACGGCGCGGGCTCCTTCGACGGCATGGCGAAGGACCCGGTCGCGACCGCCGCGTCCAACAACCCGGCGCTGTCCACCCTCGTGAGCGCGGTCAAGAAGGCGGGCCTGGTCGACACCCTGAACAACGCAGAGAACATCACCGTGTTCGCGCCGACCAACGACGCCTTCGCGAAGATCCCGAAGGCCGACCTGGACAAGGTCCTGAACGACAAGGCCACGCTCACCAAGATCCTCACGTACCACGTCGTGGGACAGAAGCTCGCGCCGAAGGACCTGGAGAACGGCTCGTACGCGACGCTGGAGAAGTCCGAGCTGACGACCGCGGGCTCCGGCGAGTCCTACAAGGTCAACGACTCCGCCAGCGTGGTCTGCGGCAATGTCAGGACGGCCAACGCCAACGTCTACATCATCGACACGGTGCTGATGCCGAAGTAGCGACACCGGTGGCGTCGAGGGGCTGACCGTTGGCGGTCGACCCCTCGACGCCGCGCCGATGGGGGGACTGACGGTCCTCCCGGTGGTGAACGCGGTGCAATGGGTGGCCCCTGAAGTGATCACCGCTACGGCTCGGGCCGATCGCTCCTACAGCTGTGCGACGAACGACGTCAGCGCAGCAGATCCAGGGCGAGCCGCCGGCACAGACGGCCGGCCCAGTTCGTCGAGGCCTATCCCAGCTTCTTGAACATGTGGACATCTTCGGCATTGCCCGGGATTCCCCAGGTTCGGCCGGTCTCGACAAATCCGTGGCGCTGGTAGAACTCCGGAGCCTGGAAGGTGAAGGACGATACGCAGGCGCGGTCGCAGCCTCGGCGGCGCGCCTCCGCCTGCGCAGCCAGAAGGATCTTTGATCCCCACCCGTCCTTGCGGCTCTTCTCACGGATCCAGAGCATCTCGATGCCGAGCAGCCCGCCCCACGTCCAGCCGGAAAGGCCTCCGAGCAGCTCACCGGCGTCGTCCACGACCTTCACCGACAGCGAACTCTGATCTGCGGCAGTGGTTCCGGTGGCAGGGAAATTGACCTCGTCCAGGCCCTGGGACAAGCGCTCGTCGAGCTCCGAGTCGCGCTGGCCCACGCTCAACGTCTCACCGGTCTGATCATGTGTCATGCGCCGGAGTGTGGCACAGGCGACGCACCTGAGGCGTTCGGCCCCGGCACGGGGGCCGAGCTTCGCGATCCTGCCCGCCACGCAGGCCGCCGGCAGATCGAGCGGCCACCGACAGACGGGGGGATGCTCAGCGGCGCAGGGGTCATGGTGCTCGCGTTCCCGATGTCCCTGCTGATTCCGCGCCCGGTCGACGCGGAGGCCCCGGAGTCCGTATCGCCTGTGCTGACGCTCCGGGACGCGTGGCCCGCAAGGTGAGGACAGGCCCGCGCCTGCCGGGCACACATCCTGCAGGCGGGTACGGGATCGTCTACGGTGACACCGGCCGCCGCGAACGCGGCCTCGGCAGCTCGTCGCGCCGGGCCGGCCCCGGCGAAGGCAGAGAAGGAAGAGAGCAGGGATCGGTGTACGTAAAGATCTGCGGTCTGCGCACGGCGGACACACTCGACGCCGCGGTCGCGGCAGGCGCGGACGCCGTCGGATTCGTCTTCGCGCCCGGCAGCCCGCGACTGATCGGGGCCGAAGCCGCCCGCGACCTGGCGCGACGCGTGCCCGCCGCGGTCGAGACCGTGGGCGTGTTCCGGCGACAGCCGATCGAGGAGGTCCTGGCGACGGCCTCCGCCGCGGGCCTCACCACCGTCCAGCTGCACGGCGACGAGGAGGACGCGGCGTTCGAACGCCTTCGCGCCGAAGGGTTCCGGACGATCCGGGCCCTGGCCTGGGACGGCTATCTCGCGCGTCCGGAAATGGATCCCGCTGACCGGCTGCTCCTTGACGCCCCGGTGCCGGGCAGCGGTGCCCGCTTCGACACCGACCTGCTCGCCGAACGCCCGCCCCAGGGATTCTGGCTGCTGGCAGGGGGGCTGGACCCGGACAACGTAGGCGCGGCCGTACGGTCGGCCGCCCCTGGTGGTGTCGATGTGTCCAGCGGCGTCGAGTCCGAGAAGGGCGTCAAGAGCGCCGACCTGATCCGCCGTTTCGTTGCGGCCGCACGCGACGCGTAACGCATTCGGGCACCGCACCGTCGGCCCGGTGGCCGCGCGCTGAATCCGCCGGACCGGAAACAATCATCGGTCTTCGGCAGAACTCTCGACCTGGGAGCATTGCGATGACAGGACGATCCGGGCCGTTCTGGGATGGCGTGGAGGGACGCGCGCCGCTGCCGCGGGCGGCGGCCACGCTGGGGTTGGAGGTCCTCGACGCGGACGGCGACAACGGCACTGTCGAGCTGGCTTTCACCGCGACGGAGGACTTCACCAACCCGGCCGGAAACGTGCTGGGCGCCTTCCTCGCCGCGATGCTCTACGACACGGTCGGTCCCGCACTTCTGGCCACGCTCGAACCGGACCAGTTCCAGTCCACGCTGGAACTCCACACCCATTTCCTGAGGCCCGTCCGCCCGGGACGGATCATCGGGAAGGGGCGGGTGGTGCACCGGGCGGGGGACATCGCGTTCCTGGAAGCCACTCTCGCCGACTCCCGCGGAGCGACCGTCGCGACCGCCAGTGCCACGGCCCGCGTCATCCCCCTCGACCAGGCGCCGACGTCGGCGTGACCACATTGTGAACTGAATCACACGCTCGGACGGTCGCGGTCTGCTCGTGCGGGGTGCCTCAACGTCCTCGACGCCGCGAACACCGCACCGGCCTCGCGCGCCTAGGCATTGACGGGTTGCCCGGCTGTCGGTGTCCGCTCCGGCTCGGTGTGCCGGGTCTCCTTCGCCAGTGCCACCGTCACCACGGTGACGGCGCTCATGAGTGCGATGAAGGCGACGACTCCGGTCACGCTGTGGTCGAACCAGATGAGGAGCGTGGTGGCGAGTACGGGGGCGAGGCCGCCGGTGAGAACGGTGCCGATGTTGTTGGCGACGCCGACGGCGCTGAACCGTACGTCGGTGTCGAAGAGTTCGGCGAAGAAGGCCGGCTGCGACCCGAGGATCGCGGACTGCCCGATGCCGAGTGTGACCAGGAGTGCCGCCCATACCGTCCACGTCTGCCCGCCGTCGACCAGCGCGAAGAACGGCCAGGCCGAAGCCAGCAGGACCAGCGCTCCGCCGATCGACACCGGGCGCCGCCCGACTCTGTCGGAGAGGGCGCCGAACGCGGGGACGGTCACCAGCTTCACGGCGGCGGCGATGGCGATGCCGCTGAGGAGTGCCGCGGTGGGCAGGTGGCGGTCCTCCGCGTAGGCGATGGAGAACGTGCCGAAGATGTAGTAGCCCGCGTTCTCGGCCGCGCCGGCCCCGATGACGATCAGCATCTGCTTCGGGTAGTGGCGCCAGGCCGCGACGAAGCGGCTGCCCGCGAGGCGTTCGCGCAGCGAGCGGTGTGCCGTGACGGGGGCGATGCCCGCCGCCTTGAACTCCGCCGTCTCGTCGAGGGACCTGCGCACCCACAGGCCGAAGAACGTCAGCGCCGCGCTGAACAGGAACGGCAGCCGCCATCCCCACGCCAGCAGTGCGTCCTCCGACAGCAGCCCGGTGACCAGGGCGAACGCGCCGGTGGACAGGAGAGTGCCGGTACCCGTGCCGATCGCGGGCAGTGAGGTGAGCAGGCCGCGCCACTTCGGCGGGGCGTTCTCGAAGAGGATGATCAGGGCGCCCGTCTTCTCGCCGCCGGCGGCGAAGCCCTGCACGAACCGCAGCAGCGTCAGCAGGATCGGTGCGGCCGCCCCGATCTGGCCGTACGTGGGCAGCAGCCCGATGGCGGTGGTGGCCAGGCCCATCAGCAGCAGCGTCGTGACGAGCACGCTCTTGCGGCCCTTGGTGTCGCCCTTCTCGCCGAAATAGGCGCCGCCGAGCGGGCGGGCCAGGAACCCGATCGCGAAGGTGCCGTACGCGAGGACGGTGCCCACCAGCGGGTCGCTGCCGGGGAAGTACACCTTGTTGAAGACGAGCGCTGCCGCGGTGCCGTACAGGGCGAAGTCGTACCACTCGATGGTGGTGCCGAAGACGGCCGCGAAGGCCACCCTCGGCTGGAACATCGGTCGCCTGCTTGCCACTTCGCTCATGGGGACTCCTTCGTCACCTGACGTCCGGAAGAGATCGAGTACCACCAGGCGGTCCACTTGTGCCGCTGAATGGTTCGGTGATGTTATGGAGGCGTCCACCCCCTGACAAGGGGTCGGCCGCATCCCTTTCCGCAGTCCGTTTACGCAGCTCCTTCACGCAGTCCGTTCACGCAGTTCGTTATGCAGTCCCCATGGGAGGGCAACATGGCCGATACCGAGTCGAGTGGCGTGCGCAGTGTGCAGCGCGCCGTCGAGCTCCTCGCCCTGTACGACGCCGAGCATCCGAGTCGCACCGTGCGCGAACTCGTCGACGCGACCGGGCTCGCCAAGAGCACCGTCGTGCGTCTCGTCCACACCCTGGAGCAGTGCGGGCTGCTGTGGAGCCGGGGAGACGGTCGTACCGTGCCCGGCCCGGGGCTGCTGCACTGGGCCGAACTCGCCCGCTCCACCTGGCAGTTGCCCGAAGCGGCCCTGCTGCTGATGAAGCGGCTCAGCGAGGCGAGCGGTGGCGAGGCGGTCCACCTGTACGTGCGTCAGCAGCACGCCCGCGTCTGCATCGCCCGGCACGAGGGCACCCGCACCCTGCGGCACGTGGTCCGCGTCGGAGAGGAGATGCCGCTGTGGTCGGGCGCCGCCAGCCACGTCCTTCTCTCACGCGCACCTCAGCCCGATGTCGAGGCCGTGGCGGGCCTGGCCCCGCACGACGAGTGGCCGCTGTGGGAGCGGGCGCAGAAGGCGGCGGTCGACGGCTGGGCCGTCAGTCACGGCGAGCGCGAAGCGGGTGTCTCCGGCGTCGCGGCCCCCGTCTTCGACGCGGCGGGGCGCGTCGCCGCGGCCGTCGCGCTCGGCGGTCCCACGACCCGCTTCACGGACGACGCGGTGGCCGGATTCGCGGCCGAACTCGTCGAGACCGCACGCGAATTGACCGCACTCGACTGTATCGGGGGTGCGCAGCGATGAGCGTCCCTCTGCTGCACGGTGTGCGTGTCCTCGACCTCACCAACGTCCTCGCGGGCCCCTTCGCCGGTTACCAGCTCGCTCTCCAGGGCGCCGACGTCCTCAAGGTCGAGATGCCCGAAACGGGCGATCTGGCACGGCAGTTGGGCGCGGACCGCGACCTGAGCGAGGACCTGCTCGGAGCGTCGTTCCTGGCGCAGAACGCGGGCAAACGCTCCTTGACCCTCAACCTGAAGGACCCGGAGGGCCGCGAAGCGCTGCTGCGCGCGGTGCGCGAGTCGGACGTCCTCGTCGAGAACTTCCGGCCCGGCGTGATGGACCGCCTCGGCTGCGGCTGGGACGTCCTGAAGCGGGAGAACCCCGCGCTCGTCTACTGCGCCATCTCCGGCTTCGGGCAGACCGGCCCGATGCGCGGCCGCCCCGCCTACGACCAGATCGTGCAGGGCCTCAGCGGCATGATGAGCGTGACCGGAACCCCCGAAGTCACGCCCCTTCGCGCCGGGTTCCCCGTCGCGGACACTCTCGGCGGCATGGCCGCGGCCTACGCCGTGGCCGCGGCCCTCGTCCGCAGGGCACGCACCGGCGAAGGGGCGCTGCTCGACGTGTCGATGCTGGAGGCGGCCCTCACCGCGATGGGCTGGGTCACCTCCAACTACCTGATCACCGGGGCGAGTCCGCAGCCCATGGGCAACGAGAACTTCACCGCTGCCCCCTCCGGCACCTTCGCCACGGCCGACGGGCACCTCAACATCTCGGCCAACCGCCAGCAGCAGTTCGCGACCCTGTGCCGCCTCATCAACCGCGCCGACCTCCTCGACGACACACGGTTCGCCCACCCCGCCGACCGCAAGACCCACCGCGACGCGCTGCGCGAACACATCGAGGCGGGCCTCGCACTGCGCACCGCCAAGGAGTGGGAGGAGATCCTCTCCGACGCGGGCGTCCCCGCGGCCCGCGTCCTGTCCGTACCGGACGCGCTGGGCCTGGAACAGCTCGCAGCACGTGATTTCATTCGCCGCCTGCCGTTCCCGGACGGCCGCCACCGGCCCCTCGACGTGCTCGGCAGCCCGGTACGGGTGGACGGCGCAGCGGTCGGCCCCGCAACGCCGCCGCCACTGCTCGGCCAGCACACCGACCAGGTTCTCGCCGAACTCGGCTACGGGGAAAGGGAGATATCGAGCATGAAGAAGAGCGGAGCGATATGAGCACGCCGAACACGCTCGACGCGGACCAGGTCACCGGATGGTGGTCCACCGCCGTCAGCCGGATCCGTCCGGGCGAGATCCTGCTGCGCGGCTACCCGGTCGAGCAGCTCATCACAGGCATCACGTTCGCGCAGCAGATCTGGCTGATGCTCCGAGGGGAACTGCCCACCCCGGGGCAGGCCCGCCTCCTGGAAGCCGCGCTCGTGGCCGCCGTCGACCACGGACCGCAGGCCCCCTCCATCGCCTCCGCCCGCATGGCCGCAACGTGCGGGGTCGGCCTCAACAGCGCGGTCGCCACGGGTGTGGGCCTGCTCGGCGACACACACGGCGGCGCCGGCCAGCAGTGCATGGAGGTCCTCGAGCGCATCACGGAGGGGGAGCCGGCACGCGGTGTCGTCTCCGAGTACCGCGCGCGTGGTGCCTACGTCCCCGGCTTCGGGCACCGCTTCCACCCTCAAGACCCGCGCCGCGATCCGCTGCTCGCGCTGGTGCGGGAGTCGGTCGACGCGGGGGAGGTGACGGGCGAGGCCCTGGCCGCCGGCCTCGCGCTGGAGGAAGCCCTGTCCGAGGGGCGAACACGCCCCGTCCCCATGAACATCGACGGCGCGACCGCGATCATCTACGCGGAGCTCGGCTTCCCGGCCGAACTGGGCCGCGGCCTGTTCGTACTCTCCCGCAGCGTCGGCATCCTCGCCCACGCCTGGGAGGAGACACAGGGCGGGGCCCGGATCAAGGGCCCCCTGCCGAGGCCGCTGCTCGCGGGATATCACGGGGCACCACCACGCGAACTGTGACGAGACACGGTGCCGCGACCCGGGGCGGTGAACTGGGCATCGGTGTATGCAGTTGGCGAAGCCTGCGCAAGAGGAAACGCCCTCTCACCTGTCGCCGGCCGACGCCGACGCCGACGCCGACGATCTGGACGTGCTGTCCCGGCTGCCGGGCTCCGGAGGACGAGCTGGAGGCTGCCGAGGAGGTGCCGGCGGCGGGCTGAGCGGACCGGGGGCCCAGCGGGGGAGCGGTGTCGCGTCGATCGGCGGGGCGCGCCCGGGCGGCTCCTATCGCGCCGGCGGCTGCTCCAGCAGCCGTTGCACGGCCTCTTCCAGTACGGCGATCCGGTCGGCGAGGTCCGCCGATTCGGAACCGTCCGTACCGTCTCTTTCGCGCAGCAGGTGTTGTACCTGGGCGAGTTGGCGTTCGACGTCGGCCAGACGGTGCTGTTCCTCGGGGATCTTCGTCGGGACGTCGACCGCCAGAAGCCGTGTCAACTGTTCGGCCTGATCGGCAAGCTGACGGTTCTTGCGGTGCAGCTCCAGGAAGACGTTGACCTTGGTCCGCAGCAGCCAGGGGTCGAACGGCTTGATCAGGAAGTCCGCCGCGCCGACGGTGTAGCCGCGATAGGCGTAGTTAGGGTCGACCGCCGCCCCGGTCAGCAGGATGATCGGGATGTCCTTCGTCTGGTCGAGCCCCTTGATGTTGGCGGCGGTCTCGAAGCCGTTCATGCCCGGCATCAGTACGTCGATGAGCGCTACCGCGAACTCCTGCCGCAGCATCGCCTTGAGCGCCGCTTCGCCGGAGTGTGCGCGGACCACCCGGGCCAGTGAGCCGAGGACGGCTTCGAGGGCGACGAGGTTCTCCTCCATGTCGTCGACGATGAGGATGCTGGAGGCGTCCGCCGTCGCGCCCTGCGGCGCAGTCATGGCATCCGTCCCGGGGTCTCGTCGCCGGACGGGTCCGCAGGCGGTTGCGAGGCGGTGTGCGGATCGAGCAGTCGGCAGATCACCGACAGCAGCCGGTCGACGTCCACCGGCTTGGGGATGTAATCGTTCGCGCCGCTCTCGATCGCCTTCTCGCGGTCGCCGGGCATGGCCTTGGCGGTGAGCGCGATGACTGGCAGGTTCGCGAAGCGAGGTGTGCGCCGCATCGCCGCGATCATCTCGTAACCATCCATTTCGGGCATCATGATGTCCATCAGTACCAGGGACACATCCGGTGTCCGGTCGAGAACCTCGAGGCCTTCGCGGCCGTTCTCGGCGTATTTGACGGTGATGCCGACGCGGCCCAGCACATGAGTGAGCGCGAAGACGTTGCGGATGTCGTCGTCGACGATCAGGATGCGGCGGTTGGCCAGCACCCCCGCGGCGCCGCCGGTCAGCCACTCCTTGAGCCGGGTCGTCTCCGGCCAGCTGGTGGGTTCGTCCACGAGGTGGTGACTGGTGAGGTCCTCGTCGGTGCGGGTTCCTGTGCGGGGCACGGACACCGGGTCGGTGAACACGTCGACATCCGCGCGGGCCGCTGTGCGAGCCGTGGGCCGGCGGGCCGGCGAGCCCGGTCCGGTGATGGCCTGCACCTCGCCGGCCGTGGGGAGCGGTTCCACCGCAGGGGATGTGTAGTGCACAGGGACGTAGAGGGTGAAGGTGGAGCCGACGTCCGGCTCGCTCTCGGCGGTGATGCTGCCGCCGAGCAGGGCCGCCATGTCCCGGCTGATGGAGAGGCCGAGACCGGTGCCGCCGTACTTGCGGTTGGTGGTGCCGTCGGACTGCTGGAACGCCTCGAAGATCCCGTCGAGCATTTCCGGCTGGATGCCGATTCCGGTGTCTTTGACGGCGAGGGAGATGATCTCGTCCGCGTCGCGCAGTGTCTCCTCCTCGAAGTCCGCGGGCGAGGCGCGCTCGACGAGCAGTTCCACCCCGCCGGACGAGGTGAACTTCACCGCGTTCGAGAGGAGGTTGCGCAGGATCTGCTGGAGGCGCTGCTCGTCGGAGTAGAGCTCGCGGGGCACGTTCTCGCCGACCTTGATGTCGAACGACAGGCCCCGGTCCCCGGAGAGCGGCTGGAACGTCGCCCGCACGTAGTCGAGCAGTTTGTTCAGCGGCAGGGTCTTGGGGTGGACATCCATCCGGCCCGCCTCGATCTTCGACAGGTCGAGGATGTCGTTGATCAGTTGCAGCAGGTCGGAGCCCGCCTGGTGGATGGTGACGGCGAACTCCACCTCCTCCGCGGAGAGCCGGCCCGAGGGATTGTCGGCGAGAAGCCGGGACAGCACGAGGAGCGAGTTGAGCGGCGTACGCAACTCGTGCGACATGTTCGCGAGGAACTCCGACTTGTACTGGGACGACGTGGCGAGGAGCGCCGCCTTCTCCTCCAGCTTGGCGTTGGTGGTCTGCAACTCGTCGGAGCGCTGGCGCAGTTCGGCGGTGAGGCGCTGCGACTCCGAGAGGAGCGACTCGGTACGGGAGTTGGCGATGATGGTGTTGATGGAGACACCGATGGTGTTCACGAACTGGTCGACGAAGGCGAGGTGGACCTCGCTGAAGCGGCTGAACGAGGCGAGCTCGATGACCCCGAGCACCCGGTCCTCGAAGAGGATCGGCAGGATGACGACGCTGGCCGGCGGCGCGGCGCCGAGGCCGGAGCTGATGGTGATGTAGTCCGCGGGAACCGCGTCGACGAGGATCCGCCGCTTCTCCTCGGCGGCCTGGGAGATGAGTCCCCAGCCGGGCGCGCCCAGGCTGAGCCGGGGGCGGGGCCGGTGGCCTTCCTCCTGGCCGGTGCCGTAACCGGCCAGGAGCTCGAGGTCCTCGCCCGGTTCCGCACCGGCCTCGGCCAGGAAGAACGCACCGTACTGGGCGTTCACCAGAGGGGTCAGCTCGCGCAGGATCAGGTCCGCGACCTCGACCAGGTCGCGGTGCCCCTGCATGAGCCCCGCGATACGGGCCAGGTTGGACTCCAGCCAGTCCTTGGCCCGGGTCGTCTCGCGGAGGTTGGCCACCATGAGGTTGATGTTGTCCTTCAGCGTGGCGACCTCGCCCTGGGCCTCCACAGAGATGGATCCGGACATGTCGCCCTGCGTGACGGCGCTGGCGACCTCGGCGATCGCGCGCACCTGGGTGGTGAGGTTCAGGGCCAGCTCGTTCACGCTGGTGGTCAGGCGCTTCCACGTCCCGTAGACGCCCTCCACGCGGGCCTGGCCGCCCAGCTGCCCCTCGGAGCCCACCTCGCGGGCCACACGTGTGACCTCGGAGGCGAACGCGGACAGCGTGTCGACCATCGTGTTGATCGTGGTCTTGAGTTCCAGGATCTCGCCGCGTGCGTCGACGTCGATCTTCTTGGACAGGTCGCCGCGCGCGACGGCGGTGGCGACCTGGGCGATGTTGCGGACCTGGGAGGTCAGGTTGTCGGCCATGAAGTTGACGTTGTCCGTGAGGTTCTCCCAGACCCCGGACGCGCCGTGGACCTGGGCGCGGCCGCCGAGCCGGCCCTCGGTGCCGACCTCGCGGGCCACGCGGGTCACCTCGTCCGCGAACGCCCTCAGCTGCTGGACCATCGTGTTGACGGTGTCCTTCAGCTCCAGGATCTCGCCGCGAGCGTCGACGTCGATCTTCTTCGACAGGTCTCCGTTGGCGACGGCGGTGGTGACCAGGGCGATGTTGCGGACCTGGGAGGTCAGGTTTCGCGCCATGAAGTTCACGTTGTCGGTGAGGTCCTTCCAGACCCCGGACGCGCCTCTGACCTGGGCCTGACCACCCAGGTTGCCCTCGGTGCCGACCTCGCGGGCGACCCTGGTCACCTCGTCGGCGAAGGCGGAGAGCTGGTCGACCATCGTGTTGATCGTCGACTTCAGCTCGAGGATCTCTCCCTTGGCCTCCACGGTGATCGTCTTCCCGAGGTCACCCTCGGCGACGGCGGTGGCGACCTGCGCGATGTTGCGGACCTGGGACGTCAGGTTGTCGGCCATGAAGTTGACGCTCTCCGTGAGGTCCTTCCAGACCCCGGACACGCCCCTGACCTGTGCACGTCCGCCGAGCTGCCCCTCGGTGCCGACCTCGCGGGCGACCCTGGTCACCTCGTCGGCGAAGGCGGAGAGCTGGTCGACCATCGTGTTGATCGTCGACTTCAGCTGAAGGATCTCGCCCCGCGCGTCCACGGTGATCTTCTGGCTCAGGTCGCCGTTGGCGACGGCGGTGGTGACCTGGGCGATGTTGCGGACCTGGGAGGTCAGGTTCGACGCCATGAAGTTCACGTTGTCGGTGAGGTCCTTCCAGACCCCGGACACGCCCCTGACCTGAGCGCGTCCGCCGAGCTGGCCTTCGGTGCCGACCTCGCGGGCGACGCGCGTGACCTCGTCGGCGAATGCCCGCAGCTGGTCCACCATCGTGTTGACGGTGAGTTTCAGCTCCAGCAGCTCGCCGGTGGCCTCGACGGTCACTTGCTGCGTCAGGTCGCCGCGGGCCACGGCGGTGGTGACCACCGCGATGTCCCGCACCTGCGCCGTCAGCCGCGACGCCATCGTGTTGACCGCCTCGGTCACGTGGAGCCAGTCGCCGGACAGGCCCTGTGCCTTCGCGCGGCCCCCCAGACGCCCTTCGGTGCCCACCTCACGGGCGACTCGGGTCACCTCTCCGGTGAACTGTGAGAGCTGGTCCACCATGCGGTTCACGCCGATGCCCAGGCGGCGCAGATCGCCGCGGAGCTGGCGGCTGCCGTCGTGCAGATCGACGTGCTGGGTCAGATCGCCGTCCGCGACGGCGTCGAGCACCCGGGTGGCCTTGGCGACGGGCCCCACCAGCGCTTCGATTGCCGTGTTGGCGGCCTCGACGTTCGTCGTCCAGGTTCCCGAACCCGGACTCGCCGAGATGCGCTCGTCCAGCCGGCCCCGCCGGATGATCTCGTGCCGGACGCGCTGGAGCTCCGTGGCGAGATGGTCGTTCCGCGCGATGATCCGATTGAGGACCGCGCCCATCTCCGCGACCACAGGGTCCTGTGGGGAGACATCGCCCTCTTCCCACCAACCGTCTGTACGCGCCGTGAAATCACCGTCGCAGAGGGCCTTCATCGCGGCGAGGAGCGGGCGCAGCTCACTCGTACGGACCCACTGGCCGGATTCCGTGGTGTCCAGGTGGGCCGCGTCCGACCGCGTCGTGTCCATGGTCATGAACCACCCTCCGCCCGGAGTTCGTCGCGCACACCAGCGGTCTGTTTGAGCATGTTTGTCATATTATAAGGGGCGCGAAAATACTTCTCCCACGCGCTGATTGCGCACCCAGGGGGCGTCGTGATCCCGTTGCCCGCACACTCGGCTGATTTCGTGTGCAGCAAGGAGTTGCCGGCGAACCAGCTCGCGTCCGCACAGGCGCGAAGATTCGTGCGTGCGGTGCTCACGGGTGGGGCGCCGTCCACCGCGACGCCGGGCCAGGACCCGGTTCCCGCTCCTGGGAGCGTCCCGCCAGGGCTCGTCGACAACGCAGTCCTGCTGGTCAGCGAGCTGGTCACCAATGCAGTCGTGTACGCCGGCACGGACATCGACGTGGTCTGCCGTCTGGAGCGGCACCCGGACACCGCTATGGCCGTCGTCGTGGAGGTCGTGGACCGCCACCCCTCCAGAGGCCTTCGCGGCGCGGCGGACACCCGGCACGGCGAACCCGGCTACGGCCTCCAGCTGGTGAGCGCGCTCTCCCAGGCCTGGGGGGTGACCTACCGTCGTTCGGAGAAGCGGGTGTGGTTCCGGCTCGAGGCATCGTCGGTCGAGCCGGAACCTCTGGGGAACGACGCCACCCCGGCCGCTACCGGCGAGAACGGCGGACCCGGGACCCCGCAGCCGGCACAAGATGACGCGACGCCGCCGGACCACCCTGCGCGCAGCCATGGGTATGCCGCCGAATGGGTGGACCGCAGCGGTCCGTCGTTCCTCGCCGAGACAAGTGAGCTCCTGGCCGGGCAGCTGGACCAGGGCATGGTCGCCGCGCTGGCGGCCCAGCTCCTCGTACCCCGGCTCGCGGACTGGTGCGGCATCTGGCTGAGAACCCAGGGGAGAGGGCTGAAACTGTCCCGGGTCTGGCACGTCGACGAGCGGCGCATAGTGCCGCTGCGCGAGGAACTCGAACGCATGTCACCGTCCTCCGGCATCCGGGCCGGGGGCACGCCCTGGCCCTGGCCGGAGAGCGGCGGGTCCGACCGTGCGGGCGGGTCGGCGTTCGCCTTCCCGCTCACCGTCCGTGACACGGACGTCGGGGTTCTCCTCCTTGGCCGGGCAGGGCAGCTGCAGATGACCGACGCGGTGGTGCGCATGGTGGACGACGTGGCCCGCCGCGTCGCGCAGGCCGTCTACACCGCCCGCCAGTACGCGAGACAGACGTCCATCAGCGTCGCCCTCCAGCGCAGGCAGCTGCCGTCGACCCTGGCCAGCATCGCGGGAATCGACAGCGCGATCGTCTACGAGCCGCACGGCGAGGGCCAGACCGTCGGTGGTGACTTCTACGACATCTTCCCGAAGGACGAGGGCCGTTGGTGCTTCCTGCTCGGGGACGTACAGGGGAAGGACCCGGAGGCGATGTCCGTCACCGGACTCGCCCGGCACCTGGTGCGCCTCCTCGCGCGCGAAGGCCACGGAGTCGAATCGGTGCTCGACCGGCTGAACACCGCCATGGCGGAGGAGAGCGCCGAAGCCCTCACGGCCGACGGCGAGCAGGCGGCCACCCGCTTCCTGAGCCTGTTGTACGGAGAGCTGGCCGTCGACCCCGTCGTGGCAGGAGCCAGCTGCCGGGTCGCCAGCGCCGGCCACCCCCCGCCCCTCCATCTGTTCACCGACGGCAGAGTGGAGCCGGCCTGCGAACCCAGGATGCTGCTCGGCATCGACGAGGGCGCCGAGTTCCGTGCCAGCACGTTCTATCTCGCGCCCGGTGAAACCCTGCTGTGTGTGACCGACGGCGTCACCGAACGGCGTCGCGGCAACTGGCAGTTGGACGACAACGACGGTCTCGCGGATGTGCTCCGACAGGGCATGGGCCTCGGCGCGAAGGCGCTCGCGGAGCATGTGCGGCGAGCGGCGCACGACTTCGGGACGGGTCCCGTCGAGGACGACCTGTCGGTACTGGTGCTCCAGGCGCCGATCGACGACATGCGCACGCGCCACGCCCCGAAGCCGCCGCCACACGCCTGACGTCGGGTTTCGGGCCGCCCCGTGGCGGTCGGCGAAGTCGGGGACGGGGGTTCCGCTTCCATCGACGGGTGCAGGGACCATACTGGTCGGACCCCCAATCACTCACAGAACGATTCCATGGCCAAGAAGAGCAGCTCATCGACCACCGCCCCCGACACCGCGTGGCTGGGGCGCGGGCGCCATCTCGGGCCCGAGCCCGAGCAGGACGTCCGGCGCAACCTGATCGCCCTCAAGGCGGCCGGGGTACTCGACGACTTCCTGGACCTCGACCCCGTCGAGGCGGCCCGCTCCACCGCCCTGCACCCGCGGGACGGGTCCGCAGACCCCGGTCCCTCGGCCCGTCGCCTCTTCGAGGCCCGCTGGCGCGTCGCCGACGACGTCACTGTGCGCGCACAGCTGACGACGTACGACCCCGAGGCCCGCCGCAAGGAAGGGGAGGGCGTCCCGTGGGTCCTCGCCGCCGAGGCGGAGCGCGCATGGGACGCGCGCTGGCCCTCGCCCGCCACCATGTTCTGGCCCGACAGCGACCGGGTCGACTGGGACCACGACGCGGTGTCCGGCGTGCGGCTGCGAGCGACGAACCACCTGCCGAAGGACGACGACGAGCTGCGCCACCGGCTGCGGGACTGCACCCGCAACAGCTGGTTCATCCACGTCGTGGTGCACGAGGCGATGACGCCGGACGCGATGGGGCAGAAGCCGGTCTCGACGTTCCTGCCGCCGAGCCTGCGGCACCGGGTGGTCGAGCATCGGGCCACGCCGGGCCAGGCCCAGATCGCCGACGTCGCGATGAAGCGGGAGCTGAGCGTGCGGATGCCGCGCGGCGGCGCCGTCGTCCTGCCCACCGTGCCGACCGTCCCGGGTTACGAGGCGGAGCGCTTCACAGTGCGCAGTGTCTTCCTGGACGGTTCCGAACCGACCGAACTCCTCGACAGGATCAGGGAGTTCGCCGCGCTGCCGCGGCCGTTGCCCGCCGAGGCCGAGCGGGCCCTGACGCGACTGCGCCAGGGCTGGCACCTGCTCACCCAGGACGAGGAACTGGTCCACGCCCAGGGCATGGTCGCCAGGTACGCCGAGGCGCTGGAGGCCATGACGAAGTCCTGCGATCTCTACCGGGAGGCGGCCGAGGCGGCGCAGGCCGCGCTGGCGGCGACCGGCGGCGCCGGTGTGCCCCGGCCGGCCGACCAGGGTTCGGACAGACTGGACGGTTCGCCGCTGACCGCCTTCACGAAGGCGTTCGGCCGCTTCAGGGGGCCGAACAAGTAGAGGGTTGCCGGTGGACGACCGATGACTTCCGGCCGCCCGGGAAGTCAGTACTCCCAGACAGGCACCAGATCCCCCCGGAGGCACCATGTCCACCACCGAGAACGCCCTCCCGCCCGTCGTCGACGCGGCCACCTGGCAGAAGGAGCTGGCGGCGCTGCGCGTCCGGGAGAAGGCCGCCACCCGGGAGCTCGACGCGATCGCCGCCCAGCGCCGTCGGTTGCCGATGGTCGAGATGCCCGACTACGTCCTGGAGGGCGAGGACGGTCCCGTCCGCCTCGCGGAGATCTTCGGCGACCACCCGCAGCTGATCGTCTACAACCACATGTGGTTCGAGGACGCGGAGTGGCAGTGCAGCGGCTGCACCGGCTTCACCACCCAGTTCACCCGGCTCCTCGGCCTGGAGAAGTTCGACGCCCGGTTCGTGATCGTCACGCAGGGGCCGATCGACGAGGCACTCGCCTACAAGCGGAAGGTCGGGAACGAGATGACCTGGTACTCGACGGCGAACAGCTCGTTCGGCAGCGACGTCGGCTCCCCGCCGAACGCCGGATTCGGGGTCAACGTGTTCCTGCGCGACGGCGACAAGGTGTACCGGACCTGGCACACGGACGGCCGCGGCACCGAGCAGTTGAGTCATCTGTTCGGCCTGGTCGACCTGCTGCCGTACGGCCGCCAGGAGGTGTGGCAGGACTCGCCGGAGGGCTGGCCGCAGCAGCCGACGTACAGCCGGTGGGCCGGGTCGGAGGAGATCGCGGCGGCTTACGGCGAGAACAGCTGACCTCACCCGTGCGAGATGTCCGCGTGTGCCCTCAGCTGATGCCCGTACCGCAGTCCGCGCGGTTGCCGGCGCTCGCGGCCGGGGACCCGTCCGCCTGGATGCCCGCGACCTCGACCGTGACCGCGAGACGGTAGTTGTACGTGCCGACCCGTCCGCGCGGGCAGGGCGCTGACACGGTTCTGTGGGCCTGGAGTTGGGCGGAGGTCCAGGGTGTGTGGCCGCCCTCGCGGTAGGTGCGCCGGCCGGGTACCGGGCCCCGGAGTTGCTCCGCATCGTGAACGAGGTGGGGCGGGTGTGCAGCGGCCCTTACGCCTGGGATAGCGTCCCCTACTTCCGGACGAATGAGAGGGACGTTGTGCAGGTTCAGGCACGTGGGCGGCGGAGCGCCGGCTGGTGGATCACGTTCGGGGTCATCGCGTTCGGGACGCTGTTCTTCGCCGTCGGGGCAATTGTCGCGGGGGTGTCGATCTCGTTCGTGCAGGACGCGCAGCGTGCCGAGGGAACCGTGGTGTACCTGGAGTGGGAGAGCGGCCATATCAGCTCATCCACCAAGTCGGGGCAGAGCAGCGGGCCCGTGGCGTACCCGGTGGTCGAGTTCACGCCGGCGGGCGGCACGCCGACGACGTTCCAGGGCTCATCGGGCTCCAACCCGCCGTCGTACGACACGGGCGAGCGGGTCGATGTCCTGTACCGCGCCGACGACCCGCAGGACGCGAGGATCGACGGGTTTGTCTCACTGTGGCTGATTCCACTGGTCTTCGGTGGGATCGGACTGCTGATGGCGGGCATCGGGACGGCCATTGCGATCGCGACGCGGCGGCGTTCCCGCGCCGCCCGTAGCGGATCCGGGACTGCGGTTCCGTCGGTCGGCTGACAGCCCGGCGCCGTGGTTGGCGGGCACCCTGCGGCGAGGCGATCGCACTGGCGCACGTCGCGGGGTGAGGTCATGGGCAATGCAGACCGGCGACGTGCCCTGCGCGGCGGAGAACTCACGTCCGACGTGTGCGCGCCGCGCAGGGAGCAGGCCGCCGGGTACGTGTCGCGCAGCTGTCACGGGTCTGCAGACTGATCGGGCGGAAACCGAGCCGCTCCCGCCCCGACCGACCGAATGCCTACCGGCCGGAGCGGGGCGTTTCGCCTTCACAGAGCCCGAGTTGAATGAGGCTCTCGGCAGTGTCGACGATCGTGGTCGCCGTGTCGCGCGGTTCCCATCCGAGCATGGTGCGCGCCTTTTCGGTGCGGAGTACGGCCCTCGACCGCAGGCAGTTCAGCGCCTCGACGGTCTCCACGGCGGCCGGACCGTAGCGCCGGTGACCGCTGCTCTCGTGAAGTCAAAGCGCGCCCTTGGATCGTCGCCGGACGGGTCGATCGGGCGCAGGGTAGGAGCTGAGCACCCGGCCTGAGGCCCGTCAGGCGTTCACGTCGCGGCGTCAGGCGGTGAAGGCCTCGATCAGGGTCCAGATGGCGAGTCCCGCCATGCACGCGGCACCGATGCGCTGCACGGTCTTGAGGGGGACACGCTTGGCGATGAAGCGGCCGACCAGCAGGGCGAGGGCGGAGACCGACATCAGCGCGAGGATCGAACCGAGGGCGGTGGGCAGCCAGGGGTTGGTGGCGGCCAGGTTGGCGGTGGTGATCTGGGTGAGGTCGCCCCATTCGCTGATGAAGATGGCCATGAAGGCGGTGGTGTAGACGGGCCAGAAACCGGTGACGGTCGTGGCGGGGCCTTCCTCGTCGTCCTCGTCCCCGCCGCGCAGCAGGACGACGGCTCCGAAGGCGAACAGGGCGGCGGAGACGAGCTTGACGGCCGTGCCCGGAAGCAGGCTGAGCAGGCTGCCCGCGCCGATGGCGATCGCGACATGCACGACGAAGGCGGTGGAGGTGCCGAACCACACGTACAGCGGCCGCATCCGGGTGCCCATGGCCAGCGAGGCGAACATGGTCTTGTCGGGGAGTTCCGCGAGGAAGATCAGCCCGAAGGCGGTGAGGAACGCCAGGGGGTCGAAGGTCATTGCCTTGCTTTCTGCCGGGGCCGGGCCGTCGGCTCATAGGCACCCATGGGGTGACGGGAGAACCACTCGGCCCGGCACGATGGAACGGCCCACACGTCACTGGGGCCGGATCATGCCTTGGCCGAAGGTCGCGTCCGCCCCCGCACAGTGTGCGGGAGCCCGGTGGCCGGGGTGCTCTGTCGCACCCAGCGTGTCGACCAGCGGTTCTGGGGACTGTTCCCCTTCGGCGTGATCCAGGCGACGCACCCCCACCGCGTCCACCTCTGCGTGCCGACGCCTGCCGCTGTTCCCCGCTGGACTCGTCGCCCCGATGTTCCGCCCCGCGTTGAGCCCTCGCCGTGAGGGCTCGCTCGGTTCCTCTGTCCTGTGTCCGCTGTCCGTCGAGTACGACGCTCTGTTGGCTCATGCGCAGGGGCGGGAGGCGCTGGCGGTCACCGGGCTCCGGCTGCCGCGAACCGTCGCGGCGCTCGCGGTCGGTGCCGTGCTCGGCGTCGCCGGGGCGGATGCGCAGGGCACCACGCGTAACCTGCTCGCCTCGCCCACCGCGCTCGGGATCAACGCGGGCGCGGTTTTCGCCGTGGTCGTCGCGACCTCTGTGCTGCACCTCAACCGGCCTGGGGAGTAGGCGTGGTTCGCCTTCGCGGGTGCGGCGGGTGCGGCGGGTGCGGCGGGTGCGGCGGGTGCGGCGGGTGCGGCGGGTGCGGCGGATGCTGTGGGTCCCGCGGGTGTCGCGCTGTCCGCGCAGGCGCAGGCGCCGGCCCGGCGGTCCGGTGACATCGGTCCCGTACGTTCGCCCTCGGCGGCACCGTGCTCCAACACATGCTGCTGTCCGGGACGTCGGCGGCCGTGCCGGCCAGCCGGTGCGCGCAACCGCGTGCTGGTCATGCGTATGGGGTCAGGGCGTATCAGCCCGTGCGGACGCCTCAGGGGGGCAGGCCAAGGGGCCGGACGAAAAACCCTGCGGTGAGGTGTGGCCCTGCTGCGAGGGGGAGCTGAGGTCGTAGACGCGGAGTTCGCCCCGCGCGAGACGGGGAGGGACCCGGCTTGCCGCGTGACCGGGCCGGGCCCCTCGGGATGTGTTCTGTGCGATGTCTCAGCGCAGGGTGAGCTGGCTGAGGCGGGCGTCCCCGGACAGCCGACCCTCGACCTTCACGGCGACGTACCGCGCCGACGTGTCGAGGTCGAGTGCACGGACACGGCCGCGCCCGCCGGCGCGGCCCGCAGCTCGGTAGGTGACACCGTCGTCGCCGACCTCGACGCTGAGAGCGGGCGCCCCGGCGTCCGTCCAGGCGACCTCGAGCGAACGCAACGGCATCCGCGCGCCCAGGTCGACGACCATCCGCCCGTCGGGACCGGGCCGCCACGAGGTCTCCGGGTTGCCGTCCACCGCCGCGGACGGGTCCGACATGCCGGCAGGCAGCGGACTGGTGGGGAACACGGTGCGGTCGAGGGCGAGGTCGTCGAGGGGGAAAGCGGTCGCGTCGTGAAGGCGGAGCGTCGTCTCACGCCCACGCCGCACGACGGCGACCTCGCTGCGGCGCTGCCCCTCCACGCGAACGCGGCAACTCGCCCCGGAGAGCTGCACGGTGGCGCCGTCCATCACACGTACGCGCAGTCCGGAGGGCAGCCGTCCCGCACCCGCCACGGGAGCCAGCGTGAACCGGGGAGCGAGCAGAAGGGCGTCAGATGCTCCGAGCTCGGCCTGGAAAGTCGTTCCGCCGTCGGTCAGAGTCTGGTCTCCCTGGAACACCAGACGACGTGCACCGGACTGCGGCACGTCCACCGTCGTGGTGACCGCGTCGCCCGAGAGGTTGAACAGGCTCAGGTGCTCCTCCGTGAATGCCACCTGGACCGCCTTGCTCCCAGCCGTGGGCGAGGCGTTCCGCGCCAGCGCGCGCAGCGTGTCGACCGAGGCACCCGCATATCCTTCGACCACGACCGGCGCCGCAGGCCCGTCGGCGGCCAGGATCGTGTCGCCGTACACGGCGATCGGACGGTCCGCATCCGATCCGCGCACGACAAGCCCGGCACGCCCATCGATGTCGAGCCAGCCACCCCGGCTGCTCACATCGGGGACCGGCCAGGCCGCCAGGTCCTCCCAGCGCTCGCCGTCCGCCGAACCCTGCACGCGATACGCACGCCCGGCCGCCGCCTCCCAGCGCAGCGTGACGCGGTCGACCTCGCGCTCGGCGCCCAGGTCCACCGCCAACCAGCTGTCGGCACGCGCGCGTTCGGCCTTGGCGACCGCCCAGCGCGTCGCGAGATCACCGTCGACGGCCAGCTCCGGACCCTTGCCCGGATCGTTCGAGGACGAGGTGGCCGTCGCGCCATGTGCGAGGTCGGTGCCGCCCGCACCGTCGCGCACCTCGAACGCGTACAGGGAGTAGCCGTACGTCGGATCGGGGCGCACCCCGAGCATGCGTATGTGCCGCACGGTGGCGCGGGAGAAGCTTACGTCGTCGACGCGCGCCGCAGCCGCGGTCGGAGAGGTGTCCGCATCCTGCGCGCGTACCTCGACCTCACCCTCCTCGAAACGGTACGTACGTGCGCCGTCGAGGCCGGCCATCCCCGGCATGGTCAGGTTGTGCACCTCGAGGTGCCCTTCCCCGGCGGTCGTTCCGGAGCTCGCGTAGACAACGGCGCCCGTAGGCAGTGTCGTGAAGCCCGCGTATCCACTGTCCAGACGCAGCACCGTGGCGCTCCCGTCGAATCCGTCGCGCCCGGCGGTGTACGTCCGGACGGTTCGCTGCGCGACCTTGCCCGTGGTCGTCGGCAGGAACATCGGCGTACCACCGCTGATCTTGAACAGCCAGTCGTCGTGGGCCGGTTGCCAGGCGAACTTCACGAAGCCGGGCTTGCTGACGGCACCCGCCCACGCGGCCCGCGTCTGGTGCGAGACGAGACCGGGACCCGGGCCGAAGTCCGTGACCCCCGACGCCTGGGTGAAGAGCTCGTCCGCAGACAGCGGCCGGACTCGTTCGCCCTTCGCGGCCGCCCACACGTGCAGGAGATAGCTGATGGCCAGCTCGGCCCGGGCCTCCGGCTCGTACTTCGGCTCACCCGAGAACTTGGCCAGTCGGTACTCCGGCGGGTACTTCTGGTAGGCCTCGAGCCGTTCGGCCAGCGCCTGTTCGGCCCGTGCCGCCGCCCGGTCGCCCGTCACCTGCGCCAGGAACGCGAGCGGGATCACGTCCCTGCCGTACAGGTGCTCGCGGTCGTTCACCATCGGCATCAACGGCTCACCGGCGTCACTCATCACTCCGAGCAACGTGCGCCATAGCGGCCGCGCGTTGGGCTGCGCGGTCAGCACCTGCGGCAGCGGCTGCCCGGCGGCCAGGAAGTGCGCCGCGTTGCGTCCCGAGGTACGCCACAACTCCTCCTGGTAGTGCGGGCCGAAGGATCCGTGGTTCTCGACGATGAACGTGTCGTACAGATTCCGGGCCGTGTTGCGGGAGACGGCGACGCCGTCGACGAGCGCCGGATTGGCGAGGTCGGCCGGGGGAAGCCCCGCCTCGTTGCGCGACCAGGTGCCGTAGCCCGACTCCCAGTCCGGGCGGCGCGGGTCGTCCGGCGCCCATGCGAGGGCGGGTGCGAGCGTCTGCGCGTACAGCCCCATCTCCTCCAGCTTCGTGTCCCCCACGTAGCCGCCCTTGAGGCCGTTCGGTGTCCAGTCGCCGGAGTCGGGGTCGTCACCGGTGCCCAACTTCGTGGTGTACGCGGCCTGTTCACGAATGATGGTGTCGACGTTCGTGCGCGTCGCGCTGTCCAGATCGTCCCAGAGGAGACGCGCGGCCAGGATGAAGTACGACTGGAACGTGGTGTCGAAGAACAGCTTGCGGCCCCACTGGGACCCGCCTGTGAGCCGGTTCGACGCCGCGAAGTGCCGGATCGTCGTGAGGGTGCGCTCCTTGAGAGTGTCCCGGTCGACGCCGGCCATTTCGTTGTCGTACGTGCCGTGCGTGAGCAGCACCGCATGGCCGAGAACGACGGCGAAACCGAAATCCTTGTCCGTGTAGTAGCCCCGCGCCTCGTCCCACTGCGTCTCGGACCAGTGGGTGTGCTGGAGCAGGACGCGGTGGTATGTGGCTGCTGTCTCGTCCGGGGGAGAGGCGGAGCCGGCCGAACCGGTGGAACTGTCCAGAGCCTGGGCGGAGTTCGCCACGGCGATGGCCGGCAGGGCGGCCAGGGCGCTCGACAAGCCCAGGAGTTGCAGGAATCTCCGGCGGTCGATCTGCGTGGGATGGTGCGACATGTGCGGGACCTCTTTCACACGACAACGTTGTCAGGTGGGAGGCGCCCATTCTTCGATCTGTCGCGCGGAGCGTCAATGGGTGGGAAGCCGCTGGTGATCGAGGGGGTACGCGGTATGCGGCCGGCGGAAGCGTTCCGGGGCCGGTACGGACGGATGCACGCGTGCGCGGCGCGGGTCGGCTCGAATACGGCCGCGTACGCGCGCAGAGGCTTCGCCCAGCTGAAGAGGGCACAGGCCCGCCTGCTGGGGCGACGGCACGAGGGCTGACCAACTTCAAGGATGTCTCAGAGCACTGGCGGCCCCGCCTCGATCCGGCGGAGAACCGGGGTCAGGCGGTCCAGGTCGGGGCCGGTCTGGATCTGCCGTTCGTCCCACCAGGTGGCGCCCGCGTCGTGCAGCGGTCCGATCACGTCCTTGGCCTTGGCCGCGTCGGGGGATGTGGCGCCGCCGAGCACGAACTCGAAGGGCCGGTCCGTCCCGGCCTTACGTTGGTTGCGCACGTAGCCGACCAGTTCGCGTACCTCTGCTGTGTCCGGCACATGCCCATGGCGGGCCGTCTCGAACAGCGGCACCGCGCCGTCCCAGCGCGCTGCCCGCCGCATGGGCGCACGGCGTGGCCAGAATCCGCCTATCCACACCGGGGGAGCGGGCCGCTGCACGGTGGCGGGGAGCATCGTCACGTCCCGGACCTCGTAGTGCCGGCCGTGGTGGTTCACCGGCTCGCCCGACCACAAGTGCCCCAGCAGCTCCAGCCCCTCGTCCAGTCGCTCGGCGAGGACACGCGGCTCGGCGGCGTCGCCGAAGCTGCGGTACTCGTCCTCGACCGGACCGCCCAGACCCGCGGCGAAGATCACCCTGCCGCCGCTGAGCTGGTCCAGCGTGGCGACCTGGCGGGCGAGTTGCTGCGGCCGGTAACGCGGGACCGGCGTCAGCAGGGTGCCCAGCCGGACCCGCGAGGTCGCCAGTGCGGCGGCGGTCAGGAGCATCCACGGATCCCCGAAGGGACGCCCTTGGTGATATCGGTGCAGCACGTGATCCCACACGAAGAGCCCGTCCCAGCCCGCCTGTTCGGCGGCGGCCGCCACGGTCGCGACGTTACGGGGGTCGGCGAAGTCACCGAAGTTGGGGATGTTGATGGAGAAGTGCATCCCAGCAGGATGCGGTGCAATCGGATCCGGATCCAGAGGGTTTCGCGGCAGTCCGCCGACCGGTGGTCCCGGAGGCGGCGCGCGCTCCCCTCACGGACCGAGAGCATGGTGACGGAAGCGATCGGTGAGATCGGGCGTCATGCCGAGGCGGAGTGCTGCCGGCGTCTGTTTGAGGAATGACGTCCTGCTGTCGTGTGCGCCTGTTTGCTAGGCGGTTTTGACGGATCCGCCGTCGATGAGGTGGTCGGTGCCCGTGGTCGCCGCGGCGCGTGGTGAGGCGAGGTAGGTGACGAGGGCTGCGACCTCGTCCGGTTCGATGAGCCGGTCGATGAGCATGCCGGTCGCTGCGGGGAGTCCGGCCACGAGTTCGGCCTGCGGGATCCCCAGGGATGCCGCGAGTTCGGCTCCGTAGCCGGTGGGGCTTTCCCAGAGGGCGGTTCGGACCGGTCCGGGGGAGACGGTGTTCACCCGGACACCTTGCGGGCCGAATTCCTCCGCGAGTCCCTTGCCGAAGGCGGTGAGTGCGGCCTTGGCGGTGGTGTACGCGAGCGGTCCGCTGCTCGGGACACGGGCGCCGTTGGAGGACATGTTCACGATCGCGCCGCGGGTCGCCAGCAGCGCGGGCAGGGCAGCGCGCGTCACACGGACGGTGGCGAAGAAGTTCAGGTCCACCACCTCCGCCCACTGCGCGTCGGTCATGCCGAGGAAGCCGCCGCTCAGGCCCGCGTCGCCGCCCCCGACGTTGTTGACCAGGACGTCGATGCCGCCCAGTTCGGTCACGGCCTCGGTGACCAGACGCTCCGCCGCGGCCGGATCGGACAGGTCCACCGCCACGGGTGTGGCGCCGGTCGCCCTCAGTTCCGGTGTGGGGGTGCGGGCTGCTGCGACGACGCGGACGCCTTCGCCGACGAGGGCGCGAACGACGGCCAGGCCGATACCCCGGCTCGCGCCCGTGATCAGCGCGGCCTTGCCCTTCAGCTGCAGGTCCATGGTGTACCTCCGTAGATAGCTGCGTCTCACATGATGCGCAATCATTAAAACATGCATCACTGATGTTGCAAGTTATCCGTGAGTCGCCACACCGTCGTATCCTCATGGAGTCACCCACAGACCCGGAAGGATCGGCACCCATGGCGCTGCCCGACCCCGCCAAGCCGATGCGTGCCGACACCGAGCGGACCGTTCGAGCGATCCTCGAAGCTGCCGAGCGCGTGCTGTCGGCGAACCCGGCGGCGACGATGGAGCAGGTCGCCGAGGCCGCCGGGGTCGCGCGGACGACCGTGCACCGGCGGTTCGCCTCACGGGACGCCCTGATCACGGCACTGACCACCTGGGCGACACAGCGGTTCCACGAGGCCGTCGAAGCCGCCCGGCCGGAAACCGCCCCGCCGGCGGTCGCCCTCTACCAGGTCACCGCGAACGTGCTCCGCGTGAAGATCGGATGGGGCTTCGCCATGGGTGCCGACCCGACCGGCGCCCCTGAGGCCGCGCGCGTGCACGGCGAGGTCCTGGCCCGGTGCGAGCGGCTGTTCGTGCGTGCCCGCGATGCGGGCCTTCTGGCGCCCGACACCGATGTGGACTGGGCGCGGCGCGTCTATTACGCCCTCATCCACGAGGCTGCGGCCGAGGCGCCGGACTCCGACGCCGCCGTGGACGCCCTCGCCACACGCGTCGTCGACACCTTGCTGTACGGCGTCGGCAGGCCCGCCACCCGGTGACCAGCTCTTCGAGTGCTCTGCCCGGGCACGTGCCTTGGCTGCGCGGTGGTTTGCCGTTCCGGCCCGTACTCACCGGGAAACATGTGACCGCCGACGAGCGAGCCGTACCGGAAACACTGCCGCTCGGAACAGCGGCCCCCTGTGGCCGATGGTGTACCCGTGAGTGATCCTGTCGAGGATCGTGACTACGCCCCTGGTCGGCGACCAGGGGCGTGGGCCGGGCTGCGCTCGCCGTGGCGCGCGTGTGTATGAGGGGTTCCGGGATCTGTCGCCTTGGCGGGTCGCACCCCGGGGGAGCGGGAGCGGTGCGTGGCGAGATGTGTCCCGGCCGTCCGTCTGCGGCAGGGGGCGTCGTATCCCGTCAGGACTCCGTGAGGGTGTCCGCCGGGCGTAGGACTCGGGCGAGGAACTCCCGGGTGCGTGGATGGCTCGGGTTGCCCAGGACCTCGTCGGGGCTTCCCTGTTCGACGATGACGCCGTCGTCCATGAAGACGACACGGTCGGCCACTTCCCGGGCGAAGCCCATTTCGTGGGTCACGACCATCATCGTCATCCCGTCGTCCGCGAGGCCGCGCATGACGGCGAGGACGTCCCCGACGAGTTCCGGGTCGAGCGCGCTCGTGGGCTCGTCGAACAGCATCAGCTCGGGGCCCATCGACAGAGCGCGGGCGATGGCCACCCGTTGCTGCTGGCCGCCCGAGAGCTGTGAGGGGTAGCTGCCTTCCTTGTCCGCGAGTCCGACGCGGGCCAGGTTCTGCCGGGCCACCTGTTCCGCTTCGGTCCTGTCCCGGCCCAGCACCCGGCGCTGAGCGATCGTCAGGTTGTCCAGGACGGTCAAGTGCGCGAAGAGATTGAACTGTTGGAAGACCATGCCGATACGGCGACGCAGCCGGTCGATGTCCACATCCGGGTCGGTGATGTCGGTTCCGGCGATGAGGACCTGGCCCTGAGTGGGCTGTTCGAGCAGGTTGGTGCAGCGCAGCAACGTCGACTTGCCCGACCCGGATGGGCCGATGACGCACACCACTTCGCCGGTGTCGACAGTGAAGTCGATGCCGCGCAGGACCTGGAGGTCACCGAAGGACTTGTGGAGCGCGCGGACCTCGATCGCCCGGGCCGGCGCGGGCGCGGACGTGTCGGCGGTGGTGGTGGCATTCGTCATGCCCGTCCCCTTGTGTTCTCTCATGGTGCCGGAGGGATCGCTGGCGCTCATCGCTCACCGCGCCTTCGCATGGCCCGCCTCCAGGCGGCGCACCACGTACCCCAGCGGGACGGTGATCAGCAGGTAGCAGAGACCGGCCACGAAGATGGGTGTGGTGTTGGCGGTCTCGCTGGCCAAGTCCCGTCCGAACTTGGTGAGTTCACGGGTCTGCAGGGAGACGCCCAGGAACAGCACGAGTGACGAGTCCTTGAAGAGAAGGACCAGTTCGTTGGTGAGCGGCGGCACGATGATGCGGAAGGCCTGGGGGATGACGATCGACCACATGGCCCTCGCGTGGGACATGCCCAGCGTTCGCGCGGCCTCCAGCTGGCCCCGCGGCACGGCCTGGATGCCGGCCCTGATGGTCTCCGCCATGTACGCGGCGGCCACGAGGCCCAGGGCCACGGCGACCTGTCCGTACGCGCCACCGGGGATGGCGAGACCGGGGAACGCCAGAGGGACGCCGACCCCGATGAAGATGAAGATCAGCAGGGCGGGCAGTCCGCGGAACACCTCGATGTACAGCGAGGCGAGCCAGCGATAGGGGGCGACCGAGGAGAGCCGCATGAGGGCGATGACCAGGCCGAGTACGAGGCCCACAGCGAATCCGGACAGGGTGTACGCCACCGTGTTGGCCAGCGCCACCGTCAGGAGATCCGGGAACATCCGCTTGGCCACGGACAGTTCGAGGAACTGCTGCTGCAACTGGTGCCAGTCGGCCAGTACGGCGACAGTGATCACCGCGCCGGCCAGGACGGCGTACTGCGCGCCGCGGAGCATGCTGCGCCGCCGGCGCGGGGAGAGGCGCGGGCGCGCGGCGGGCTGGGCCGGGGCCTTCCCCGCGACGGGTGCGTGGGAGGAGGTCACTGGGACGCGGCCTCCGCGGGCATCGGGCCGATCCACTTCTCGTACAGCTTCTTGTACGTGCCGTCCTGCTTGGCCTTCTTGATGGCCTTGTCGATGGCGGCGAGGAGCTTGGCGTTGCCCCCCTTGCGCACGGCGAAGCCGTACTTCTCACCCGTCTCGACGGTGCCCGCGACGCTGAACTTCGCCGCGTTGGCGGGGTCCTTGAGCCAGTCCTGGACCACCGGGTAGTCCTGGATCACGACGTCCACCTGACCGGTGCGCAGTCCGTTCAGCTCGGCGTCCGAGCTCTCGAACGACTTGGAGTCGATGCCGCCGGCGTGCGCGGTGTCCTCGCCGGTGGTGGCCGACTGCGATCCCAGCTTGATCTTGCCGCTCTTGATGGTGTCCAGCGATGTCGCCTTGACACCCTTACGGGCCAGCAGTGCCTGGTTGGCGTCGAAGTAGGGGATCGAGAAGTCGAGGTGCTGCTTGCGCTCGGGGGTGATCGTCATGCCCGCGGCGGCCACGTCGCAGACGCCTGCGTTGAGGTCCGCGCCCGTCTTGATCGTCTCGAACGACTTGTCCACGATCTCCTGCTTCAGACCGAGGTCGTCGGCCACCAGATCGATCAGGTCGACGTCGAAGCCGACGATCTTCTTCCCCTTCTCCGACTGGAACGGCGCGTACGGGAGATGCGTACACGTCGTCAACTGGCCGGATTTGACCAGCTTCACGCCGCCGGCGGTCGTGGTGGGCTGTTCCTTGCTGCAGGCGGTGGCCGACAGGGCGAGCGCGGCGGCGAGCACGAGCGGGGTGGAGCGGCGGACGAGTCTTCCGTGAGGGCTCACTGGACTTCCCTTGGGCATGGAGAATCGCAACTTCTGTTGGGCAGGGAGAAGTTGACCTGGAATGGGACGGGCACCCGACGGGTGCCCGCGCAGTCGTGACCACGGGCCACCGGGGGGACAGGCCCGAGCGGAGCCCCGACTGCGGTGGGCACACCCTGCATCAGCGCGAACACGAAAGTCCAGAGCTGTCACCAGCCACTCCGGAAGCCTTCACATTTTCGATCTTGAGCGGTGCGGGTCACCTGCGGGACGCCTCATCGGCCTGGGCCCCACGGTCATAGGCCGCGTCGTATGCACGGATGGCGTGCACATGCCTTGACGAGTGGTCTCGACCACAAGCACCGTTACGGGGGAGTCGTTCTTCGTCCGGTGGGGGGCACGTGAACAGCAGACTGTTCGGCGTAGGTGCGGTGTTGTCCGTTCTCGCCGTCGTGGGAGGCCTGCCGGTACCGGCCTCGTCGGCGCCCGCCCCAGGGCGGGCCGGCGCATTGCCCCTCGGCCCCGCCGACCTGCCCGAGACGCGGACGACGCAGGAACTCCAGCCCGGAGTCACCCTCACCCGTATCGTGCGCGGCGCCGACGCGCAGGCGCTCGGGTGGACGGTCGAGGTGTCCATCCCCGGCGGTGCCGGCTCGCCGGATCCCGATGCGCCACCAGCAGCGCTCAACGACCGCGCGAGCGCCGACGGACTGGTCGCCCGCCTGCGCGACGACGGCTTCGAGGCGCGGGCCGAGGAGGTCACCACACCGGCGACGGCGGACTTCGCGGGCGGCACGCTCGGATGGCGCGTCCGGGTCGGGGAGTTCGGTTCGCAGTCCGCGGCCACGGCCGAGCGCACCCGGCTTCGGGCGGTCGGATTCACCGGTGCCGCCGTGTATCGCGGGTGGGACGGGAAGTCCACGGACCGGGGCCCGTGGCGGATCGACGTCCTCACCATCGACCCGCACCGCTTCCGCGGCGCGCTGAGAGCCTCGTACGGGCGGGATCTCGAGAACCGAGAGACGACCAGTCAGCTCGTGGCCGCGGCCGGGGCCACCGCAGGGGTCAACGCCGGGTTCTTCGTGCTCGACCCGAACGCCGGTGCCCCCGGCGATCCGGCCGGCGTCGGCGTGTACGGCGGCCGGCTGCTGAGCGAACCCGTGGGCACGCGCCCCTCCCTCGTGATCCAGGACTCCGGGAGACGGACCGGCGTCGCCCGGCTCACCTGGCGGGGCAGACTGGCCGGCCGGGGCGCCTCGATTCCGCTGGACGGGATCAACCGCGTCCCCGGCCTGATCAGGAACTGCGGCGGCACCGCCGACGACACGCCCACCTCGCTGCCGCTGCACGACACGACCTGCAAGGACGACGACGAACTCGTAGCCTTCACCCGCGAGTTCAGCGGGAAGACCCCGAGCGGCGAAGGCCTTGAGGCCGTACTCGACCGCCACGGACGGGTACTTGAGAAGCGATCGCCGCGTGGCGGACCGCTGCCGGAGGGCGGCAGCTCTGTACAGGCGACCGGAGGCTACGTCTCCCGACTGGCCGAACTGGCGCAGACCGGGCATCAGTTGCGGATCCAGGCCGTGCTGAAGGACACCGACGGGCGTACCGTCTCCCCGTCCACCAGCACAAGCATCCTCAATGGCGGCCCTGAACTCGTCCGGGACGGCCGCACGCACATCACCGTGGCCGCCGACGGCATGGTCCAGCCCGGTAACCCGAGCTTCTACTACGGATGGGTGCACAAGCGTAATCCGCGCACGCTGGCCGGCGTCGACGCCGCCGGACGGACCGTCCTGGTGACGGCCGACGGACGCAGCACGGGCGCGCTCGGACTCAGCATCCCAGAGAGCGCCGCGGTCGCGAAGGCACTGGGCCTGCGCGACGCGATCAACCTCGACGGCGGCGGGTCCACCACCATGGTCGCCGACGGGCACGTGATCAACGCTCCGTCCGACGCGACCGGCGAACGCCCGGTCGGAGACGCCCTGTTGGTCCTCCCCGGCCGCGACTGAACCCACCGACAGGAGCCGCCATGACCGCCGCCACGATCCGCCGCGCCAGATGCCTCCTGCTCCTCCTGGCCGTACTGCTGCTCGCCCTGACGCCGAACGCGCCCTCCGTGGCCGCCGCTCCCGCCCGTGGCGCCGAGGTCGTCGCCGTCACCCAGGTCGCCGACCGCCAGGTGGATCTGTCCGTACGCTCCCCGGCTCTCGGCGGCCGGACCGTCAAGGTCCGACTTCTCACGCCCGACGGCTGGAACCCGGACGACCGCCGCCGGCACTGGCCGACCCTGTGGCTGCTGCACGGCTGCTGCGGCGACTACACCTCGTGGACGAGCCGGACCGACGTCGCGCGCGTCGACAGCCTGCGCGACGTCCTCGTGGTCATGCCGGAGGCCGGCTGGAACGGCTGGTACAGCGACTGGTGGAACAACGGGCAGGGTGGCGACCCCGCCTGGGAGACGTTCCACACCAAGGAGTTGCGCCGCCTTCTCGAACACGACTGGGGAGCGGGACCGCGTCGCGTGGTGGCCGGACTGTCCATGGGAGGGCAGGGCGCGCTGATGTACGCGGCCCGCCACCCGGGCATGTTCAAGGCGGCGGCGGCGTACTCCGGATCCGTGCACCCGTTGCTGAACGACGAATCGGTGAACCGCATCATGGGCTTCTTCGCCGGCCAGGGCGACGACCCGCGAAGGGTGTGGGGCGACCCCGTGGCTCAGCGGGATGTGTGGGCCGCGCATGACCCGTACTACCTGGCCGAGCGACTCAAGCAGATCCCCGTGTACCTGTCGTGCGGCGACGGTACCGCCGGCCCGCTGGACCCGCCGGGTGCCACGAACGCCCTCGAAGCCGACTTCGAGCGGCAGAACCACGCCCTGGCGGGCGCGCTCGACAAGGCGGGCGCCCGCCAGGTGACGACCAACTTCTACGGGCCCGGGACCCACAGCTGGCCGTACTGGGAGCGAGAGCTGCACGCCTCGCTGCCGATGCTCCTGGGGGCGCTGCGGGGCCCCAGCTGATGTGACGCGCGGCGGGCGCCGGGGTGGGGGCGGCCGGAGCGGGTCCCGGGGGCATGTCATCATTCAATGACATCGACTGATGACAAGAACGGGAACACTCCCTTGCAGCCCTCCATACCGGCGTCCGCACACACCCCCGCCGCAACGGCTCCGACACCGGCACTCCGGCATCCGCGGGCTCTCGTGCCCGTACTCGTCTCGCTCGGCATGCTCGTCGCCGTGGTCAGCAGCCTCGGCGCGCCGCTGATTCCGACCATCGCGGCCGAGGACCACGTCGCCGTCTCCACCGCACAGTGGGCGCTGACGCTGACGATGCTGGTCGGAGCCATCGCCACACCGGTCATGGGGCGCCTGGGCGACGGCCCGCACCGCAAGAACGTGATCCTCACGGGCCTCGCCGTGGTCCTGGTGGGCAGTCTCCTGGCGGCCCTGCCCCTCGGGCTGACCTGCCTTCTCCTGGGCCGGGCGCTGCAGGGCGTCGGCATGGGCCTCGTCCCGCTCGCCATCGCCACCGCGCGTGACGCGCTGCCTCCGGAGCGGGCACGGTCCGCGGTGGCGACGCTTTCCCTGACCACCGCCGCGGGCATCGGCCTCGGCTATCCGATCACCGGCCTGTTCGCCCAGTACCTCGGCATGTACGCAGGATTCTGGTTCGCGGTCGCCACGGCCACCGCCGCGTTCGTCGCCACCGTGATCGTCGTGCCCGTGGCGCCGAGCCGTCCCACCACCCCGATGGACTTTCCCGGCGCGCTGCTGCTCGCCGGCGGCATGGCGGCCCTCCTGGTGACGCTGGCCGAGGGAGAACGGTGGGGCTGGGGATCCGCGCCGCTGCTCGTGCTCGCCGTCGCGGCCGTCGTCCTGCTCGCCGGGTGGGTGCTGCACTCGATGCATTCCACGCATCCGCTGGTGCGCGTACGGCTCATCAAGGATCGCGGCGTACTCGTCGCCAACCTGACCACGATGGTCGGGGGCGTCGGCACCTACCTGCTGATCGCCCTGGTCACCCGATACGTCCAGACGCCCGAGTCCGCGGGATACGGCTTCGGCTCGTCCATCGTCGTCACCGGCCTGCTCCTCGTGCCGTTCTCCGCGGCCAGCCTCGTCACCGGCCGCCTGGTGCGGATGCTCGGCGCGGCGGCGACGCCCGCCCGCATGCTGCCGCTGGGCTGCCTGCTCTCCCTCGCCGGCCTGGTCTGCTTCCTGCTCGCCCGCTCCAGCCTGTGGGGCATCGGCACGATGATGGCGCTCGCCGGACTCGGCGTGGGCGTCACCTTCGCGGTCACCCCCGGCCTGATCGTCGGCGGGGTGCCCGCGCAGGAGACGGGCAGTGCCATGAGTTTCAATCAGGTCATGAAGTACATCGGGTACTCGACCGGCAGCGCGCTGAGCGCGGTGATCCTCCAGGCCGCCACCGACCCCGGCGCTGCGCTGCCGGCCAACGACGGATACCGCAACGCGGGCCTCGCCGGCTGCGCCGCCTTCGTGATCACCGGCATTCTCGCCGTGGTGCTCACCCGGACGGGCACCCGGCTGCGCCCCTCCGTGGTCGCGGCGGGGCAGACCACGCCGGTCGCCAAGGGCGAGCAGGCGCGCCCCGAGCCGAGCCGCCGGTGAGCGCAGAGGCCGCGGGCCCGCGCCGGAACTCCGCCCGCACCCGCGAGGCACTGCTGCGGGCGGCGACCGAACTCTTCTCCGAGCGCGGCTACGACCGCACGACCATCCGCGAGATCGGCGAGCGGGCCGGTGTGGACCCGGCCCTGATCGCGCGCTACTTCGGCAGCAAGCCCCTGTTGTACGTGGAGGTGCTGCGCGCCGAACACGGCGACAGCGCGCCGGACGACCTGCTCACGGAGTCGCGCCTGCGCGAGGTCGCCGAGCGGGCGGAGCGGCGCGGTCCGGTCCCTCTGCTGAGGGTCGCTGTCCAGCCGCTGAGTGACGGGGCCGCGCAGGACGCCACCCGCGCGGCCCTGCGTTCCCGGCTCGTGGATCCGCTGCGGGCACGCTTCGCCCGGGAGGGCAGGGACCGGCCCGGGCTGCGGGCCGACGTGCTGGTGGCGGCGGTCGCCGGGGTGTTGCTCGCCCGCCATTCCGGGGCGTTCGAGGACCTCGCCGAGGCGGACGTGGACGAGGTCGTCGACGTACTGCTGGAGACGTTCGGCGGCGGAGGCCCTGCCGGCGATCGGTGAACGCCGGCAGGACCACTTGTTCACGCGTCCGCGAGCCATTCCAGGGCGGCTACGACGAGTGCTTCCACGCCCGTGCTCAAGGTGGGCTCGACGAGTGGGGCGAAGTGGGGGGAGTGGTTGGCCGGCAGTTCGTCCAGCCGGTCCTCCGCGAGCGCGGTGAGGACCGTCTCGGTGTCCAGGCCGCCCCAGAACCAGAACACGGTGGGCACGCCGAGCACCTCACCGAACACGCCCACGTCCTCACTCGCGTTCACCTGAGGCATGGGCATGATCCGCTGCTGCCCGAAGTACTCCGCGAACGCGGCGACCGTGGTCCGCGTCGCCTCCGGCTCGCTCACCAGCGCCGGCGCGGCGCCGGTCCAGTCGAATTCCGGCGGCTGCTCCGCGCCGCTCGCCTGCGACTCCGCCGTGACGATGCGCTCGATCGCGTTGCGGACCTTGTCGCGGACGGCCGGGGTGAACGTACGGACGTTGACCCCCAACTCGGCCTCGTCGGGGATGATGTTGTCCTTCGTGCCCGCCTGCAGGCGACCCACCGTCACCACGGCCGTCTCCGCCGGAGGCACCTCCCGCGCGACGATGCCCTGCAGCCGCGTGACCACGTTGGCCGCCATGAGCACCGGGTCGATGGACGCCTCGGGCCGAGATCCGTGGCCGCCGCGACCGTGGAGGGTGATGTTCAGGGAATCCGCGGCAGCCATCACCGGGCCCGTGCCGTAGCCGATGACCCCCGCGGGCAGGGGCCCGACGTGCTGGCCCAGCACGATCTCGGGCTTGGGGAACCGCTCGAACAGTCCGTCATCGACCATCCCGCGCGCGCCGACCGCGAGTTCCTCAGCCGGCTGGAACACAACCAGCAAGGTGCCGCGCCACTGATCACGCGACTGCGCGAGCAGCATGGCGGCACCGGTCAGGCAGGCGGCGTGCATGTCATGACCGCAGGCATGCATCACCGGTACGTCACGGCCCTCGTTGTCCACCCCACGCGCCTGGCTCGCGTAGGGCAGCCCGGTCTTCTCCTCCACCGGCAGCGCGTCGAAGTCCGCACGGAGCATGACCACCGGCCCTTCACCGTTGCGCAGCAGCCCGACCACGCCGGTGACGCCGACTCCTTCGGCCACCTCGTCGAATCCCGCGTCGCGCAAGCGCCGCGCCAGCAGACCGGCGGTTCGCGTCTCCTGGAGCGAGAGTTCCGGGTTCTGGTGCAGATCCCGGTAGAAGGCGGCGAGTTCATCGCGGATCTCCGGCAGTTGCGCGGTCACCGTCTTCGACATGGCTACCTGACCTTTCTGAGTACCGATGTGCGTACCTTGACGTACTCCCCGCCCCGAGGACGGGGATTTCGGCCTGGGTCGTCTGACCCTTCCGGAGGCTTCCTGCTTCAACGCGCTGTGCCGGGACTTTCGCCCTGGTCTTACCGGCGCTCCACGAGGCGTTTAGCCTGTCCGCTCGTCCAGCGGCCAGGATGTTGCGTGCGGCGTTGATGTCCCGGTCGTGGACGCTCCCGCAGCCCCCGCAGGTCCACATACGGACATGCAAGGGCTTTGGGCCGTCCTTGACGCCGCAGGCAGAGCAGACCTGAGAAGTCGGCTCGAAGCGTCCGATCCTGCCGAAGTGCCGGCCGTGCTTGACGGCCTTGTACTCCAGCATGTTGACGAACGCCGACCACCCGGCATCGTGCACGGACTTGGCGAGCCGGGTACGGGCGAGGCCCGACACCGCGAGGTCTTCCACATACACCGCTTGGTTGTCGCGGATGATGCGTGTGGATTCCTTGTGGTGCCAGTCCCGGCGCCGGTCCGCCACCTTGGCGTGCTGACGTGCGACCTTGATACGCGCCTTGGCCCGGTTCCTCGATCCCCTGGCCTTGCGGCTGACGTTCTTCTGCAACCGCTTGAGCTTCTTCTCGGCGCGCCGCAGGAATTTCGGAGAGCTGATCTTTCGGCCGTCGGAGAGAACGGCGAACGCGGACAGGCCGAGGTCGATACCGGTCTCGGTGTCCAGCTCGGGCAGGATCTCGGGTTCGGTGTCCACGACGAAACTCATGAAGTACCGGCCCGACGGGTCCTTGGCCACCGTCAGCGAGGTCGGTGCGGCCGGCAGCGCCCGGGACCACTTCACCTTGATGTTGCCGACCTTGGCCACATACACAGTGCCGTTGTCCTGGAGGGAGAAAGCGTTGTTGGTCAGCCGGATCGCCTGGCGGGTGTCCTTCTTCGACTTGAAGCGGGGCGGCGAGACCTTGCGGCCTTTGCGCTTTCCCCTGAGCGAGTCGAAGAAGTTCCTGTAGGCCGTATCCAGGTCGCGCAGGGCCTGTTGCAGTACCACCGCCGATACATCGGCCAGCCACGCCCGTTCCTCCGTGCGCTTGGCCTGCGTGATCCGCAGCCGCGACAGATCGGCCGACGTCACATACGGCAGACCGGCGGCGTGTGCGTCCCTCCGGTCGCGCAGGCAGTCGTTCCACACCACGCGGGCACACCCGAACGCCCGGGCCAGCGCACGGCGCTGGGTGGCGTCCGGGTACACCCGATAGGCGTAGCGAAGCTGCATGACCATGATCGTAGTACGTTGGTCTGTTTCAAGTCTTAAAGTGCACTTGGTCTTTGTGACGAAGTACCGGCGCGGTGTGTTCAACGAGGAGATGCTGACCCGCACCGAAGAGGTCATGCGGAGGTCTGCGAGGACTTCGGAGCTGAACTGAAGGGCTGGGTTTGTGCCGGGGGTGGGCGAGCACTGTCGCAACCGCTCTACCCAGCGGTAACGTGCGGGTCCGTTCACAGTTCGGGGAGTGACATGGGCACCGTCACGGGAATCGATCGCGTCGCTGAGCACGAGAAGACGCGTGCCGCGCTGCGTGCCGTGGTCGCGCGGCTTGTCCGAATGCTGCGGGACCTTCCCGACCTGGAGATGGCGTCCGCTGTCCCGGAGTGGACCGTCGGCGATGTCGGCGCACACGTTGCTGCCGTGTATCTCGCCTTCGGCTCCGGCTTCACCGATGAGTCCGTGGAGTGGGACACAGTCCTGCCGCCGGGCGACGGGCCGTTCATCGAGCGGCTCACGGCCGTGAACGCCATGTCGATCGGCCTCCTCGGCGGCGATGAACGCGCCCGCCTCGGCGACCTGATCGCCGAGCGCGGCGAGGCGTTCCTGGGTGAAACGGACGGCCTCGCCCCGGACACCCCCGTCGCCACGCCCTGGTACGGGCAGGAGCGGACGCTCACGCTGGCGGCGGCGACCGGAATGATGCTCAGCGAGAGCCTCGTGCACGGCCTCGACATCTCGCGGGGTGTCCGACTCCCGTGGCGGATAGGCCCGGACGAGGCGCGCCTGGTGCTCGGGCAGTCGATGCCGACGATGATGCCGCTGGCCCTGGACACGGCGAAGGCGCAAGGCGTCAGCATCGCGTTCGACGTCGCGATCAAGGGCGGTCCGCGGCTGGCGGTCGTCATCGACGGCGGGACGGCGACCGTGACCTGCGACGCTCCGCCCCGCGCGTACGACTGCAGGATCACGGCGGCACCGGCAGCGTTCCTCCTGGTAGCCTTCCGGCGCATGCCGATCTGGAAGGCGATCGCGCGCGGTCAGATGCGGGCGCGGCCGAAAGCCCTGGCGGGCCCTGCGCCTCACCGAACTCATCGCAAGTCCCTGACCTGGGGACCGCGTCCGCCCTGTCAGGGCTTCCAGTCGCCCATGCGGTCCAGGCGGCGGAGCTGCTGGCGGGCGGTGGGCACGTCGAGGGCCTCGCCCCGTGCGGTGAGGCGGTCCGCGACCGTGGTGAGGTGCTCGGCGGGTTTGTGGTCGTCGTGCTTGAACTTGGCGACCACATCGATGACGTCCAGGCGCAGCCCGCGGATGCCGGGCAGCATGCGGCCGTAAGGAGGTTGGTCCACCAGTACGGGGGCGTGGTCGCCGTCCGGCTGGAAGTGGGCGAGCTGGCGGCGCAGGAGTTCGGCCTCGGACTCGGGGGAGTCGACGATGTGGGCGTGGCAGGTGAACTGAACGGCCGCGTAGTAGCTGGTGGGGACGCCGTCGGTGGGTGTCGTGTCCGGCTTGGCGCGCCAGGGGCCGGGGATGAAGGCGTAGTCCTCGATGACGGTGAACGTGACGTTCGGGTCGTGCTCGATCGCCTTCCAGACCGGGTTGGGGCGGGCGAAGTGGATCAGGAGCTGGTTGTCGTCGCCGGTGAAGTGGGTGGGGACGACCATGGGGGCCCGGCCGGGGAGGCCGTTGACGCTGAGCTGGCCGAAGGCGTGGCCGTCCGCGATCCACGTCTGCCATTCGCCCTCGTCGAGTGCGGCGTCCCAGGGTTGGATGAACACGCTCTTCTCCTTGTGGGGTGGTGGGCCGGTTCAGGTGAGGGCGAGGAGGCTGACGGCGACGGCCGCGGCGCCCAGGCCCACGAGCTGGCCGCGGTGGATGCGTTCGGCCAGCACACTCCGGGCGAGCAGCACCGTGCCGACCGGGTAGAGGGCCGTGATCACGGCGGCGACGGTGAGGTCTCCGCTGCGGACGGCGATGAGGAACAGCAGGTTCGCCACCGAGTCCAGCACGCCCGCCGCGGCGGACATGGCGTAGGCGGTCCTCTCGCTGCCGAGCCTGCGGCGCATGACCCCGGCCGCGGTCAGGGTGACCGCTGTCGAGACCGCCCTGCCGACGATGAGCGGGGCCACGCCGCTGTCCGCCGGCGCCTGGTGCAGGAAGGTCAGCTGGAGGGCGATCGCGGAGCCCGCGCCGAACGCCAGCAGCAGCGCCGTGCGCGACGGACGCGACGAGCCCGCGCCGTGCCCGGCGCTGACCAGCACGACGGCGATGAGCGCGAGCGGCAGGCCGAGCAGCCCGGCCGTGCCCAGCCGCTTGCCCTGCGTCAGACCCACGCTGATAGGCAGCGCGGCGGACACCAGCGCGGTGACCGGGGACAGCACCTTCATCGGGCCGATGGCCAGGGTCTTGTAGAGCAGCGCGAACGCGACCGCCGAGGCGACGCCGGAGGCGGCACCCCAGCCGACGGCGCACGGGCTGAACGAGGCGCCGAGCACGGGCCACAGCAGCAGCTCGACCGCGAGGCTGGCCGGGGCGGCGACCATCACGGTGAGGTCCGGGTCGTGGCCGCCGACGCCGTGATGCCGCTGTCGACGGGGGAGCGGGGCAGCGAGGCCCGGCTCATGCTGACGACGTCCGGTCCCGCCCCGGTCGAGGTCTGGCGCTGGCAGCTGGCACCCGGCGACGAGTACCCCAGCCACCCCCATCAGGGGTGGTCGTCGAAACCGTCAGCGTCACCGTCGGAGAGATGATCCTCGAGGTCGATGGCGCCGAGCACCCTGTCGAAGCCGGACAGACAGCCACCTTTGACGGCAACGCCCCCCACACCTACCGCGGTTCCGGCACGGAGACCTGCCACCTCATCATGACCGTCCACCTGCCGCCCGGCCCCGCGGGCACCGTCTGACGACCGGTGATGCGACCTACGACGCGCCTCGGCCCGGGGTGCGACTCCGCGTGAGTATCTTGTGCAACTCCCTTACAGGAAGCTTCGGTTGACGGTCCGCGGTGAACAGGCCGTTGATCTCCTGCTCGGTGTCGGTGAACTGGGTGAAGCAGAAGCCGGCGAGGCCGGAGTCCACCGCGGCCTCCACCAACCCGGCCAGGCGCTCGGCGAAGTCCTCCTTCGTGCTCACGGTGTCGTAGCCGAACCACTCGGCGCCTTCGGCCGGTTCGAAGATGGCCCCGCCGAACTCACTCAGTACGACGGGCTGTCCCTGGTGGCGCACGCCGTCCAGGACGAGCCGCTTGGCACCGGGCCACTGCTCGACGATCTCGCCCTGCCGCAACGAGGAGTGCCCGTAACGCTCGCGCAGTACCTGCGCATGCTGCGTGTAGTCGTGCACCCCCCAGATGTCGGCGGCGGAGATCTCCCAGCCGTCGTTGGAGACGGACGGGCGGGAGGGGTCGAGGGCCTTGGTCAGGTGGTAGAGGCTGTCCATGAAGTGACGCTGGGCGGGGACGAGCGCCGGGTTCGGGACGGACCAGGACTCGTTGATGGGAACCCACGCGACGATCGACGGGTGGCTGAGGTCGCGGGAGATCGCCTCGGTCCATTCGCCGGCCACCCGCTCGACGGTCTGCGTGCCGAAGGTGTAGGCCGACGGCATCTCCTCCCAGAGCATCAGCCCCAGCCGGTCGGCCCAGTAGAGAAAGCGGGGATCCTCGATCTTCTGGTGGATGCGCAGCCCGTTGAGGCCGATCGACTTGGCCAGTTCGGCGTCCCGGCGCAACGCGTCTGCCGGGGCCGCCAGATGGGATGCGGGCCAGTAGCCCTGCTGGAGCGCGAAACGCAGGAAGTACGGCTTGTGGTTGAGGAGGAAGACACCGTCGTCCCAGCCGATGTCGCGCAGGCCGAGGTAGGACATGACGCGGTCGACGGGGGTGTCGTCGGCCGCGTCGTTCAGAGTCACGATCGCGTCCACGAGATGGGGTTGTTCCGGGCTCCACAGCAGGTCGCCGAGGTCCTGAGCGTGCCGAAGGGCCGGCACCGCGACATCGAACTCCGTTTCCTGGCCGTCGGCCAGCGTGCGCTGCTCGGCGAGCACCCGTTCGCCTTGGGCGAGGCGCACCGTGACGGTCAGCGGGCGTCGCGGCCACTCGCTCAGCCGGATCCGGCAGCGGACGCGGGCGTGGGCCACATCGGGGGTCCAGTGCAGGACCGTGATGTGCTCGTCCGGCACCTCCTCCAGCCATACCGGCTGCCAGATGCCTGAGGTGCGGTGGTACCAGATGACGTGCGGGTCCCGCCGCCAGTCCTGCTTGCCACGAGGTTGCGTGGCGTCGAGCGGCTGGTCCTCCGCCCGGATGACGACGGTCTGCGCACCGTCCTGGAGGACGGCACCGGTGAGGTCGCAGGAGAAGCCTGTGTGGCCGCCTTCGTGACGTCCTACGAGATGTCCGTTCACCCACACCTCGGCCCGGTGGTCGACCGCGCCGAAGTGCAACAGCAGGCGCCGGCCCGCTGCCGGCCGGGTGACCTCGATCGTGCGCCGGTACCAGAGCACGGGGTGGAACGCTGTGTCGCCGATTCCGGAGGCCTCGGACTCGGGCGGGTAGGGCACGGTGATGGTGGCGGTGAAGGGTTCGGTGGTTTCCGGGTCCATCCATCGGGCGGAGCGGCCGAGGTTCGCGTCGTCGTAGGCGAACTGCCAAGGACCGCTCAGGTCAGTCCAGTTGGGGTCACGGACGAGCTGGGGCCTCGGGTGGCCGGCGGCGTCCAGATGGGAGTACGGCATGCGAGAACTCCGGTGGTGTCGTACGGGAGTATGGAGGAAGGGGACGTCGCCGCGGATCAGTTCGCGGTGGAGCGGAGCCCCACGACTGTGGCGGCGAACGCCAGCGGACCGGGCAGCAGCGGAGCCAGCAGGGGAATCGACCATGCGAGGAGCAGGCTCAGGAGTACGGCACCGGCGAGCAGGAGCGAGCCGCGCGGGTCGGCGACGCTGCGGAGGAATCCCTCGCGTGCGGACAGCCGGTGCGGAGCCTCCAGGGCCGTCGTGCGCAGCACCACGACCATGACGCCCAGCGTGAGCAGCGCCAGCGCGGGTGACATGACGGCCGCTCCGGGCAGCGAACTGCGCAACAGCGCGGCGTCGATCAGGAGGACGAGCGCGAGCAGCGGCGGCACACACCCGGCGGCCAGCACCCGCGCGGTCATGTGTGCGCGCAGGTGAGCGACGTATGTACCGGCCCTGACAGGGAGGCCCTGGACAGCGGTCTGCCGGATGGCGGCCGATGCGGCGGCGAACGCGGCGGGTGCCGTGACCACCGGGAGGCAGGCGGCGGTGGTGAGCAGGCCGATCAGGAGCACGTCGGCGAAGAGGGAGAAGCTCGGCCCGAATACCTCGCCGGGCTCCCGGCGGTCGCGGCCGTCTCGGCTGGATTTGCCGGGCGCGGTGGGTGCGTGGGTCATGGTGGTGGCTCAGCCCTTCAGCCCGGAGGTGGCCATGCCCTGCACCAGATAGCGCTGGAAGACGAAGAAGAACAGCACGATCGGCAGGACCGAGATCACCGACATGGCGAACATGGGCCCGTACGCGGACGTGCTGGACTGGTCGACGAAGCTGCGCAGGGCGAGGGTGATGGTGAATTTCTCCGGGGCGAACAGATAGATCATCTGCGTGAAGAAGTCGTTCCACGTCCAGATGAACGTGAAGATGGCGGTGGTGATCAGCGCGGGCCGGGTCAGGGGAAGCGTGATCGACCAGTACGTGCGGAAGGCGCCGCAGCCGTCGATGCGGGCGGACTCCTCCAGCTCGCGCGGGAGCCCGCGCATGAACTGGACGATCAGGAAGACGAAGAACGCCTCGGTGGCAAGGAACTTGGGCAGGATGAGCGGCCAGTAGGTGTCCACCATGCCGAGCCGGTTGAAGATGATGTACTGCGGGATCAGGACGACGTGGTGCGGCAGCATCAGCGTCGCCACCATGAACGCGAACATCACCTTGCTCATACGGAAGCGCAGCCGGGCGAAGGCATAGGCGGCCAACGAGCAGGACAGGACGTTGCCCACGACGGCGCCGACCGCGATCAGCAGGGTGTTGCCGAGCAGTCGTGTGACGGTGATGCCCGAGACGCCGTCCAGCGCAGTCGTGTAGTTCGACCACTCGAAGTGACCGGGCCACAGATCGAGGCTCGTCACCACCTCGTCGGCCGGCTTGAGCGACGTGGCGAGGAGCCAGGCCAGCGGATACAGCAGTACGAGCAGGCAGACGGCCGCGGCCGTGTGCGGCAGCCACCGCTTCGTGGCGATGTTCATCGTCCCTCCTCGTCCGCGTAGAAGACCCAGGACCGGGATGTCCGGAACAGGATCAGGGTGATCGCGGCGATGGCGATCAGGAGCATCCAGGCCATCGCCGCCGCGTAGCCCATGTGCGAGGCGGTGAAGCCGCGTTCATACAGATAGAGCGTGTAGAACATGGTGGAGTCGGCGGGGGCGCCCTTGCCGCCGCTGATGACGAAGGCCGGTGTGAAGACCTGGAAGGAGTTGATGATCTCCAGCACCAGGTTGAAGAAGATGACCGGGGACAGCATCGGCACGGTGATGGAGACGAACTGCCGCCAGCGGCCGGCGCCGTCGAGCGACGCGGCTTCGTAGAGATCGGGCGAGATCTGCTGGAGACCCGCCAGGAAGATCACCATCGGCGCCCCGAACTGCCACACCGTCAACAGGACGACCACGTACACCGCGAGGTGGGGATTGCCCACCCAGCCGCCCACGTCGATGCCGACCGAGTCGAGAAGTCCGGAGACCGTGCCGCCGTCGTTGAACAGCGCCTTCCACACCAGGGCTATGGACATGCTCGCCCCGAGCAGGGAGGGCGCGTAGAAGGCGGAACGGTAGAAGGCACGGCCGCGGTTGAGGCTCTTGAGGAGCATCGCGACTGCGAGGGCGAGGCCGAGCTTCAGCGGGACGGCCACGACGACGTACAGCATCGTGGTGCCGACGGACCGCCAGTAGCGTGGGTCTTCGGTGAGCATCTCGGTGTAGTTGCGCAGGCCCACCCAGCGCGGCGGATCGAACAGGTTGTAGTCCGTGAAGGACAAATACAGGGAGACGGCCATCGGCACGAGGGTCAGGACCAGCGCGCCGATCATCCACGGGGAGAGGAACACGTAGGCGGGCCACTGCCGTTCACGTACCTGGCGCCGCCGCCGCCGGGCCGGCGCTCGGCGGCCCGTGTCCGGGGCCGGCCGCGAGGGCGCCCTGGTCGACACAGTGCTCATGACCTCAGCTCCCGGTTGGCCTCGTCGATGAGTTCGCGTGCGGCCTGGCGTGGTGTGGCCAGGCCGTACATCACGCGCTGGTATTCGCGGATGAATGCGGTCTGAATCGCGACATCGCCCCGTGGCGGGGCGGTCGGCGGGGCGTCCAGGCCGTACCTCTCCATGGTCTGCGCGTACTCGTAGATCTCCCGCTCGGGGCCCTTGAGCGTCTTGGCGACGCGGGCGGCGATCCTGCGGTTGGGCGGAGTAGACCGGGAGAAGGCGAGGATGTCGCCCACCCGTTGGTCATTGAGGAGGAAGTCGACCAACTGCGCTGCCTCCTTGGGGTGTTCGCTGTCCGCGCTGATGCCGATGAGCATGCTCGGCTTGAAGTACGAGCCCTGGTGGCCGTCGGTCGTGGGGACCGGCGCGAAGTGGACGGAGTCGCCCAGGAGGGCCGGGTAGCTGGGGAACGGCGCGTCCCAGGTGAAGTCGGCGGCGGCGAGATGGCGGCCCATCGGGCTTGTCTCGGTGCTGTTGGCCTGCGCGGTGTCCCTGGCCTGAGCGATGGTGCCGTCCTTGCGCAGCCGGTCGCAGAACGTCCAGAACGCGGTGAGGTCGTCCTCGGTGAACCCGAGCTCGGTCTGGCTCGCGTAGAGTCTTCCGCCGCGGCTGCGAAGCCAGGTCTCGAACACGTCCTCGTTGGTCCCGCCGTCATTGGCACCCGCGAAGGGGCGGCCGTCGGGAGACTTCAGTCCCAGGGCGGCGATCTTCTTGTTGGCCCTTTCCCAGTCCTGCCAGGTCCAACTGGGCTTGGGTGTTGGGATGTTGGCCTTCTCGTAGACGGCGGAGTCATAGGCGTAGCCGGTGATACCGCGGCCCATGGGAAGGGCATACTGCCCGCCCCTGTACGTGCCGGTGCGCAGGAGGTCCCTGCTCATGTCGGACGTGCGGATCGTCCCGTTCTTGATGGCGTCGTCCAGTGTCATCAGCGCGTCCCCGCCCGCGTACTGGGACACCTGCCGGTAGTCGAGCTGGGCCACATCGGGCATGCCGCCGCCGGCGGCCTGTGTGGCCAGTTTCTGCAGGTACGCGCCGAAGTCCCCGCTCGATGTGCGGACGGTGACGCCGGGGTGTTCCTTCTCGAAGAGCCGCACGGCCCGCTCGGTGCGCGCGGCACGGTCGTCGTTGCCCCACCAGGAGAACGTGAGGGTGACGCCACCGGATGTACTGCCGCTCGCGGTGGAGCAGGCGGTGAGCGTGGAGTTCAGCGCGGCGCTGAGGCCGACGGCGGCCGCGGCCAGAACGGCCCGGCGGGGGAGTGGGCGCCGGCCGCTTCGGGGCTCGGGCATGGGGGGCTCCCAGGGAACGGTGCGGGGATGGAGGGGGAGGGGCGGGGTGGTGAGCAGCCTCGTGGGTGGAGGCAGGTGGATGGGGGGTGACCGGCCTCGCGGCAGGGTGTGAGCTGGACGGCGTGATGACCAGCCCGGCGGCTGGGGCAGATGGGCGGAGTGGTGAGAGGCCCTGTGGCTGAGGGGAAGGTGCCGGGTGGTGAGCAGCCTGGCGGCCGGGGGCAGGTGGATGGGACAGTGACCGGCCTCGCGGCAGGGTGTGAGCCGGACGGGGTGGTGACCAGCCGCGAGGCCGGGTGTCAGATGCCGAGATAGACGTCCAGTCGGCCGCACATGCCGAAGCGTCCCCGGGCGGTGGGCCCGGTCGCGGTGACCGTGGCCCGGGCCAGGTGTCCGGCGTCCTTCGCACGCAGGGCGCCGAGCTGGGACCCGGTCGCTGCCGCGGCGGCATGCGCGCCGTCCTGCCAGCGCTGCTCCCAGGCGTCGAGGCGCGGGCGGATCAACTCGGCGGCGGCCCGCTGGAACGCCGCCAGTGGTTCCGGATCGCCGCCCTCGGTGGCTTCGCGCAGTTCCAGGAACCGGCGGGTCGCGAGATCGCGGCGGGCGCGGGCGACCTCCACCTGCTGGGCTTCCGGGACGTCGGTGGGGATACGGATCGCGGTCGCGTACGTCTCGGCATCGGTGAGGAGGTCCTCGGGGAGGGTGAGCACCGCGTCGCCCGCTTCGGGCAGGCCGCTGTTCTGCATCACGACGGTGATCTGCAGGCCGCCGGCATTGGTGAGCCGATGGATCGTGCCCGGCGTGAACCAGGCCACGGTGCCCGGCTCCAGAGGTGTCTCCTGGTAGCCGGAGGTGGTCAGGGTCTGCACGGTGCCACGCCCGGCCGTCACCACGTATCCCTCGCTGCACGTGAGGTGCAGGTGCGGGGTGCCGCCGCCGGGCAGCCCGTCGACCGTGGGCCAGTCGTAGACCGTCAGGTGGGACACACCCACTGCCGCCGGGAAGCCGTCGTACGTCGCGCTCACCATGCGTGCCCCCGCAGGTGCGCGGCGACCTGCTCGCGGTCCCAGGCGCCGTCGGCGATCGTCACGCGGTAGCTACGGGTAAGGGTGTCGCCGGGCGCGAGGACGAGCTCCTCGTGGAAGGCCCAGGACGGCGCGACCGCGGCAAACGGGTCGCTGCGCACGAACCAGTGAGCGGGGTGCGTTCCCTTGTCTCCCGCGTGGTCGTTGGCGGCGGCGTGCTCGAAGACAAGGGTGGCGTGGCCGTCGCGCCCGTCGTGCTCAGCGACGTACGCCAGCCAGGGTGCTTGACTGCCCATCAGGTCTCCGTCGTCCGCTTCGGCGGTGAAGACCCGCCCGTCGCGGAAGGCCCGCGGCCCGCGCCAGAACAGGCCGGTGTATCCGGCCGCGGGACGGCCGTGGGTCGTGGGGCTGCCGAAGTGCAGCGGTTCGTCGCGCCGGTTGGTGACGGCCGAGGTCCACGTGAGCGACCAGCTGCCGGCGTCCGCGTCCACGTCGCGCACCTCGATGCGGCGTTCCTCGTCGGCCCACAGTTCTTTGGTGTGCGGGTGCCAGGTCAGACGCTCGGCGATGACGGCGCGGCCGTCCGTGGCGGAGACCTCCTCGAAGGCGACGTGGGCCATCGAGCCGACCTTCTCGGGCTGGGCGAGGTATCCGTCGCCGTGCACGTACGTGTTGCCGCCCCACAGGTTCTGGCCCGACAGGTGAGAGGCCGTCAGCTGGAGACCCTTGTGCCAACGGTGGTCGTTGGGGCGGTAGTCGGTGACGACCGCGCCGGAGAGGGTGCGGATCGGGTGCAGGTACGGCTTGGGGGCCTCCCAAGCGGCTTCGGGCCGGTACACGTAGGCGAACAGCTCGGTGCCGGTGGCCGCGTGGTCGACGGTGATGCGGTCGCCGTGCGCGTGGGTCAGTGCGAGCGTCATGCGGGGTCCTCCTCCTGGTGGGGGCCGGCAGGCGCCCATCCCTGGGCGTCGCCGTGCAGGGCGGTGTAGTAGGGGTCGCCAGGGGCTATGTCACCGGCGCGGACGGGCAGGTCGGTGAAGGCGGACTTGTACAGAGCGGTGATGAACTCGAGCGTCTGACGTCCGCCCGAGCCGCTCGTGGCGTGGCGTCGTCCGGCCCTGATGTCGGCGACGAGCGCCCGCAGTTGGGCGAGGTGCGAGCTGGGCTCGTCCTCGCCGAAGTCGTGCCAGCCGGCGACGGTCTCCTCGGGGACGCCGGGAGCGGGCGTGATGTTCCAGTCGGCGTTGTGGTAGCCGTACAGGTGCGTCAGTTCGATCGTCGCGAGCTCGCAGTCGATGCGGATGCGGCTGACCTCGTCGGGGCTCAGCACGCTGTTGACGACCGTGCCCACAGCGCCGTCGGCGAACCGCACCTGGGCGGTGGACACGTCCTCGGTCTCCACGTCGTGCACGAGCCGCGCGGCCATCCCGCGCACCTCGGTCCACGGCCCCATCAGATCGAGCAGGAGATCCGTCTGATGGATGCCGTGCCCCATCGCCGGGCCGCCGCCCTCGGTCGCCCAACGGCCGCGCCACGGCACGGCGTAGTAGGCGGTGTCCCGGTACCAGGTGGTCTGGCAGTGCGCCACCAGCGGCCGGCCGAACGCGCCCTCGCGCAGCAGTCGGCGCACGTGCCGGGCGCCGGAGCCGAAGCGGTGCTGGAAGACGATCGACGCGTACGGGTCCCCGTCACCGCCCTTCTCGGCCGCCTCGACGGCGTCGTAGTCGGCCAGGGACGGGCACGGCGGCTTCTCGCACCAGACCCAGGCGCCGGCTCGGAGCGCCGCGACGGACTGTTCGCGGTGCACGGCGGGCGGGGTGCACAACACCACGAGATCCGGGCGCACTTCGGCGAGCATCGCGTCGAGATCCGTGGACGCGTAGGGAATCCCGAACGCGTCGGCGAAGGCGCGCACCGCGGTGTCGTCCACGTCCACCACGGCCACGACGTCCGTCTCCCCTTCCGCGGCCAGCGTCCGCAAGGCCGGCAGATGGCTGGACCGCGCGATGCCACCCGCTCCGACGACTGCCGCGCGGAGCGGACGGTGGGGACGATCTGGAGACATGGGAACCCTCTCGAGAGACGGACGGCAAGCGCTTGCCATGAGCTGGTTCCAACGTTGTAACTGCCGACTGTCGGCAGGGTCAACCCCCTCGTCGGAAAGAGTTTCCCGTCGGCGGAAACCCTGGTGAGCCGTGCTCACAGGTGCATAATCCGGGGGAACTTCGAGTGCGGGGGGCGATCGAATGGCAGCAGTGACACTCAAAGACGTGGCGGAGCGCGCGGGGGTGTCGATCAAGACGGTGTCCAACGTTGTACGTGACGCCCCGAAGGTGTCCGAGGCGACACGGACACGCGTGATGCGCGCAGTGGCGGAACTCGGCTACCGGCCCAATCCGTCGGCGCGAAGACTCAGAACCGGGCGCAGTGGCCTGATAGCCCTGGCGGTCCCGGACCTCGCGACGTCCTACTTCGCGGAGCTCGCACACCATGTGAGAGCGGAGGCGGCGGCACTGGGCTTCACCGTCCTGATCGAGGAGACGCTGGGGGACGCCGGCGAGGAGCTGCGTCTGGCTACCGGTGTCGGCGCCTCATTGCTGGACGGCGTGATCCTGTCGCCGCTGCACGTCTCACCCGACGAACTCGCCTCCGTGGCGGGCGAGTTCCCCCTGGTGCTGCTCGGCGAGCGCAGCTACGAACGCGATCGCGTCGTCGCGGACCACGTCCTGATCGACAACGTCGCCGCGGCTCACGAAGCCACCGCGCACCTGGCCGGTCTCGGCCGCACCCGGATCGCCGCCATCGGTGTCGACCGGCCGGGGTCCGCGACCAGTCGCCAGCGGCTGGAAGGGTTCCAACTGGCGCTGCATGAAGCACGGTTGACCTACGATCCAAGGCTCGCGCCGCTGGTGAAGGAGTTCGGCCGCCGTGACGGACTCCTGGCCATGCGCACCCTGACAGCACTGCCGGCGGATGTGCGGCCCGACGCGGTGTTCTGCTTCAGCGACCTGCTGGCCGTAGGAGCCCGACGGGCCGCGTTCGAAGCGGGCCTGCACATCCCCCGGGACATCGCCCTGGCGGGTATCGACGGCTCCGCGGAGGCGCTGTACAGCACGCCCTCGCTCACCTCGGTGGTTCCTGACAAGGCCGCGATCGCCTCCCTGGCCGTGAAGTGCCTGGCGACCCGTATCCGCGCGGACGACGCCCCGCCGTTCGAGGTGCACGTGGCCCCCTACTGGCTGGAGGTGCGGGAATCCACGAGCGGTGAGCGGCAGCCGCTGCCCGCCGCCTGACGGACCGGCGCCCGGCCTGCGGCCCGCATGCGCGGGCCGCAGGCATCAAGGACGCGGGCCGGCGGTTCAGGAACGGGCGTCACCCATGGGTGACGCGCATCGGCTCGAAGGTCACCGTGGTCTGCGGACCATCGGTCCACAGCACACGCAACTCCCCCTCGACGAACTGCACTTCGGCCACCACATCGGTGAGCGGAACGCTGGGCTCGTCGGCGCTCAACGACGCCAGTGCCACGAAGACCGCCGTTCCCTCGGCCTCGCCGGAGAGCCGTGGCACCCGCACCCATCGCTCGTACGCCGTCCCCTGCGGCGCCCGCACCTCGTCCCGTTCGCCCCACCCGTACAGGCCGTGCAGCTGCGAACTCAAGGCGTCCGAGGCCCACCCCGTGAGCGTGACCCCCGCCCCGTGCGGCGCCCCCACGACCCGGTGCACCCGCAGTTCGTACCGGCCCCGGGCCACGGTCACGCTCTCCACGCGCAGCCCCGGCACCATCGGCGGGCCCGAAGCGAACACCGGCAGGTGCGAGGACGCGGCCCAGCCCCACCCGTCGCCCTGGCCCGCGCCCAGCGGACGGATCCGGCGCCGCGCGCCGGCCGCGCCGCCGACCACGACCGACAGATGGTTGTCGGCGACATTCGTCCGGGACGTCGGGCCCGTGTGCGTCGAGTACGCGTGACGGCCGTACAGCGGGTCGTCCTGAGCGGCCGACTCCGATTCGTGCGGGCGGACGTGGTCACTGCCGTGGTTGTGGAGCCGTACGATCCCGTCGGCCCGCGTCGACTGGACGAGCAGTCCCGGCGCGGGCAGTGCGAGCACCCGGTCCGGGCCCTCGCTCGGTGCGGGCTCCTCGGTCGCCGTCCACAGCGGATCGTCCTCCGGCGCGAGCAGCGCCACGAACCCCTTCGACGCCCAGTACGGTGACGCCGGCCCCGAGTACGTCTGCAGCGTCGCGTCGTGCGGGCCGTGCCAGCCCAGGCTCAGCAGCCCGTCGTCCGTCACCCCGCCCCGGTCGAGGAAGTAGCGCAGGCTCCCGCTGATGAGCCGGCGCGAGGTACCCGGCGTCAGCGGAGTGTGGCCGGTGACGGCGCCGATGCCGACGGCCGCCGACGCCGCGAACCGGTAGGTCAGCGAACGCCCGAAGTGGATCGGCGCCCCGTCGGCGCCGAAGAGCAGCGAGAACCCTTCGAGGTGCTCGCGCAGACGGGGCCCGAACCGGGCGGCCAGCGCGGTGTCACCGGACAGGTGCGCGTGCAGCATCGGGTACAGGTGCAGCGCCCACCCGTTGTAGTGGTCGAAGGCCCGCCCGTCGCCGTCCGCGTACCAGCCGTCGCCCCGGTACCAGGTCTCCATCAGCCCAAGTGCCCGCTCCATGGCGCGCGTGGTGGCTTCGTCGCCGCGGCCGACCGACTCCAGGAACGACGCCACCGTGAACGGGAACAGATACCAGTTGTTGGGCGCGGGGGTGTGGTCGATCGCCCCGCGCAGCCAGGTCTCCGCCCGGTCCTGCACGTCGCCATCGAGCTGGTCCCACAGCCACGGCCGGGTCAGGGACAGGCCGAGCGCCACGGACGCCGACTCGACCATCGGCTGGCCCTGCACATGGTGTTCGAGGATCAGCGGCCATGACTCGGCGTCGTCCCGGCCGGGCGTCCGCGTGCCCGCCGTGAGGCCCTGCGCGTACCGCTCCAGCCAGCCGTGCGGGTCCTTTCCGCCGGCGCCCGCGACCCGGAAACCGGCCGCCAGGAACGTACGGGCGAAGCCTTCGAGGCCGTCCGAGCGGACCCCGGACCCGGAGGGGCGTCCCGGAAGGTCGAGCAGGGCGCCCTCGGGTGTCGCCCAGCGCCACGCGGCGCCGAGCAGCCCGTCGGCGACGGCCTCCCAATGCGCGCGCGTGTAGCCCGTGCCGGGACTCAGCTCACGGTCTTCTTCGGGCAGTTCGAACGGGATGGTCATGCGAGGAACGCCAGCCTTTCGCGTCGTACGGGATGGGCGAAGCCGTCGCCCGCGGCCCACCGGGCCACCTCGCCGACGGCCGTGTCGGCGAGGCGTTCCCACTCGTTGCCCTGGGAACCTGCGAGGTGGGGCGTGATCAGTGCGTTCGGACAGTCCCACAAGGGGTGAGCGGCGGGCAGGACCTCGGGGTCCGTCACGTCGAGCACCGCCCGGATGCGGCCCGTGCTCACGACATCGGTGAGTGCGTCCTGGTCGACGACGGCGCCGCGCGAGGTGTTGATGAGGGTGGCCCCCGCCCGCATGGAGCCGAGCAGCTCCCGGCTGACGAGGCCGCGCGTGGCCGGCAGCAGCGGCGTATGGACGCTCAGCAGGTCGCTGCGCGCGAAGAGTTCGGACAGCTCCACCCACTCCACGCCCAGTTCGGCGGCCTCCGGCTCGGAGACGTACGGGTCGTGCAGCAGCACTTCGAAGTCGAAGGGCCGCAGCAGCTCGATCACCCGGCGGCCGATCAGGGACGCGGACAGCAGGCCCACCGTGCGGCGGTAGTTGCCCACCTCCTGCGTGGTCAGCAGCCAGTTGTCGCGCGCGCGGGTCCGCCGGAAGTCGCGGGCCCGTTCGAGGACGTTCTTGCCGTGCAGCAGGATCATCGCGAGGGTGTACTCCGCGACCGGCAGCGCGTTGGCCGCGGCGGCCGAGGACACCTCGACGCCCTGGTCCCAGCAGGCGTCGGTGACATGCCCGCGCACCGAACCGGCCGCGTGCACCACGGCCTTCAGGCGCGGCGCCGAGGCCAGTACGTCCTCGTCGATCGGCCGGCAGCCCCAGCCGGTGACCAGCACCTCGACATCGGCGAGGACATCCCTGGCCCGTACGGTCGTCAGGTCGTCCAGTACGGGCAGCGGCGCCAGGTCGCACACCTCCGCGAGCGCGGCCACGGACCGCGGCGTGAAGACGGCCGCCGCGGCCTGGGGGGACATGGCCAGCGCCACGCGGGGCTTGCTCACTTGACCGCCCCCGCCGTCAGGCCGGACCGCCAGAACCGCTGGAGGAAGACGAACGCGAGAACGAGAGGGAGGACCGCGAGGAGCGAACCCATGATCACCACCGGGTAGTACTCGGGCGAGACGGTCGCCTGGCTGTTCCACTGGAAGAGGCCCAGGCTGACGGGATAGAGCTTCTGGTTGGACAGCATCACCATCGGCAGGAAGAAGTTGTTCCAGATCGCGGTGAGCTGGAAGAGGAAGACCGTGATCAGGCCGGGGCCGAGCATCCGCAGGGAGACACGGACGTACGTCGTCAGCTCACCGGCACCGTCGACGCGGGCCGCCTCCAGGACTTCGTTCGGCACGTAGCCCTGAGCGAAGATGCGGCCGAGGTACACACCGAAGGGGTTGAACAGGACCGGGATGAAGACCGACCAGAAGGTGTTCACGACGCCGGTCGCGGACGCGAGCAGGTACAGCGGCAGCGCGAGCACCGTCTGCGGCACCATGACCGCGGCAAGCACCAGGCCGAACAGCTTCTCCTTGTGCCGGAAGTGGTACTTGTCGAAGGCGTAGCCACAGGCGACGCTGATCATCGCGCCGACCGCGGCGCCGAGCACCGCGTACAGCAGGCTGTTGCCGTACCAGCGGCTGTAGAGGCCGCCGTCCATCGCGAACAGGTCCTTGACGTTCTGGACGAACGAGAAGTCCTTGAAGGAGAGGATGTTGCTGCTGAACAGCGCGTCGCGGGACTTGCCGGCGGCGAGCACCAGCCACAGCGCCGGCAGCACGGTGTAGAGGACGGAGACCGCGACGACGACGTTGACAGTCGTACGGCCCAGCAGACGGGGGCGCAGCAGGGTGGACCTGCTCAGCTCGGCAGTGGTCATCGGGCGTTCTCCTCGGCCGAGTTGACGCGGTTGGTCCAGCGGGTGACGCCGTAGGAGACGGCGATCGTGATGACGAGGAGGATCACCGACGCGGCGGCCGCGAGCGAGTAGTTGTTACGGCTGAACGCCGCGTCGTAGATGTACATGCTCGGGGAGAACCGGGCATCGACGACCTGCGAGCCCGCGCGCAGCAGCATCGGTTCCGTGAACAGCTGCAGCGCCCAGATCAGGGTGAACATCGCGACCATGACGATCGAGGAGCGCACCAGCGGTGCCTTCACCTGGAGCGCGGTGCGCACCGGACCGGCCCCGTCGACCACGGACGCCTCCAGGACCTCCCGGGGGACCGCTTGCAGGGCCGCGTAGAAGACGACCATGTTGTAGCCGAGGTTGCTCCACACCGCGATGTTCACGATCGACGGAATCGCGGTGTGCAGGCCCAGGAAGTCGACGGTGATGTCGGCCTTGCCGAGCACCTGGATGATCGGGCTGATGCCGGGTGTGTAGAGGTAGAGCCAGATCAGCGCGGCGATGATGCCGGGCACCGCGTGCGGCAGGAACAGGCCCAACTGGGCCCAGGAACGCAGCCGTACGAGACCCGAGTCGAGCAGCAGCGCCAGCGCCATCGAGCCGATGGTCATCACCGGGATGTAGATCACGCAGTACAGCGCGACCGTGCCGAGGCCGGACAGGAACGACGGGTCCGTGAGCACGGCGGCGTACGAGCGCAGGCCGACGAAGACCGTGCGCTCCGGGCCGAAGCCGAGGCCCGGCTGGTCGTCGCTGAAGAAGCTCAGCCACACCGCCGTCGCGACCGGGATCAGGAAGACGAGCGTGAGGAGGACGAAGAACGGGGCCATCAGGACGCCCGCGGCGCCGCCCCGGCGGCGCCCCGCCGCACGCTGCGCCTTGCGCCGGGCGTCGTCCGCCTCCCGCGGGGGAGCAGCCGCCGTGGCGGGGGCATGGGTTGTCGCGGTCATGGGACTCACCTGCCTTTCGGGGTGCGGGCGTTCACGTGGAGTGCTGGGTGGTCTTGAGGCCGAGCGCCTTGAGGTCGGGCATCGTGCCGTCCTGCGCGGCGCGCATGGAGGACTCAAGGGTTCCGGAGCCCGCCGCCGCCCGGGCGAAGGCGTCCGTCATGACCTGCCCGGTCGCGGTCATCCGGGGGCCCCAGACCCAGCCGTCGCTGATCTTCTGGGCCTCCTGCTCGAACAGCGTGTAGATGTCCTGCCCGCCGTAGTACGAGCGGTCGAAGGCGGCACGGCCCTCCTTGATCAGCTCGGTCACGGCCGGGTACTGGCTGCTGGCGCCGCTGGACAGGCGGGCCCTGATCGCGTCGGGGCTGGAGACCTGCCACTCGATGAACTCCATGGCGGCCTCGGGGTGCTTGCTGTCCTTCGTGATCGCGAACGTCGAGCCGCCCTGGGTGCCGAGCGTGGGCTTCGCCGGATCCCACTGGGGCTGCGGGGCGATCCGCCACAGTCCCTTCTGCTGGGGGCGCGCGTTCATCTGCGCACCCGCGTCCCAGGCACCGCTGTGCCGGGTCAGGACGAGGCCGTTGCCGACCTGGGCGTCGGCCTCGCGGCTGTTGGGGGGATTGACATAGACGAGGTCCTCGTCGATGAGCCGCTGCCAGTACCGGGACACACGGCGCGTGGGCGCGTCGTCGAGCGACACGTTCCAGGCGCCCTTAGAGGTGTCGAACCAGTGCGCACCGGCCCCCCAGCACCAGCCCGAGAACTGGCCCATGTCCGTGGAGAAGAAGGTCACCTTGCGCTTGCCGCCGGTCCGGCGCACGGCGCGGGCCAGATCGGTGTACTCGTCCCAGGTGGTGGGGACGTCGAAGCCGTACTTGTCGAAGAGGTCCTTGCGGTAGTGCAGCACCATCGGCTCGACGTCCAGGGGCACGCTGTACGTACGCCCCTCGAACGTCGTCAGTCCGAGCGCCTGCGGCAGCAGCTTGGCCTTGAGCTTGTCGCTGATCACGTCCGTGATGTCCCGGGCCACACCGTCGATCGCGTAGCCCGGGACCTGCGGGTACTCGATGGTGGCGACGTCGGGCGCGTTGCCCGCGCGAGCCGCGTTGCTGAGCTTGAGATATCCGCCGGAGGTGCCGGACGGTATCTGTTCGAAAGCGACCTGGATGGTGTCGTGAGTCTTGTTGAACGCATCCACCACCTCCTGGCTGCCGCGGAGCGCGGACCAGAACGTGATGGTGGTCGTGCCTTTGGTACCGGACTTGCTGCTGCTCCCGGATGACGCGCTGTCGTTCCCGCTGCAGGCGCTCAGGGCGCCCGTCAGGGGCAGCGCGGTGATCGCGGCGAGCACCGATCGACGGCTCTGTCGACCAGGCATGGGCGCCTCCCGCGGCTCCTGCGTGTTCGAGTCACGGGAATCCTGATCGGCTGACCGGACTTGGTCAATAGAGCGATCAGAAGAAAATGAAACGGTCAAACGCTCACTGGGGGGTGGCAGTTGTGCCGCGGGTTCCCGGAGCGTCGGATGCGTGCGGTTCCGCGGGGTGCGGGACCTGGGTCGAACCGCGCACCTGCAGCGTAGGGAGCAGTTCCAGGCGTCGCGCCGGTCCCGCCCCCGAGGCCGACGACTGCCCGCCGAGCCGACGCAGCAGCAACTCCGCCGCCGCCCGGCCGACCTCGGCCTTCGGCGGCGAGACGGCCGAGAGCGGCGTGCTGCCGAGACCCGCGACCACGTCGTCGTAGGCGATCACGGAGCAGTCCTCCGGGACCCGCACCCCGCCGTCGCGCAGCGACTGCACCAGCATGAGCGCGTCCACGTCACCATGCAGCACGGCTGCCGTCGCACCCAACTCGGCCAGCAGCCCGGGCAGTTCTATGGGCTGCTCCGCCGCCTCCGCAGCCGGGTCGGGAGCCGCCCCGGGCGAGCTGAGCGCCACCGCCCACTTGTCGACGTCCGGATGGTCCGCGGCGATCTCGACGAACGCCGCGCGCAGGGCGCGGGCAGTCGGGCTGTCGTCCCTCGCGGCGAGCACGATGCGCCGGTGGCCGAGGCCGGTGAGGTGTTCGACGGCGAGATGGATGCCGTACCAGTGATCGGTACAGACCGTGTCCACGGAGTGCAGCGTGCTGCCACGCCGCGGCCTGCGCTCCATCACGACCGCGGGCACCGGCAGGGAGGCGAGCCACGCGTAGTCGGCCTCCTCCGTGGCCCTGCTGCGCCAGCGCGGGGCGATGAGCAGGCCGCGCGCGCCGGACGCCAACGCCTGTTCCACGATGGGCTGTTCGGCTCCCGCGACAGCCGGCGCGATGTGCAGCGCGATCCGGATCCCCGCCTCTTCGAACGCGGTCCGGGCGCCGTGCAGCGCCTCGTAGAGATACGAGTGGCGCTCGGGAACGACGACCGCCACCGGACCCCCGTCGGCCATCGGCTCGACGGGGGCGGCGGCCCGTTCCGTCTCGGGCAGCACCGGGCGGGCGACGCCGTGACCACGGCGCAGCTTGCCCTCCCTGGCGAGTTCCTCGACGTCGCGGCGCAGCGTCACCACCGACACGGCGAGTTCGGCGGCGAGATCGCTCACCCGCGTCGCCCCGCGCGACTGCACCACGGCGAGAATCCGCTGCCGCCTGAGATCGACCGGCTCACGCATGCTGATGGCCCCCTCGACACCCGCTGTTCGTTTGAGCGCTTCGGTGAACGCTTCGGCGGCAGCATAACCAGCGGCTGCGGGAAGGTCAGCCCTTCAGCGGAAGGGACCTTGGTGCGAGGCAGGGCCGCACTGAGTGCGGATGCGCCGGCCGGAGCCGGACCGCACGGTCGAGCGCACCAGGCGGAGCCATCAGTCCAGAAGCCCCAACTGGCCAGCCGCCCGGATCGCGAGCCACACCTCGGCGAAGGACGCCGTTGCGGACAGATCGCGGCCCGTCAGCTCGCTGAAGCGGCGGAGGCGGTAGGACAGGGTGTTGGGGTGGATGTGGAGGGCGGTCGCGGCCTCGTCCGTGCGCCGGTCGCGCTCCATCCAGGTACGCACGGAGGGGAGCAGCCGGGAGCCATGGCTGCTGTCGTAGCGCAGTGCGTCGCCCAGCACGTGGTCCACGAGGGCGGTGAGCGCGGCAGGGTCGTCGGGCAGCCAGCGGCCGGTGGCGTCGTCGGCGTAGCGGACGAGGGGGCGGCCGGACGCCGCGGCGTGGGAGGCGGCCCACAGGGCCTCGCGCCGGGCGACCCGCAGCGAGGCGCCGGGCCGGACGGGGCGGCTCATGCCGGCCGTCACCCCCGGGAGGGCGGCGATCGTGTCGCCGAGCCGGGGCGAGCCGAAGAGGTAGCGGTCGTCGCCCCGGTTGAGGAGCAGGCAGGGCTCGTCGTGGAGCGCCTCCAGCACGGCCTGCTGCGTCACGCCTCTGACCACCGCCAGAGCGGCCTCCCCCTTGATGGAGTGGCGCAGCAGATGGCGCTTCGCCACCGCCGGATCGAGCGCGTCCTGCAGGAGCTCCGCAAGGATCTCGGTCCCTTCGCGGCGCAGCGTCTCGCGTTCGGTGCGGACCATGGCGAGTTGCAGCGCGGCCACGGTGGCGATGTGCTGCACGACGGCCAGGCCTGCCGGGCGTGCGCCGTCGTGCGCGATGGCGATGAGGAACCCGGCGGGTCCGCCGGGTGAGGGTACGGGAAGAGCGAATCCGCCGGGGATGGTCGGCGGGGCGTCCGCCGAGCGGGGCAGCAGGGCCGGGTCCGGCGCGGGCACGCCGGGCAGCAGGGGCCGGCCCTGCCGGGTGCACAGGTAGATGGCGTATCCGGAGAGGTTCTCCAGGCGGCTGAAGAGTTCGGCCGTGTCCAGGTTCTCCGAGGTGAGCCAGCGCAAGGCGCCGAAGACCTGGAGCTGGGCGCCGAGCCGGTGGCGGGCGTCGTCCTGGACAGCGGCCGCGACTTCCTGTGCGACCGCGATGAAGGGGACGGCGAGCGGTACTTCCAGAACCGGCATTCCGCGTTCCTCGGCCGCGGCGTGGAACGCCTGACGGAGCGGTGGCATGTGCAGCTGGGCGGAGACGGCCAGGGCGGCCACCCCGGCGTCGTCGAGCCGTTCCAGGTAGGCCCGCTGCCCGGCGGCCGAGCGCGGCATCGCGAGACCCGTCGTCATGATCATTTCGGCGCCCAGGAGCCAGGGCGTGGGGTCGTCCAGCTCGCTGACGTGCGCCCACGACACCGAGCGGGTCAGGCCCGCCGCCCCCGCGACCAGGCGCAACTGCAACGCGGGGTAGGACAGCAGGTCCGCGACGGTCACCCGCTGGCGGTCCACCCCGCCGGTGGGGTGTTCTTTGTGCTCAGCCACAAACTGAGGCTACCTCTTCGTGCCTGCACCGATTGCCGTGGCAATCGGTTGCCGTGCACACTCACCCGACCACCTGCATGTTTCGCTGTCGCGCAAGGAACTGCCCGCCGCGCCCGCCGACGACCTGATCAACCTGCTCGCTCCCAAGGAGGACGAATGAGTGATTCCCCGGCTCTGACGGAGGTGGAGCAGTACGGCGTCGAACGCATCCCTGACTCGGACCGCTCCGCGAAGCCCCTGGACCTGTTCCGCGTCGCGTTCGGTGGTGCCAACACCTTCGCCACCTGTGTGCTCGGCGCCTTCCCCATCCTGTTCGGCCTCTCGTTCTGGCAGGGTCTCGCGGCGACCGTGCTCGGCCTGGTGGCCGGTGCGCTGATCCTGGCGCCGCTCGCGGTGTTCGGCCCGCGCAACGGCACCAACAACGCCGTGTCGTCCTCGGCCCACCTGGGGGTGCACGGCCGGATCGTCGGCTCGTTCCTCTCGCTGCTCACCGCCGTCGCGTTCTTCTCAATCTCCGTGTGGTCCTCCGGCGACGCCCTGGTCGGCGGCGCGCACCGGCTGATGGGCGTGCCGCAGAACGACGGCGTGTTCGCCCTGGCGTACGGGGTGTTCGCGCTGCTCGTGCTGACGGTGTGCGTGTACGGCTTCCGGTTCATGCTGTTCGTGAACAAGATCGCCGTCGTGGCGGCGTCGACGCTGTTCGTCCTCGGCTTCTTCGCCTTCGCCGGGGACTTCGACCCGGGCTACCAGGGGTCGTTCTCGTCCGCCTCGTCCTCCGGGTTCTGGCCCGCCTTCATCGGCTCCGCCCTGATCGTGCTGTCGAACCCGGTGTCCTTCGGCGCATTCCTCGGCGACTGGGCCCGCTACATCCCGGCACAGGCCTCGAACCGCCGGGTCGTCACGGCCGCGTTCGCCTCGCAGATCGCCACGATCCTGCCCTTCTTCTTCGGGCTCGCCACCGCCTCGATCATCGCGGAGAAGGCGGCCAAGTACATGGACCCGAGTGCGTCGAACTACGTCGGAGGGCTCCTCGCGATCGCGCCCGGCTGGTACTTCCTGCCCGTGTGTCTGCTCGCGCTGATCGGCGGCATGTCCACCGGCACCACCTCGCTCTACGGCACCGGTCTCGACTTCTCCAGTGTGTTCACCCGGTTCAGCCGTGTGCAGGCGACGCTGTTCGTCGGTGTGCTGTCGATCGGATTCATCTTCGTCGGGCGCTTCGCGGCCAACCTCTCGCAGTCCATCTCGACGTTCGCGACGCTGATCATCACGTGCACCGCCCCCTGGATGGTGATCATGATGCTCGGCTGGCTGACCCGCCGCGGCTGGTACGACCCCGACTCGCTCCAGGTCTTCAACCGGCGCCAGAAGGGCGGCCGTTACTGGTTCACCCACGGCTGGAACTGGCGTGGCATGGGCGCGTGGCTGACTTCCGCGGTCCTCGCCCTGATGTTCGTGAACCTGCCCGGCCAGTTCGTCGGCCCGCTCGGCGACCTGGCCGGCGGCGTGGACCTCTCGCTCCTGGTGGGCCTCGGCGTCGCCGCCCTCCTCTACCTGGCCCTGCTGTGGCTCTTCCCCGAGCCGCGCGAGGTCTACGGGCCCCAGGGGCCGCGCCTGGTCCGCGCCTCCGACGCGCCCGTCCCGCCGATCACCGACGACGTCCCCGCGCCCGTCGCCGCGGGAAAGGCGTGACAGCCATGCGCCTCGTGGACCTGTCCGTCGAGCTCGCGACCGGCATGCCGGTCTACCCCGGCGACCCGCGCGTCACCGTCGCCCCCGCCCTGAGCGTCGCGGCGGACGGCGTGAACGTCCTGCACCTCGACATGGGGTCCCAGTCCGGTACGCATGTCGACGCGCCGTTCCACATCGACGATTCGCTGCCCACCCTCGACCAGCTCCCACTGGACCGCTTCGTGGGAGAGGCCGTCGTCGTCGACGCCCGCGGCGCGCACCCGCGTTCACCGCTCGGACCGGACCTCTTCGAGGGCCGGATCCGGGCCGGGGCGATCGTCCTCGTCGCCACCGGCTGGTCGGCGCACTGGGGCACCGACGACTACCTCACCCACCCCTACCTGACCCGGGGAGGCGGCCGAACTCCTGGTCGCCGAGGGAGTGCGTACGGTCGGCATCGACGCGCTGAGCGTGGATCCCACCCCGGACGACGAGTTCCCCGCCCACCAGATCCTGTGCGGGGCACACGCCGTGATCGCCGAGAACCTGACCGGACTCGGCCCCCTGGTCGACGCACAGACAGCGGGCGAGCCCATCGAGGTCTCGCTGCTGCCGCTGAAACTGCCCGCCGCCGACGGCGCACCCGTACGTGCCGTCGCCCGCATCGGCTGAACCGCCCCGCACCCCTGCCACAAGGAGCACGACCGATGACCGACGACGTCCTGAAGGCCGCCGACGCCCTGGTGTCCGCGTTCGGCGAAGGCCGCCTCGACGACTACTTCGACGCGTTCACGCCGGACGCGACGTTCGTCTTCCACACCACGGCCGAACGCGTCGCGTCCACCGCCGACTACCGGGCCCTGTGGAACCGCTGGGTCGCCGAGGACGGATTCCGGATCGTGCGCTGCACATCGGCCGACCAGCTGGTGCAGCCCTTCGGCGACACGGCCGTCTTCAGTCACCGGGTCGAGACCACGGTGGCCACGACGGCCGGCGAGGAGACGCTCCACGAACGCGAGACCATCGTGTTCGCCCGCCAGGACTCCGGCCGCTGGCTCGCCGTCCACGAGCACCTCTCTCCGGTACCCGAAGCCTGACAGGCCGCTCGGCGACGTTGTCCGGAACGCCTTGGGCGTCCCGGACAATGTCGCTGTCATTCGGGCACCGTCACCCCCGCGCCGGTCCGCTCGTCGACTGCCTGGCCTGGAGGGACGTACGCAGGACCACAGTCTGCAGTGGCTTGTCAGTGCCCGCGATACGCTCCTGAAGCAGTCCCGCCGCGGCGAACCCCAGCTCGTACGACGGGAGTTGCACCGAGGTCAGTGACGGGGTGACCAGTTCGGGCCACGGAACGTCGCCGAAGGAGAGCAGGCCGGTCTGCGGGGGCTCGCGGCCCGCGTCGCGCAAGGCGGCAAGGGCGCCCACCGTCATGAGGTTGTTCGCCACGAACACGGCGTCCGGCGGTTCCGGCAGGGCGAGGAGCCGCGCCATCGCGGCCCGCCCACCCTCGACGCGGAAGTCGCCGTGGCAGACGTACTCGGTGGGCGGCTCGGCCTGCCCCGTCTCCCGCAGACGGTCCTGCAGGACCGCACGGTATCCGGCGAGACGCTCGTCCGAAGTCGAGGTGCCCTCGGGCCCGGCGATGCACGCGATCCGCCGGTAGCCCCGGGCGAGCAGGTGCTCGGTGGCCTCCTCGCCACCGTGCTGGTTGTCCAGCATGACCGCGTCGACCGAGGCTCCGCGCGGCCGCCGGTCGACCGCGACGACCGGGGTGCCGCGGTCGGCGAGCGCGGACAGGTCCGTGCGGTGGCGCGACGCGGCGGCGATGATGACGCCGGCCATCTGCTCGGCCGCGGCGACCTCCAGATAGCGGTGTTCCTTGTCGACGTCCTCGTCGGTGTTGCACAGAACGACCGAGAGGTTCGTCTTCTGGGCGGCGTCCTCGACGCCGCGGGCCAGGGCGGTGAAAAAGGGGTTGGCGATGTCCGGGATGATCAGGCCGATCACCGAGGTCCGCTGCACGCGCAGGGAGCGGGCGACTCGGTTGGGGGCGAAGCCCAGCTCGGCCGCGGTCCTGCGTACGTTCGCCGCCCGTTCCGCCGTGACCCGGCCGCCGTTGAACACCCGCGACACCGTTGCCGGGGAGACCCCGGCCGCGCGTGCCACGTCGTAGATCGTCGCCACTGCCCTCTCACTCAATCCCTCGTCCGGGCACGGGCGTTGGCCGCCGCGCGCTGTTGTGTGCGTCATTGTCCGCCCTGCCATGGCCGGTTCGGCGGCCGCGCGGTGAGGTTCCCGTCCAACCCCTTGACAGCGTCTGGCGTGAAACCTACTTTCCCGTGAAACGGATTTCAAGAAGTTCCCGGTCAGTCTGCGTCAAGGGCTACGGGACTCGGCCGTAATTCAGGACATCGAGGGGTAATTCACCTCGACCCTCGTGAAGAAATCGATTTCAAAACGGAGCTTTGATGAGCATCGCCCCCGGCCTGGCCGGCCTCGCCCGCACCACCAGCGCGGTCACGCGTTCCGTCAGCGCGGAGAACTTCACCGGAGCCAAGGGAGCGGGCGGCATGGCGACCGAGGGCACCGGCGCCCTCGCCGCCGACCGGCTCGGCCGCGGCTGGAAGATCTCCCCGAGCATCGACATCGCGGCGGGCGAGACCGTCGTACTCGCCGACATCGACGGCCCCGGCACGCTCACCCACATCTGGTGCACCACGGCCCCGCACGCGGCCTGGCGCCAGACGCTGCTGCGCCTCTACTGGGAGGGCGAGGAGACGCCGGCGGTCGAGGTACCCCTCGGCGACTTCTTCTGCAACGGCTGGAACGTCTTCAGCCAGGTCAGCTCCATCCCCGTCGCGGCCAACCCCAACGGGGGATTCAACGCGTACTGGCCCATGCCCTTCCACCGCAAGGCCCGGATCACCCTGGAGAACCTGGCCGCCGAGCAGATGACGCTCTACTACCAGATCGACTACGAGCTGGGCGAGGTCGCGGACGACTCCGCGTACTTCCACGCGCAGTGGCGGCGCAGCAACCCCGTCACCGCCGGCACGGACCACACCCTCCTCGAGGGCGTCGAGGGCAAGGGCCAGTACATCGGCACCTATCTGGCCTGGGCCGTCAACAGCCCCGGCTGGTGGGGCGAGGGCGAGCTGAAGTTCTTCCTGGACGGCGACGACGAGTTCCCGACGATCTGCGGCACGGGCACCGAGGACTACTTCGGCGGCGCCTGGAACTTCGACGTCCCTGGCCAGGGCTATACCGCCTTCACCACTCCCTATCTCGGTCTCAACCAGATCCTCGAGCCGGACGGGCTTTACGACAGCCAGCAGCGCTTCGGGATGTACCGCTGGCACGTCCTCGACCCGATCCGATTCCAGGAGGACCTGCGCGTGACCGTGCAGTGTCTCGGCATCGCCCGGGGCCACGGGAACGGCCTCCGGCACCGCTACCGGCCCAACCACGACGACATCGCGTCGACCTCTCTCTTCTACCTGGACCGCCCTGCCGGCGCCGCCTTGCCGGCCACGCCCGGACTCCTCGACCTCGAGGTCGACACGCACATGTAGCCGCGTACGGCCGGATCCCCGGCAGTCGCATCCATCCCCAGGCAGGCATGCACTCACAGAGACGGGAGCACACCATGCTCCAGCACGGCAACGGCGCCGTCGTCCCGGCGGCGCCGACGCGCCGCCGATTCCTCGGCGCAGCGGCAGCAGGCGCAGCGGCGGCAGTCACACCGCTGCTGACCGGCTGCGGCGGCCCCGCGAAGGCCGACGGCGGCACGCTCAAGTTCTGGTACTTCTACGACGCCAAGTCGCCCGACCCGGCGGACCTGGCCAGGGCGAAGTGGTTCGAGGACGTCGTCAAGGACTGGAACGCCGACCACGAGGTCAAGGTCGAGCTGTACTACGTCCCCGGCGACAGCTACCAGGGTTCGAAGATGGTCACCGCCTTCGCTTCCGAGGCCGGCCCCGACATCTTCCTGCTCAGCCCCGGCGACTTCCTGCGCTACCAGAACGGCGGCATCCTGGCCGACCTCACGCCGTACATGGAGAAGGGCGTCATCGAGGACTACGGCAGCAGCCTCGCCAGCCGGATGGTCGACGGCAAGGTGTACGCCCTGCCGATGGAGGTCGAGCCACTGGCCATGTACTACAACGTTCCCGTATGGGAGAAGGCCGGTCTGTCGGAGGGCGACATCCCGGCCACCTGGGACGAGATGCTCGACGTCGGCCACAAGCTGCGTGCCAAGGCCGGCGCCGGCCTGGTCTTCCAGACCGACCCCGGGTACTACCAGAACTTCACCTGGTACCCGTGGATGTGGCAGGGCGGCGGCGACGTCGTCGACGAGAACGGCAGGGTCGGATTCGACTCCAAGGCGGCCCGGCAGGCGCTCGCCCTGTGGCAGGACGCCGTGCAGGCCGGCATCGCGCCGCGCACCATGCCCGCCGCCGACGACCTGCTCACCTCCTTCACCTCCGGTCTCGCCGGGATGTGGCAGAGCGGCATCTGGGAGATCTCCGGGTTCCGGACGTCCGCCCCGAAGCACAAGTACGGGGTCTTCAAGCTGCCCGTGCCGTCCGGCGGGAAGTACACCACCGTCCTCGGCGGCTGGTCGTTCTGCGCCAGCACCCAGGGCCGCGACCCCGAGGCCGCGGCGGAGTTCTGCGCCTGGGCCCTCGGCGGGATGAACGACGAGTCCATCAACCGGACCGTCGACTGGTGCACCAGCTCCAAGTCCGACATCGCGCCCCGCACGTCCGCCCTCGAACGCGCTGCCAAGAAGGGCGGCTACGACTTCTGGGCGATGAAGAAATTCAAGGAGGAGATCTTCCCCGGAGGCCGCGCCGAGCCCCGATACCCCCCTGTCGTCTACAAGGCGGTCTCCGACGCCATCCAGGCCACGATGCTCGCCGGCAAGGGCGTGGCCGGCGAGACGGACCGGGCCGCCCGGAGCATCGAGGCCTTCATGCAGAGTTACGAGGGGGCGAGCCTGATATGAGCAGCATCGCTCCGCACACGACGCGCCGGCCGCAGGCACCCGCCGCCGACGCAGCACCGACCGCGGGCGGCCGCAGGCTCAGCCGCAAACACCGCGAGTGGCTGGCCGCCGCGCTCTTCCTGCTCCCCGACGGCATCGGCCTCGGTGTCTTCGTCGTCCTGCCGATGTTCCTGTCGATCGCGCTGAGCTTCTTCCAGGTCTCGGGCTTCGGCAGCTACGAGTGGATCGGCCTCGGCAACTACCAGCGGATGCTCAACGACCCGTACTTCTGGTCCTCGATCTGGGTGACCGCGAAGTACGTCGTGGTCATGGTGCCCACGCTCTTCTGTGTCAGCCTCGCGCTCGGCGTGTTGATGAAGCAGAAGCTGCCCGGCATGGCCGCCTACCGCACCGCGTTCTTCCTGCCGCACATGCTCAGCCTGGTCGTCGTCGGCCTGCTGTGGAAGTTCATGCTCGACGAGCAGACCGGCGTCGTGAACAAAGCAGGCAGCGCCCTCGGCATGAACCCGCTGTCGTGGCTGGGTGACCCCGACCTCGCGCTGTACGCCGTCATCGCCGTGACCATCTGGTACATGATGGGCTACTACATGATCATTTTCCTGGCGGGGCTCAACGAGATCCCCCAGGAGCTGTACGAGGCCGCGAAGCTCGACGGCGCCGGGACCTGGACGGTGTTTCTCCGCATCACCTGGCCGCTGCTGCGGCCGACGAGCTTCTTCGTCCTGATCATGACCACTGTCGCGGCCATCACCGGCACCTTCGACCTGGTCTTCGTCCTGACCTCCGGCGGCCCGGCCAACGGCACCGCGGTGGCGATGTTCTACATCTACCAACAGGCCTTCGTGTTCGGCGAGTACGGCTATGCGGCGGCCCTGGGATCCTTCCTGGTGCTGATCATGGTCGCCCTCTCCGGACTGATCTTCAAGGTCACCAAGGGCGGGAGGTTCGACGATGAGCAGTGACACCGCGACCATCACGAAGGCGGCTCCTGCCGCGGATACGGCCACGGGCGCGACCCCCGCCGCGGGACGTCCGCGGCGACGGCCCTTCGGCCCTCGGGCCGGGCTCGTCGCCCTGGCGGTCGTCCTGTCCGCAGTCAGCATCTTCCCGGTGCTGTGGATGATCACCTCGTCCTTCAAGACCCGCGCCACGGTCACCGACGGCAAGCTCATCCCCACGGACCTCACGTGGTCCAACTTCGCCTACGTCTTCACCGAAGTGCCGTTCGTCCGATGGCTGTTCAACAGCTTCATCACCGCCGCGGTGGTCACGGCCGTGGCACTGCTCTTCCACTCGATGGCCGCCTACGCGCTCGCCCGGCTCAAGTTCCCCGGTCGGGACGGTATCTTCGTGGTCATCTTCTCGACACTGCTGATCACCGCACCCGTCATCCTCATCCCGCTGTTCGTCGTGGTCCGGACGCTCGGGATGCTCGACAGCTACGCGGCACTGATCATCCCTCCGCTCTTCAACGCCTTCGGGATATTCCTGCTCCGCCAGTTCTACCTCGGTATCCCGAAGGAGCTGGAAGAGGCGGCGATCGTCGACGGCTGCGGATACTGGCGGGTGTACTGGAACATCATTCTGCCGCTGTCCCGGCCCATCCTCTCGGCGCTGTCGGTCTTCTTCTTCCTCGCGAACTGGAACGCCTTCGCCTGGCCACTGGTCGCCACCAACGGCGCCGACCTGACGGTCATCCAGGTGGGTATCGCGTCCTTCAGCACCCAGTACGGCGCGAACTGGAACTACGTCCTGGCCGCCGCCGTGGTCGCGGTGATACCCATGCTCGCCCTCTTCCTCGTCTTCCAGCGCCAGATGGTCGAGTCCATCAAGACTTCAGGCCTGAAGTGACCCGACCAGCGCATCGATCCAGAACGAACCGAGAAATACGGTGCTCGCATGCCTCAGTCAGCAGTCATCGGTGTGGACATCGGAACGTCCAGCAGCAAGGGCGTCCTCGTCGGCCTCGACGGCACCGTGCTGCACACGGCCGTCCGTGAACACGCCGTCGACCGCCCGGCCCCCGGGCACGTCGAGATGGACGCGGACATCTGGTGGGGCGAATTCGTCACCCTCTCCCGTGAGTTGACCTCCGCGCGCGACTCGGAGGTCCTCGCGGTCGGGGTCAGCGGCATGGGCCCCTGCGTGCTGCTCGCCGACGAGAACGACGCGCCTGTACGCCCCGCGATCCTCTACGGCGTGGACACCCGCTCCGTCCCGCAGATCGAGCGGCTCGAAAGCGAGCTGGGCGCCGAAGAGATCGCCCACCTCTGTGGCTCGCGGCTCACGACCCAGGCGGCGGGAGCCAAGGTGGCGTGGATCGCCGAACAGGAACCGGAACTCTACGGCCGCGCCCGCAGGCTCTACATGCCCAGCTCCTGGCTCGTACGCAAACTCACCGGCGCCTATGTCCTCGACCACCACTCGGCCAGCCAGAGCACCCCGCTCTACGACACCCTGACCCGCGACTGGTACACGCCGTGGAGCGACCTCATCGCCCCCGGCATCGAACTTCCCGAACTGCGCTGGTCCGGCGAGGCGGCGGGCAAGGTCACCCCCGAAGCCGCACGCCTCACCGGCCTGCCGACCGGTATCCCGGTCACCACCGGAACCATCGATGCCTGGGCCGAGGCGCTGAGTGTCGGCGCGCACGGGATCGGCGACCTCATGCTCATGTACGGCACGACGATGTTCCTCGTCCACACCGTGCCGGGGCTGCTGCGCGACCCCTCGCTGTGGAGCACCGTCGGCGCCCTCCCCGACACCCGCAACCTCGCCGGCGGCATGGCAACGTCCGGCGCCGTCACGAGCTGGCTGCGCGACCTGTTCGGCAGCGACGACTACCGGCAACTGCTGAACCTGGCCGAGGAGTCGGGCCCGGGAGCGGGCGGCCTGCTGATGCTTCCGTACTTCGCCGGGGAACGCACTCCGATCACCGACCCACAGGCACGCGGCGTGATCGCGGGCCTCACGCTCTCCCACACCCGCGGAGACCTGTACCGGGCAGCCCTGGAAGGCACGTCGTACGGAGTGCGGCACAACATCGAGGCCATCGAAGCGGCCGGGGGTGACATCCGCCGCGTGGTCGCTGTCGGCGGCGGCACCCAGGGACGCCTGTGGACCCAGATCGTCTCCGACGTCACCGGCAGGGCCCAAGAGGTGCGTACGACCTCGATCGGCGCCTCCTACGGAGGGGCGCTACTCGCCGCCCAACTCGTGACCGACGCCCGTATCGACGCATGGAACCCGGTCCAGGAAGTCATCACCCCCCGCCCGGAGATGACGTCCCGGTACGACGAGCTGTACGCGCTGTACCGCGAGCTCTACCCGGCGTCGTTCCACGTCGTCCACGCGCTGGCCGACTTCCAGTCCCGCTGATCACCAGGTAGTACCCCTGCCGTGCAGGGGCCCCTCCCACACTCTTCCCTTCCGCACGCCTACGGAGCATCAGCATGCCCTACGCCGTCCCGCAGCCCGTCAAGCTGCCCGCAGCCGAGCCCAACACCGTCTACACCGTCGCCAGCGGCGACCTGCGCCCGGACGCCAACATCACCGGATGGCCCTCGCAGCAGAAACTGGAAGCGGACCTGGCCGCAGCGGTCACCGACCTCGGCTGGACCGCACGTCGAGCCCACCCTGTCGACGAGAAGAAGGGGCACGGCTTCATCGACAGCCAGCGCGCGGGCATCGAGGTCTTCAAGCAACTGCCGCCGGACGCCCCGCTGATCGTCGTCGAGGGTGTCTGGCAGTACAGCCACCACGTCCTCGCGGGCCTGCGCAGCCATCGCGGCCCGATCCTGATCGTCGCCAACTGGAGCGGCGAATTCCCGGGCCTGGTAGGCCTGTTGAACCTCACGGGCAGCCTCACCAAGGCGGGTGTCCCCTACACGGCCCTGTGGAGCGAGGACTTCACCGACGAGTGGGCGCGCGACGGACTGTGCACCTGGCTGGAGACCGGAACCCTCGCCCACGACACCACCCACGTACGGGACCTGCCCGCGCTGCCCGCCGACGCGGAGACGGAACTGGGTGTCGCCCTGGCCCGCCAACTCCGCACGGAGAAGGCCGTCATCGGCGTCTTCGACGAAGGCTGCATGGGGATGTACAACGCCATCATCGACGACGAACTCCTCAACCCCCTGGGTATCTACAAGGAGCGACTGTCGCAGAGCGCCCTCGTCGTCGAGATGAACAAGGTCACCGATGAGGAGGCGCAGGCCGTACGTGACTGGCTGGACGAGGCCGGCCTGACCTTCCACACCGGCACCGACGAGGCCACCGAGCTGACCGATGCTCAACTGCTCAGCCAGTTCCGGATGTACATCGCCGCGCTGCGTATCGCCGACGACTTCGGGCTCGACGCCGTCGGGATCCAGTACCAGCAGGGCCTCAAGGACACCGTCCCCGCCAGTGATCTCGCCGAGGGCCTGCTCAACAATGTGGAGCGCCCGGCAGTGCTCTCCCGCGACGGCTCACGCGAGCTGTACCCGGGCGCTCCGCTGCCCCACTTCAACGAGGTCGACGAGGGCGTGGCCGTGGACTCGCTCGTCACCAACCGGATCTGGACCGCGATGGGGCTCGACCCGGCGACGACCCTGCACGACATCCGCTGGGGGCAGGAGTACGACGGCCGGTTCGTGTGGGTCTTCGAGATATCCGGCTCGGTACCCGCCGCGCACCACGGTGGCTACGACAAGTCCTGGTCGATGCGCCAGCCGCGGATGTTCTTCCCGCTCGGCGGCGGCACCCTCAGCGGAGTGTCCAAGCCGGGCGAGATCGTCTGGTCGCGCGTATTCATCATGGACGGCGCCCTGCACGTGGACCTCGGGCGGGCGAGCGTGGTCGAGCTGCCCGACGAGGAGACCCGGCGACGCCTCGACGCGACCACCCGGGAGTGGCCGATCATGCACGCGGTCCTGCACGGGGTGACGCGTGATCAGTTCATGGCCCGTCACAAGGCCAACCACCTCAACGTGGCGTACGCGCCCGACTCCGCCACAGCCGACAAGGCCCTGCGCGCAAAGGCGGCGCTGTTCGCGGAGCTGGGCCTGCGGGTCCATCTGTGCGGTGACGTACACCTCTGACCCGGCTGCCATCGGGCCTCGGCCACGGAGGCGGACGCGCCGTTGAGGAGGAGGGCCGCCAGCTCCTCTGTCGTCACAGGGCGGTCGGGGGCAGTCGGTAGGCCCGACGCCATGAGCCACATCCGGAAGGCGTCCGAGAGGCGTTCCGGTGCCCTCGTCGACGCCCGCGGCACGGGCGAACTTGGCCGTGGTCGACCTCGGTGGCCGCACCGTTACCGTCGGGCATCTGGCCGTGCGCACCGGGGGCCAGAGCGGCTTCCTGATCGAGCCGGACGGGTTCCCGTTCGTGGGGGGGGCATCGACCTGAGCTCGTTCGGTCCGTACTACGGAGACCTCGGTAGCAGTCTCGTGGACTTCGACGCGTTGATGCGCCGGTGCCGGGAGATCGACGCCCGCTGGTACGGCATGTTGCGTGATTCTGTGGGCACTTCGCGCCAGGACCGGCCAACGATGAGTGGTGTGCTCCCCGTTGGCCGGTCGTTGTGCGTTGGCCCGTTGTGCGTTGTCGCGCGGCGAGCGATCAGCGGGTCGTGGTGACCCGGTGCTCCCTGAGCGCGGCACAGTTGGACCCGGTCACCTGGACGTAGACGTTGTTGATGTTGCCGCCCCAGTCGACGCAGTGGGCCTTGCCGTAGACGTAGGTCGGTCCCGCGTACGAGGTGTACTGCCCGTAGTCCTGGTCACCCTGGTCGGTGTCGGAGACGTAGATCCACGCGGACATGTCCAGCCGGGTGCCGGGGTTGCTGCGGATGGTCGCGACGCAGTTCTTGCCGTTCGACGAGTTGTACGTGAGGTAGACCGTGCCCAGTGAGCCGACCGGCGCCGAGTTGACGGTCTTGTAGCTGCTTCCGCAGACCTTCTGCGGTGTGGTGTTGGGTGCAGCGGAGGCGGGACCCGCCAGCGCGGTCGTGCCCCCGATCGCCAGGGCTGCCAGCGCGGCACCAGTCAGGACAGGTCGGCTGAATCGCATATTTCCCCCTTCTGATCTTTGCGAGTTTGTTGCTCTTACATCATGTGACTCGCGGCACATCGGGATGGTTGTGCCTCTCCGCAAGAGAAGTCGGATCCGGACCCTCGGGCCTGCCGACAGGTGCCCAACGACCTTGCGTGGGTGGCCTGTTGGCATCGTCGTGACTTCTGGATGCGGAGATGGAAGCGGTGCGGGGGAGGGCGTCTGCTGGGGGACGGGCGACGCCCTCCCTCCCGTGCGCCGCGTTTCAGCCGGTCGCGGCGAGCACCTTGCAGTTCGCCCAGCGCGCGAGAGTCAGCGACGCGGTCCGCGGCGGGCGGCGACGACGAGGCAGGATGCGGCGCGACTCGTCGGCCAGTGCCTCCCGGAGGGGGATCAGGTGAGCAGCCACCGCCGCCAGGCAGTAGTGCTCGTCCCGGCACGCGGAACAGGTCGCCAAGTGGGCGGTGACGGCGCGGGCCTCTTCCTCGGTGAGTGCGTCGAGCGTGTAGCCGGCCAGCCGTTCACGGGTGGTGTGGCATTCCTGGGGGTTGCTGAACATGTCGAGTCCTCTCCTGGCCACCGCACAAGCGCGGATTCGCGCAGCTGCGGCACATGAGGCGGGCAGGCGCCGAGGGTCGGTCGTGCCGCGGGGGGCACTGGCGCTCGAGGACCTGCTTCCGTTCATACAGTTCAATGTGGCCGACGCGGGGCGATCACGCGTCGTCTCCCTGAAGCGAATCGCGTCTACTGCATCCGTGGTACCCGGTGCCCGGGCGTACGGCCGACGCTGTCCCGCCTGCCCCGGGCGCCCCTCAGGCCTGGGGGCCGGTCGCTTCCACCGCGGGACTGACCAGGCCGCACTGGTAGGCCATGACCACGAGCTGGGCCCGGTCGCGCGCCGCCAGCTTGGTCATGGCGCGGTTGACGTGGGTCTTCGCGGTCAGCGGGCTTACGAACAAACGTTCGGCAATATCTTCGTTCGACAGGCCCAGTGCCACCAGGCACATCACATCGCGTTCCCGCGGCGTCAGGTACTGCAGGCGTTCCTGGACGACGGTCGGATACAGCTCGGGCTGCGCCAGGAAACGGGAAATCAGCGCGCGGGTCGCCACGGGGGAGAGCAGTGCCTCACCGGCGGCCACCGTGCGGACGGCTTCGAGCAGGACCTCCGGCCGCACACCCTTGCCGAGAAAGCCGCTCGCCCCCGCACGCAGCGCCTCGGCGACGTGCTCGTCGTCCTCGAAGGTGGTGAGGATCAGGACTTTCACCCCGGCGAGGTCCTCGGACTCACTGATGAGGCGCGTGGCGTCGAGGCCGTCCATCTCGGGCATGCGGATATCCATCAGGACCACGTCAGGATGGAGCTCTACGCAGAGGTCCACGGCCTCCTTGCCGTTCTCGGCTTCCCCCACGGTTTCCATGTCGTCCGCGGAATCGAACAGCATCTTGAAGGTGCCCCGCAGCAGAGCCTGGTCATCGGCGAGAAGCACACGGATCGTCACGCTCGTCCCTCCTCGGCGGTGCCCCCCGAAGTCGTCTCGTCGGTACCCGCCGACGCCGGTTCGCCTTCGGCCGTGCCGGACAGCAGCGGCAGCTCGGCAACCACGGTGAATCCGCCCTCGGCACGCGGTCCCGCCTGCACCCTGCCTCCGACTGTGCCGGCCCGCTCGCGCATCCCGATCAGCCCGTGGCCCTTGCCCGGGTCGGAACGGGTGGGCTGCGCCGGTCCGTCGTCCTGCACCGTGATCGTCAGCAGGTTCGGGCGGTAGGACAAGTCCAGTCGGGCCTGGTCCACGCCCGAGTGCTTGCGCACGTTGGTCAGGGCCTCCTGAATGATGCGGTACGCGGCCAGGTCGGCCGCCGGTGGCAGGGGTTTGGGGTCGCCGCTCAGCGTCTGTTTGACAGCGAGCCCAGCCCGTTCGAAGGACGCCAGAAGGTCGGGCACGTGACCCATGCCCGGCGTCGGATCGCGGGGCGCGGCTGTCTCGTCAGGCTGCCGCAGCAGGCTCACGGTGACCCGCAGCTCGTCGAGCGCGGACTGACTCACGTCGCGGATCCCTTCCAGGGCCGTGAGTACGTGTTCGGGCCGCTGCTCCACAAGATGGACGGCGACGCCCGCCTGGGCGTTGATCAGGGCGATGTGGTGGGCCACGACGTCGTGCAACTCACGCGCGATCCGCATCCGTTCGGCCGCCACCCGCTGCCGGGCCTCCTGCTCGCGCGTGCGTTCAGCGTGCTCCGCCCGTTCTTCCACGGCTGCCACATAGGCCCTGCGCGATCGCACTCCGTCCCCGACCGCCGCCGGCAGAGCCGTCCATGCCAGCATCGCCGCGTTGTCCGGGGACAGCCACGTCCCGTCGGTCACGATGGCTGCTCCCACCAGCACGGCCGCCGACACGCACGCTGTTGTCCAGGTGGTGCGCCGGTCGGTGCACGCGGCGACGGTGTACACGGACAGGATCACCGAGCTCGTCCCCAGCGGACCCTCCCGGAACCCGAGCGCCTGAAGCACCACCGCGCAGGCGACGGCCACGACGAGTACGCCGAAGGGGTGGCGGCGCCGCCACACCAGCGCGAAGCAGCTGGTCCCGACGAGCACCACGGCCTGCCATCGGATGGAGATCCGGTGCTCCTCATGAACGATCGAGACCGCCACCATCGACAGCAGAAAGACCAAGGCCGCCGAGAAGACGTCCATGACGCGAACCCGAGCCTGCGCTCCCGGACGTTTAGCGGTCATCACTGCCATGTCACCAACGTAGGGCTGGTGACCGGACCAGGCACCGCGAGCGCAGGCGTCGTGACCGCGGACGCATCCGCAGGGGGATCCGCGGACGCGTCCGCGGTCAGCACCGCGTACACATCCTCGTCAGTGATCCTCGGCCAGCTGGAAGGCGGGGGCCAGGAAGGTCTTCGCGCCGGGGGCGCTCGGCATCCGCATCAGCGCACGGGCCTCCTTACCGAGGATTTCCATCTGCTTCTCGGCCCGGCGGAGCTCTTCGGGGTGGCCGTCGAACACGCGGTTGAGCGTCCTGAGCATCTCGGTGTAGACACGGTCGCAGCGTTCGGACGCTCTGCGGGCTGCCGAGCCCTCCTTCAGGCGCTTGGTGTCGGGATTCTCGACCAGGCGATGCACACCGCTCGGATCGAACGGGATCCGCGGTCCGTCGAACGCCCAGTAGCCGTGCGTCTTGACCAGCTGGCGCCCTTGCACGATCTCCCAGAACCGGTAGTAGTGCGCCAGCTCATCCGCGCCCGGCTCGGCCTGGACGGCCGGTAGTGGTCCGCCGGCCGCCGATGGTTCCGTGACGGGCGGCGGATCGGTGGCGGCCGACGCCGAGGCCGGCGCCCCTGCACCGGTGGCGAGCACCCCCGACACAGCGGCGGTGGCCGCCAGCTGCAGCGCGGTACGTCGGTCGGGCCCGCCGGCGGCCCCGTCCTGTTCGGTGCTGGTCATGACGCCCTTCCCGGTAGCGGGCCCACGGTCGGGTCCTGGGCGTGGCCCTCGCCCTGGTCGATGATCTCGAGGATGGCCCAGAGCGCTGTCTGCAGATCGGTCACCCGGTACAGCCGTCCGGGGGCGTGCGGCCAGCTGACCTGTCTGCGTGGATCGCCGCTGAACAGATTCTCGTCACTCGCGTCGAGATCGGTCAGCACCTGTGCGATGTGCTGGTAGAACCCGCCGACGGTGGTGGCGTCGTAGTCGGCCAGGGCGAAGAACTTCCGAGGGGCGTCGAGGGCCTCTTCGTTGAGGTTCTGGATGTTCCCGTGCTCGTCCAGCTGTGGGTCGTAACCGGAGATGGCCTTGAGTGCTCTTTGGCCGGCCGGGGCGAGCGGGTCCTCGGGCCGCTCGATGCCCATGAACACCTGGCGCACACGGTCGATCGAGCAGGCGCCGAGCGAGACCTCCAGGTCGGGCATCACCCCGCCGGGCAGCCGCCCCGGGTAGACGGGAACCAGGTCAGGGTCGTCGAATCTGGGGGTGGTACCGATCGAGTTCATGATGTTTCCGATCAGTGCCAGGTGCAGCATCTCTTGCATGACGACGCTGCGGATGATGCGTTCGACCTCGCGGTTCTTTCCGTTCTTGAGGGAGAACATCGCGCAAAGGTACGGGGGAATGGTGGCGTGTTCGAGGGCGAGAGCCGATCGCAGGAGCGAGTCCAGCTCTGCCCGGTCGTGCACCGTCGCGTTCGCCAGGGGCGAGCCGTGATCATCCCCGTCCTCGGCCATTTTGGTAGGAATTGTAACGGTCTCGTTCATGCGTTCCTTTGGTCGCGTCGCTCTGACGCTGCACGATCGCACGGCGTCCACGCGTGGACGGGGACCGGCGAAGCTCAGTACCGCGCCCAGGGGAGCCGAACAGGCAAATGGAGTAACTGGGGGGCGACTCCTGGCCTGCGGGTGTGCCCGGTCCAGTAGGGGGCGCACCTGGTCGTGTCCGGGCCGGCCGAGCCCGGACGGACCGGCGATGCAGGCTGTCGCGGTTGCCGTTCGGGCCGCCTGCTACCACCGTGGAGAAGTGGTGTCCTGCTGCGGCAGGCGGAGCGCCCTCGGCCTCCGGTTGGTCGGACCGAACCGATGCTGCCAGCGGCGTGCCCGCTGACCGGCGGCCACCAGAACCCAAAGGCTCGGCCCGGGACAGGCCGGCCGCGCGAGGCGCGTGCACCTCCGGGAGCCCGGTGCTTCCCTGCCCTGTCCTGCCGGCTCCAGCGCAAGGGAGCAGTACATGACCGAGGCCCTTCCCCGAAAGGACGGGTACAGCGCCGACGGACCGGCGGGTTTCCCCCGACGTCCGGTGGACGAACGCGGAGAGGCTGTCGCCGACCTGCGGCGCATCGGGATCGACCCCGATTACTGGTATCCCGTGGCCCGGTCGCGGGCTGTGCGCAGGGGACGGACCTTCGCCGCCGTCTTCGCCGGACAACGCATCGCGCTTTACCGCGGCCGGAGCGGAAGTGTCTACGCCCTGGAGGACCGGTGCGCGCACCGTCAGGTGCCGCTGAGCCTCGGAGTCGTCGAGGGGGACGCCCTGCGCTGCTGCTACCACGCCTGGTCCTACCGCGGGAACGGCCGTATCTCGCAGATCCCGTACCTGCCCAAGGGGTGCGAGCGGCCGCCGCGCGGAGTGCGTTCCTATCCGGTCCGCGAGGCGTTCGGCCTGGTGTTCGTCTTCCCCGGCGACCCCGAGAAGGCCGAGTCGGCGCCGTTCCCGGCGCTGCCGGAGTTCGGCGCGGCCACGCACCGGACCATGACCTTCTCGCGCACCGTGCGCTGCCACTACTCGTTCATGCACGAGAACCTGCTCGACATGAACCACCAGTTCCTGCACCGCAGCGTGCTGGGCAGAATTCAGCCCGAGCTGCTGGGGTACGAGACCGGCCCGCAGTTCGTCGAGGCCCGCTACCTCTTCGTTCCCGCCGGGGGCAAGAAGGACCGCGGCGCCGGACTGCTGTCCGCCGAGGGGCTCGGTGGACAGCAGACACCCGACGAGATCACCATCCGCACCCAGTACCCGTACCAAACCCTGCAGGCCGTCCCCGACGGCGCCGAACTCCCGTCGTTCTCCCTCTGGGCGGCCTACGTGCCGGAGGACGCCGAACAGCGCGTCAACCATGCCTACGGCCTGCTGATGATCGCGAAGCCGCCGGTCCCCGGGGTGCTTCATCTGGCATGGCCGCTCATCCGCCGCTTCACCGAGCGGGTGTTCGCCCAGGACCGGATGGCGGTCGAGGCCGAGCAGCGGGCCTGGGACGAACAGGGCGAGGACCAGAACCACGAAGTCTTCCCGCTGATCCTGGACGTGAGACACATGCTGCGGACGAACGGCGTACCGCTCGACGCCGAGTCCGCCGGCGAGGGCGGGCGGCAGGGCGCTCCACCGGATGCCGACGACCACGAGAAGGACTCCGGGTACACGAACTGACCTACGCAGAAGGAGCGTCGGCGGTCAGGAAGGAAGCGCTGTGCTGCGGGTCTCCGGGGCGAGGCGTACCAGGAGCATGCCGATGACGAAGACGGTCGCGGTCAGGGTGAGGGGGAGGGTGAGCGAGCCGGTGGCGTGGATGCCGTAGCCGATGAGGAAGGTGCCGCCCGCGGCGACCCATCGGGAGAAGGTGGTCGTGAAGGCGAAAGCGGTCGCCCTCATCCGCGTCGGGTACTGCTCCGGCAGCCAGATGGTGCAGACCGCGAAACTGGCGCCGCCCAGGCCGAGTACCGGCAGGAAGGCGAAGAGCAGGGGGATCGAGTGGTGGGGACAGGCCCAGCCGTAGGCCCCCACGATTCCGACGATCATCAGCGCGAAGAGTGAGGCGAGTGCGCCGCGCCGCCCCATGCGCGCCGCGATGCGCGGTACTGCGAAGCAGCCCAGGATCGTGAAGGCGGCCACCGTCATGGACGAGAGGCTGGCGAGACGCACGGTCGCCGCATGGCTGTAACCGGCCTCCTCCGACAGACCGGTCATGGCTGTGGGCACGTAGGTCGAGCCCGCCCACAGCCCGATGACGCACACCACCAGGAGCAGCAGAGTGGGGGAGTTGCTCGTGGCCAGGCGTCGGCGTGCCTCTCGGAAATCGAATTGGATGGACCACTGGTCCTCTAGGCCTGCGCTAGAGCGTCGAAAGGGTCCGATGTGCTGTCAAGAGCGGTCAGCAGCAGGAGTGTTGGGGGAAAGGACGGGTAGTCCGTTGTCCGAGTCACTGCGTCCGGTTCCCCGGCCTCGTCTGTACGAGCAAGTCGTCGAGCGGCTCCGCGCATACGTACGCGTGGAAGGTCTCCAGACGGGCGACCGGCTGCCCCCTGAACGCGATCTGGCCGAACGCCTCGCCGTGAGCCGGACCTCGGTGCGGCAGGCCATCGTGGCCCTGGAAGTGCAGGGCCACGTCGAAGTGCGCCACGGTGGCGGCACGTTCCTGCTCCGCGACCGCCTTGACGCCGAACCACTTCAAGCCATGGTGGAACGACGCCGTCGGCTCCCCGATGTCCTGGACGCCCGGGACGCGCTGGAGACCAAACTCGCAGCTCTCGCAGCCGAACGGCGCACGGACGAGGACCTGAGCGAGATCGACGCCGCACTCGAGGCCATGGCCCGCGCCGTCCGCCGCGGAGAGCTGTGCGTAGCCGAGGACCAACGCTTCCACGCGGCCGTCACCGCAGCGGCGCACAGCCCGCTGCTCGCCGAATTCATGGCGGAGATAGCCCAGTCGATCGCGGAGAGCCGCAACGAGTCACTGCGCCAGCCCGGCCGCCCTGCCCAGTCACTCAAGCAGCATCAACGCGTCGCTGACGCCGTGCGGGCCGGCTCGCCCGAAGACGCGGCCCGGGCCATGCACACCCACGTCGACAGCGTGGGCAAGGTCAAACTCCTTGACCGGCGGCCCGAGGGGGAGTGACCGCCCTCTGGCCGCCGCTCCCCCTCTGCCGCTGGATCTACTCCGCCTCCATGAGAACCGCGGAGAGCGCCGTGACGCCGGGCTCGGCGCTGAGCAGCGTGCCGAGCGCGGTCTGCTCGGAGCGTTCGCCGGTGGCTTCGCTGCCGACGAGCAGCACCCGCCACGGCACGCGGGCACCCTCGCCGTCGGTCTCGACCGTGATGACGTCACCGTCCCGCCGGGTGCGGAAGGTGGCACCCGCGAAGCCGTCGACGGCGGGAATCCGAGTGACCGTGACAGTGCCGTCCGCGGGACCATGGACGCGCAGCGTCACCCCGTGAGCCCAGTCGTACACGGCGCTGTCGTCGCTCTCCCCGAGCGGGATCACCGAGCCGGGGCGGGCCAGCAACGGCAGGCTGTCGAACCCGTACCGCTCACGTCGCCAGCCCGGCCCCCGGACCCGCTCGCCCGACAGCAGATGGGTCCACGTCCCGTCAGGCACGTAGTACTCGACAGTCCCCTCCGCCGAGAACACCGGGGCGACGAGCAGGTCCTCGCCGAGCATGTACTGCCGGTCGAGGGAGTGGCACGCCGGGTCCTCGGGGAACTCGAGCAGCATGGCGCGCATCACCGGCGTGCCCCGCTCCCGCGCCTGCTGGGCGGCGCGGAAGAGATACGGCATCAGACGGTGCTTGAGCCGGGTGAAGTCGCGGGTGACCGTCACGGCCTCCTCGTCGAAGTCCCACGGCACGCGGTACGACCTGCTGCCGTGCAGCCTGCTGTGCGAGGAGAGCAGGCCGAACTGCACCCACCGCTTGAAGACTTCGGGCGTCGGCGTGCCCTCGAAGCCGCCGATGTCGTGGCTCCAGAAGCCGAAGCCGGACAGGCCGAGCGAGAGTCCGCCGCGCAGCGACTCGGCCATCGCCCCGAAGTGGGACTCGCAGTCGCCGCCCCAGTGGACCGGGAACTGCTGCCCGCCCGCGGTCGCCGACCGCGCGAAGAGCACGGCCTCGTCGCTGCCCCGTGCCTCGCTCAGCACTTCGAAGACGGTTTCGTTGTAGAGCTGGGTGTAGTAGTTGTGCATGCGCTCCGGGTCGGAACCGTCGTGCCACACCACGTCCGTCGGAATGCGCTCGCCGAAGTCGGTCTTGAAGCAGTCCACGCCCTGCGCGACAAGACCGCGCAACTTGCCCGCGTACCACTCCCGCGCCTCAGGGTTGGTGAAGTCGACCAGTGCCATGCCGGCCTGCCACAAGTCCCACTGCCACACATCGCCGTCGGCCCTGCGCACCAGGTAGCCCTTGCCCATGGCTTCGGTGAAGAGCGGGGACTTCTGGCCGATGTACGGGTTGATCCACACCGAGACACGCAGCCCCTGCTCGTCCTTGAGACGGCGGAGCATGCCCTCCGGGTCAGGGAAGACGTCGGGGTCCCAGGCGAAGTCGCACCACTGGTACTCGCGCATCCAGAAGCAGTCGAAGTGGAAGACGCCGAGCGGGATGCCGCGCTCCGACATGCCCCGGACGAACCGGCTGACCGTCTCCTCGTCGTAGGAGGTGGTGAAGGAGGTGGACAGCCACAGCCCGAACGACCAGGCGGGCGGCAGCGCCGGGCGGCCGGTGAGGGCGGTGTAGCGGTCCAGGACGTCCTTGGGAGTCGGGCCGTGGATGACGTAGTACTCCAGCGACTGGTCCTCGACGCTGAACTGCACCTGCCCCACCGCCTCGGACCCGATCTCGTACGAGACGTGACCGGGGTGGTTGACGAAGACGCCGTAGCCCCGGTTGGTGAGATGGAAGGGGATGTTCTTGTACGCCTGCTCACTGGCCGTACCGCCGTCGGCCTGCCAGAGGTCCACGCTCTGGCCGTTCCTGGTGAACGGGGTGAAGCGCTCACCGAGCCCGTAGACCAATTCACCCACTCCCAGGGACAGTTGGGCCAGCGAGTGGTGGCGGCCGTCGCCGGTGAGGGCGAAGCCGGTGCCGCGGGACCCGGCGGAGGTGAGGACGCGTCCCTCGGCGGTGAAGTCCAGGCGCCAGGGCGCGGCGCTGTCCACCCGCAGGGACAGCTCCCCGCTGGTCAGCTCCAGCAGGGACCCGTCCCGGCTGATCTTCGCGGTGTGCTCGGGGTCGGTGTGCAGGGCGAAGTCCGGCCCGTGGGCGGCGGCGCCCGCGTGGTGGGTGGAGCGGACGCCGATCACGCCCTCGGCGGGCGACCAGCATTCGACGGTCAGGAGCGGGCTGTTGAGGGTGTGGCCCCGTTCCTCCACGCGCCGCACCGGGGCGTACAGGGTGAGCCGGCCGTCGTCGACGCGCGCTTCGGCGATCTCGGCGGCGTACGACGCCCGGACGCCCTCGCGCATCAGCCAGTAGCCGTCGGTGAACTTCATCGGTGGTCCTTGTCAGCGGTGGTGGTTCGCGCGCGGTGGGTGGTGATCAGGTCCCGGAACCAGCGGTAGCTGTCCTTGGGGATGCGCTCCTGGGTGTCGTAGTCGACCCGGACGATGCCGAACCGCTGGTCGTAGCCGCGGGCCCACTCGAAATTGTCGAGCAGCGACCACACGTAGTAGCCGCGCACGTCGACACCGGCGCGCAGGGCGGCGGAGAGGGCTTCCAGGTGGCTGCGGAGGTACTCGATCCGGTCGGTGTCGTGGACCCGGCGGTCGTCCGTGACCGTGTCGGCCTCGGCCGAGCCGTTCTCGGTGATGACCAGCGGGGGCAGCTCGGGGTAGCGCTCGGTCAGGTCGACCAGCAGGTCGGTGAAGGTGTGCGGGACGACCGGCCAGCCCATGGTGGTGTGCCGTACGTCGTCTCGCCAGGTCTCGGTGGCCCGGATATCGACGGCCGTACGGGTCGCCGGGTCCGGGTCGCGGTGCGGGGCGTCGGCGACGGTGATCGGCCGGTAGTAGTTGATGCCGACGAAGTCGAGTGGGGCGGCGATGAGTTCGAGGTCGCCGTCGAGACGGTACGAAGTGTCGAGCCGGTACGGAGTCTCGCGACCGGACGAACTGTCGAGCGCGGGCGAGCCGGCGGCCGGCTCGCCCCAGGTCTCCGCCTCGTGCCGGGGATAGCGCCCGGCGAACAGCGGGTCCAGCCACACCTCGTTGTGCAGGGTCTCGGCCCGGCGCACGGCGGCCCGGTCGGCCGGTGAACCGGGGGTGGCGGCGAGCAGTCGGTCCGGGTTGAGCGTGATCCCGACCTCCCGGGCGCCGGCCTCGCGCAGGGCGCGGACGGCGAGGCCGTGGCCGACGAGGAGGTGGTGGGCGGCGGCCAGCGCGCCTCGTCCCTCCCGCGCGCCGGGGGCGTGGCCGCCCGCGGCGTAGCCGACGAAGGCGCTGCAGAACGGCTCGTTGAGGGTGATCCAGCGGCCTACCCGGTCGCCGAGCCGCTCCACGACAAGGCCGGCGTAGTCTGCGAAGCGCTCCGCTGTCTCCCGTACCCGCCAGCCGCCACGGTCTTCCAGAGCCTGGGGGAGGTCCCAGTGGTAGAGGGTGGTGGCGGGGGAGATCCCGGAGGCCAGCAGCTCGTCGACCAGCCGGTCGTAGAAATCCAGTCCGGCCGCGTTGGCCGGTCCCGTGCCGCCGGGCTGGATGCGCGGCCAGGCGACGGAGAAGCGGTAGCTGTCGACGCCGAGGCCGCGCAGCAGAGCCACGTCCTCGCGGTAGCGGTGGTAGTGGTCGCATGCGATGTCGCCGGTGGCGCCGCCGGCCACGCGTCCGGGTTCGCGGCAGAAGGTGTCCCAGATGGACGGCCCTCTGCCGTCCTCCCTGTACGCCCCTTCGATCTGGTAGCTCGCCGTGGCGGCACCGAAGAAGAAGCCGTCGGGGAATTCCGGGAATTCGGGGGTGCTCATGCGGCTGAAGCCCTTATCGCTACGTGATGCCATTACTTGATGGATCCGCCGGTGATCCCGGCGGAGATGTACTTCTGGGCCACGACCAGCAGGATCGCCGCGGGTACCGCGGACAGCACCGCGGTGGCCATGACCGCGCCCCAGTCGCTGACATGGGCGCCGACGAACTGGTAGATGCCCAGCGTGATCGGCTTGACGTCGTCGGTGGTGTTGAGGGTCAGCGCGAACATGAAGTCCGACCAGGCGAACAGGAACGTGAAGAGCCCGGCAGTGATGAGAGCGTTGCGGCTCATCGGCAGCACGATGCGGACGAACGCGGTGAAGCGGTTGGCGCCGTCGACCATCGCCGCCTCGACGACCTCGTTCGGTATGGACACCATGAAGGCCCGCAGCAGCACGATCGCGAACGGCAGGCCGAGCGAGGCGTCGGCCAGGATCAGCCCCAGATAGGAGTTGACCAGGCCCAGTTCCGCGTACGCGCTGTAGAGGGCGTTGGCGATGACGATGCCCGGCACCATCTGTGTGATCAGTGTGGTGAACACGATGCCCTGGCCACCGCGCAGCCCGAACTGGGCGAGCCCGTACGCGGCGGGGGCGGCGAGCGCGAGGCATACGGCGACGGCGCCGAGGGCGACGGCGAAGCTGGTCAGCAGCGAGCCGCCCTGACTGGAGAACGCCGTGTCGAAGTTCTCCAGGCTGGGCGAGGACGGGAACCACTCGGTCGCGGCGACACTGGAACCGGGCTGGAGCGCGGTGTCGAGCATCCAGTAGACCGGGAAGAGCAGGACGCCGAGGATCAGCAGCGCGGCGGTGTTGTTCCAGGCGGCCCGCAGGCGGGGACGGTTCGAGTTCGGGTTCACGGTCGGTCACTTCCCCTTGCCGAAGTCGGCGCGGTTGGCCCGCAGGTACAGCACGGCGAAGACCGCGCTGATGACGATCAGAACGTTGCCCACGACGGCGCCCTGGCCGAAGTCGAGCTGGAGGAACGACAGTTGGTACGTGACGGTGCCCAGGGTCTGTGTGGAGTCCGCGGGCCCGCCCGAGGTCAGTGCCAGGATCAGGTCGAGGATCTTCACCGTGGACATGAAGCCCAGGACGAGGACGACGGTGACCACCGGGCGCAGCATCGGCAGGGTGACGCTGCGGAAGGTCCGCCAGGGGCTCGCCCCGTCCAGTGACGCCGCTTCGTAGAGCTCGCGCGGGATCTCCTGGAGACCGCCGTAGAGGATCACCATGTTGAACGGGATGCCGATCCAGATGTTGACCATGATCGCCGACAGCAGGGCCACGCCGGGGCTGTTCAGCCACGGCACGCCGCCCTCGGTCAGGCCGACGGCGTGCAGGGCGCTGTTGAGTATCCCGTGGTCCTGATCGAGGATGCGCCGCCAGACGACAGCGGACACGACCATGGGCACCAGCCAGGGAAGCAGCAGGATCGCGCGGACGAAACCGGAGAGCCGGAAGCGGCGTGAGAAGAAGACGGCGAGGCCCAGGCCGATGGTGAACTGGCCGAGCAGGGAGCCGAGTGTGAAGACCGCCGTGTGCCACAGGGACCCGGCGAACAGCTCGTTGGCGAAGACGGCCCGCCAGTTGTCCAGGCCGTTGAACGGGGCCTCGCCGGTGAAGTACGTCTTGGGCGTGTAGTGCTGGAAGCTCATCACGATGTTGCGGACGAGCGGGTAGCCGAAGAAGAGGGCCAAGTAGGCGAGCGCGGGGGCCACGAAGAGCCACCGGAGCAGCCCGCGGCGGCGGGTGCCGGAGCCGGCCCTCGCGGGGGCGGCCGAGGAGCCGGAGGCCTTGGTGGCCCGGGCGGTGGAGGCGAAGGTGCTCATGTCCGGTTCCTCACTTCCCCGTGGAGGCCTGTTGCTGGGCGCGGTGCAGGGCCTGTTCGGGGCTGGTCCTGCCGGTCAGTACCGACTGGAAGGCGCCCGCGAGCGCGTCCCCGACGACCGGCCAGCGGGTGCCGACCTCGGCGGTCCGGGAGCGGGCGGTGGTTACCAGGTCGGCGAAGGCGGCGAGCTTGGGGTTCTGCTCGGCGTAGGCCCGCGCGGCGGCGGCCCGGGTGGGTACGTTGTTGACGGACTCGCCCCACTGGAGCTGGTTCTTCTGGGAGTTGAGGCAGTTGAGGATCTTCCCCGCGTTCTTCTCGCGGGTTCGGTCCTCGTTCTTCGGCACGGCCATCACGGTGCCGCCGATCGGTGGGATCGCGTCCTGTCCGGCCTCGGGCACCGGGATGCGGGCGACCGCCCAGTCCACCTTCTTCTGGGCGTCGAGGACCGGCACCTGCCACGGCCCGTTGATCATCATGGCGGCGCGGCCGGCCACGAACTGGTCGTTGACGTCCTGCTGGTTCCAGTTGACGACGGACTTCGAGGCGGATCCGTCAGAGACGAGGTCCTTCCACAGCTGGAGTGCGGCTTCGCCCTTGCCGTTGTCGAGTTTCGCCTCGTCACCGCCGCCGGACCAGAAGAACGGCAGGAACTGGTACACCCCGTCGGCGTTGGGGCTCGCGCTGAACGCCATTCCGTAGGTGGTGCCGCGCGTCATCTTCTTCGCGGCGGTCTTCAGGTCGGCCCAGGTGGTGGGCGGCTCGACCCCGGCCTTCTCGAGGAGCTCGGTGTTGTAGATCAGGGCCAGGGAGTTGACGGAGCGCGCGATGCCGTACTGGGTGCCGTCGTACGAGCCGAGGGAGGTGGCGCTGCCGGAGAACCCGGAGGTGTCGACGCCGACTTCCTTCAGCGGGCGCAGTCCCTCGGTCCCGGCGAACTGCGGCAGCTCGGACCCGTCGAGCTCCAGGATGTCGGTGAGCGACTTGGACGAGGCCATCCGGAGCGCCTTCGACGCGACCTGGTCCGCGGGCACGCTGATCTGCTCGACCTTCAGCCCGAGAGGCCCCGCGCAGCGGTCGAAGAATTTCTGGTTGGCGGTGTGCTCGGCGGTGTCCGTGGCCGAGTTGAGCACGGTGACGGTGTCGGCGGCCGGTGTGGCGGCGCACCCGGTGAGGCTCAGTGACGCGGTCGTGGCCAGCGCGAGGCTTGCGGCTATGGCGGGTGGCAGTCTGCGCTCTGCGCGGGAGTGCACGAGCGGTTCTCCAATCGGGGCTGCGGCTCGGGGAGTTGAGGTCCTGCCGTGCGGTTGGGGGAGAGTGCGCGGCAGTGCGTCGGGGGGCGTCTCTCGAACAGTTCTTTGTCTGTGGCTCGTGGCTCGCGGCCGCAGCATCGTCGAGACGACGCTCAGGCGTGTCTTTTCGGCGGTGCGATGGTGAGCCCGGGCGCCATCTGCGGCGCGATCAGGCGGTGAGGGGGGAGGCCGGGGGCCGGATGGGTCTGGGTCCCGCGGCCGGGAGGCGCGGCGGCAATCGCGTTGACCGCGAGTTCGACGACCGCCTGGGACATCTCTGCGACCGGCAGGTCGATACGCGGGAGGGGCCGTCCGCCGAGGTCGTCGGGCAGGGCGCCGACCGGCACGACGGCAAGGTCTTCGGGGACCCGTAGCCCTGCGGCGGCCACTTCGGCCAGCAGGTGGGGGAGGCGGTGCAGGTGCTGGACGACCAGCGCGGTCGGGGCGGGCCGCGCGCCCAGCACGTCGCGCACGTGGCGCCGCAGCACGTCGGGGTCGCTGTTCGACGGGTGCACCCTGATGTCCGCGCCGGTCTCCTTCGCGGCCCTTCGGGCGCCGTCGAGCCCGTGCACGGCGTAGCCGCGGCGGGCCGCGATCTCGTGGTCGGCCGAGGCGAGGAAAGCGATGTGCCGGTGGCCGGCCGCGGCGGTCTCGCGCAGGGCGAGGGCGACGGCGGCCTCCCAGTCGAGGTCGACCCAGGGGAGCGCCGAGTCGTCATCGCCGCGGCCGAGCAGCGCCGTGGGGAAGCCCAGTTCGCGCATGGTGCCGATACGGGAGTCCTGCTCCTCGACCGCCATCAGGACCGCCGCGTCCGCCAGGCCGCTGCCGGCCACCCGGCGCAGCCCGCCGACCCCGTCCAGGTCGGTCATCAGCAGCAGGTCGTAGCCGTGGCTTCGGGCGGCATCGCTGATGTCGATGGCGAACCGGCCGTCCACCGCCCGGTATTCACCGGGCACGCGGGGGACAGCCAGGGCCAGGACGTCGCTCCGTGCGCTGCGCAGCGTGCGGGCGCTGGCCCGAGGGTGGTAGCCGAGCTCGGCGATGGCGGCCTGCACCGCGCGCCGGGTGTCCTCGGAGATCTTGCGGGAGCCGCTGAGGACGTAGCTGACGGTGCTGGGCGCGACGCCCGCCCGTTCGGCGACGTCTTTGATCGTGGCCATTCCCGCTCCTTTGCGGTCCGGTCATGGATCTGGTTCTGGTTCTGATCGTTCCTGCGGCGCTGGGCGCTCCGGTCGTCGAATCCATTCGTCGAATCGATTCGATTCGATTGGCGGCCTGCGTGACTGTAGGAGGGGCGGGGCCGCCAGGGCAATACCGCTGCACCAGATCGTTTGAGTTTATGTACGTGAATCCAGGTGGGGCTTTGGGGTGCGCAAGATGCCAATTGCCCCTCTTGGTAGGTCAGTTGATCGAGTACGTGAACAACTTTCACTACTACGAACTCTTGAGGGTCCGGAACGGCGAGTGATAGGCCTGTGCTCCGACGATATTTCCCTTCCCTGACATCCGAGTCGTGGAGCGCCGCCGTGCCACCGGCGCACCCACGACGCGCATCCGTCATGCCTGGAGGCGACACCGTTGAGAACGCCCATGTCCAGACGTACCTTCGCCCGACTCGCCGCAGCGCCCGCCGTCGGAGCGCTGGTCGGGCTGCGGCCCGCCATCGCGTCGGCCGCGCCTCGGTCCGCCGCGCACCCGGCAGGGTCACGCACCGCCGGCCGCACTCACGCCGGGCGAGCGATGCGCCGCGCGGCGACCTTCATGGACGAGCATGTGTCCTACCGCGGCGCGTACGTCTGGAGCTACCTCCCCGATCTGTCCACCACCTGGGGGGAGATGGAGGCCAAGCGGACCATGTGCTGGGTCCAGCCGCCCGGCACGCCCAGCGTCGGCCACAGCCTCCTCGACGCGTACCACGCCACTGGTGACGAGACCTTCTACCGCGCCGCCGAACGCACGGGCCTCGCCCTCGTCGAGGCCCAACTCCCGGTCGGAGGCTGGAACTACATCCACGACTTCGCGGGCGAGCGTTCCCTGCGCGACTGGTACGCGACCATCGGCGCGAACGGCTGGCGCCTGGAGGAGTTCCAGCACTACTACGGCAACGCCACCTTCGACGACGCCGGCACCTCCACGGCGGCGCAGCTGATCCTGCGCCTCTACGTGGAGCGCAGGCACCCGAAGTTCATGGCGGCCCTGAACCGCGTCATCGACTTCATGCTCAAGGCACAGCTGAGGGGAGGTCCGGCCGACGGCGGCTGGCCGCAGCGGTTCCCCGCGTTCTCCGGCGCGGTGAGGGAGATGCCGTGGCCCGAAGAGCGGCCCTCCTGGCTGCCCTCGGACGTCCAGCACGGCATGCAGGACGGCGACTACACGGGCCACGTCACCTTCAACGACGACGTTCTCGGCGAGAACATCAAGTTCCTGCTCATGTGCATCTCGGCGCTGGGACGACGTGACCTGACCCGGCCCGTGCTGCGCGCCATGGCCTGCCTGCACCGGCTGCAGCAGCCCGGACCCCAGGCCGGATGGGGCCTTCAGCACCTTGCGCACACGGTGGGCGGCCGGCCCGCCGGCGCTCCCGCCAGTGCCCGCTCGTACGAGCCACGGTCCCTGACCACACACACCACGCAGACCAACATCCGGCAGCTGTTCCACTATTTCCGGCTCACCGGCGACCACGCTTACCTCCGGCGCGTGCCCGAGGCCATCGCCTGGCTGGAGACCTGCCCGCTCACCAGTGAGCAGAAGGAGGAGAACCAGCTCCTGAAGAACTCCACGCACCCGACCTTCGTGGAGCTGGACACCAACCGGCCGCGCTTCGTGCACCGCTTCGGCTCCAACATCCGCAACGGCGCCTACTACTACGACCATGACCACCGCAACACACTCAGCCACTACTCCGGCGGGCGCTCCATCGACCTCACCGGCCTCAAGGCCACCTACGACGAGCTGATGGCGCTGAGCCGCTCCGAAGTCGCCGACCTGCGCGACCGGTCCCCGCTCGCCCCGGGCGGACTGAGGGAACTTCCGCCCTACTTCAGCGTGCGCGACCTCGACCTCACCGACCTGTTCCGAGGCGCCGATCCGGCCCTGCCCGAGGTGACCGACGGCCAGGCGAGCGCCCTCGTGGACGGCCTCGGCACCAAGGACCACTGGATCACCCCGATCGGCACCACCACCAACCCGTACCTCGGCCCGGCGCCGGCCACGGCGTACGAGGGCATGGCGTACATGAGCAAACACGTGGGCGACCTGTACGACACCTCGCCGTACGACCCGTCCACGCCGCCCGCGGAGCCGCCCTACCAGCCGCACGACAGTGCCGAGGGCATCACGACGTCCGCCTACACCGGCAACATGGCCAAGCTCATCGCCTACGTCGCCGGCTGAGCCCTCCGCCGCCCAGGTCCTGGCCTCAAGGGGAGGCCAGGACCGGCTCCCGGCTCCAGCGGAAGACGTGGACCAGGTGCGGCTCCACGATTCCCGCGGTCGGAATCTCGCCGTCGAACCACCGGTCCACGCAGGTCCAGTGGAAGGGGTGGCCGAGATACTCGCCGGTCAACCCCTGGACGTCCGCGTACCCCTGCTCCCAGACATGGGTCCAGCGGGAGGCCGAGAGCGTCTGGTCCACTCTGCTCAGGGACCATGAGCGGACCGTCTGGTCCACTCTGCTCAGGGTCCATGAGCGGATGCTGGAGATGTGGTCGGGCAGCGCCATGAGGTCCGCTTCCAGTCGCTCGATGAGCGTGCTGGATGTGCCGGGGCGCACCGCGAGGAGCAGTGTTCGTTTCACACGCGGGCCGCGCAGGGGAGTACCGCCCCCGTATCTGTGCGAGAGCGACCGTGTCGAGAGGCTCCGGCAGACCGGCCTGCGCCGGTGCCCGCCCAGGCGCTGTCGGGGCTCACGGCAGGGCAGATCGGTGTCGCCCGCCGGGTCAGCTGTCCTTGCGGGCCCCGCTGGCCTTGATCCACGCGTGGGGGGCGTAGGCCACCTCTACCCGCGTCTCGGCACGGGGGTCTGCCCTCCAAACGAGCAGCGCACCGGCGTCGATCGAGTAGGAGAACTTGCCTTCCTTGCCGTCGACGAAGTGCAGCACCTCGCCTTGGTTCTCCGAGGTCTGCCCCTCTTTGCCAAGCACTACGAGATTTACGGACATAATTCGACGTTACGGCGGGAGCACCGATTTCGCCCGCCGGATGCAGGCCGGGGGCTCCCCCGAGGGCCGCCGCGTGCGGGCTACCTGGCCAGTCGGGGCAGCAGAGACGACGCGGCGACGATGCCGAGCGCGGCGGCCACGGCGAGTACCACGTAGTCCAGCGGCAGATGCGCCGGCGTGCCCAGCAACAGGCCGCGCAGCGCGTCGACTTGGTAACTGAGCGGGTTGATCCGGCTGATCGCCTGCAGCCAGCCCGGCATGAGCGCGACCGGGTAGAGGGCGTTCGACGCGAAGAAGAGCGGCATGGTGATGGCCTGGCCGATGCCCATCAGGCGGTCCCGGGTGAGGACGATGCCGGCGATGGTCATCGACAGACAGGAGAAGAACGCCGAACCCAGGACCACCGCGACGGCGACGCCGAGCAGACGCAGTGGGTTCCAGGTCAGGGCGACGCCGAGGAGCGCCGCGATGACGATCACGACGACGGCCTGGATCAGTGCCTTGACTCCGGCGGCGAAGGCCTTGCCCGTGATCAGCGCCGCGCGGGGTGTCGGCGTGACCAGGAGTTTGGTCAGGATGCCGGCGTCCCGCTCCCAGATGATCATGATGCCGTAGAAGATGGCGATGAACATCGCGGACTGGGCGATGATGCCGGGCGCGAGATAGTCGATGTAGGGGATGCCGTGGGTCGGGATCGCCTTGATCCGGGTGAAGGTCTCGCCGAACACCAGCAGCCAGAGGGCGGGTTGGACGGCTCGGGTGTACAACTCCGAACGGTCGTGCCGGAGCTTCTGCAGTTCCACGGCGCACAGGGCGACCACCCGGGCGGGCGCCATGCGCCATCCGGTACGGGCCGTGGGCGGGGTGAGGAGCAGATCGAACTCGGCCGGTTCAGCCGAGCCTTGACGCGGTGCGGCGGGTGCTGCGGACATCGCGGAAGTCACCACCTTCGCCACTGTCGCTGCCGAGCCCGCGGCCGGCGACATCGCGGAAGACGTCCTCCAAGGTCGGCCAGGGCTCCTGGGATCCGGCGGTCCCGCGCTGCTCGTGCAGGTCGCGGCGGAGTCCGTCGGGGGTACCGAGGGCGTGCACGCGCCCCCGGTGCATGAGCGCGACCCGGTCGCAGTACTGGTCGGCCTCGTCCATGTAGTGGGTCGTGACCAGAACGGTCATGCCGGTGGCGCCACGGACCGCGTTGATGTGGTCCCACACGCTGGTCCGGGCGATGGGGTCGAGCCCGATCGTGGGTTCGTCGAGGATCAGCAGGCGCGGGGCGCTCACCAGTGCCTGGGCGAGTTCCAGCCGGCGCACCATGCCGCCCGAGTAGGTCTTGGCGAGCCGGTCCGCGGCGTCCGTGAGGTCGACCGCGGCGAGTGCCTGGGCCACCCGGCGGGCCCGTTCGCGCCGGGAGACGTCGAAGACGCGGGCGAACAGCGTCACGTTCTCCCGCCCTGTCAGGCCGGAGTCGGCGGACAGCTGTTGCGGCACGTACCCGAGGAGCCGGCGGACCGCCATCCGCTCGGTCGCCGCGTCGTGCCCGAACACGGATACGCGGCCGCGCGGCACGGGCAGAAGCGTGGTGATGCAGCGGATCGCGGTCGTCTTCCCGGCGCCGTTGGGTCCGAGCAGTCCGAAGACCTCGCCCGGCCCGACCGTGAGATCGAGGCCGTCCACGGCCCGGGTCTCACCGAACGCGTACTCCAGTCCGCGGCAGCAGACCGCGGGGTCCTCGCTCATGCCCGTGCACCTCCTGGTTCTCCCTGTACTGCATGGGGTGTTTCACCTTCCGCGCGGACGGATGCCGTGCGGCCGGTGGGCGTGCGGACGGTTTCGGTGCGGACGATGGGCGTGCGGATCGTGGGCGTGCGGTCCTCGTGGAGGTTGTCGGAGAGCTTGCGCAGGACGGGCAGCGCGGCGGCGAGCGCGGCCCGGTCCGCCGGGTCGAGCGCCGCCAGTTGCTCCCGCATCAACGTGCCCCGCCGGACCTTCCAGTCGCGCAACCGGGCCGCGGCGGCCGGGGTCGCGTACAGCAGCGCCGACCTACGGTCCGAGGGGTCGGTCTCGCGGCGCAGAAAGGAGGCCTTGACCAGCTGGTTGACGAGTGTGGACACGGAGTTCCCGGCGAGACGCAGCTCCCGGGCGGCGGCCGACACCCCGATTCCCGGCCGGTCGACCACCAGGCGCAGCAGCTCTACCTGGGCACCCCGCAACGGGGGCGCCGTCAGGCCGTGCCGGAGCCTGCGCCGGGTCAGGCGTTGCACGGCGGCGAGCGCGTCGGCGAAGGCATCTGCCAGTTCGTCCGTGGCCATGAAATAAGTTTAGCTCTGTGTACGAGCTATTCCCAGCCCTCTACGGTGGGCCCACGGAGCCTTTCCCTTCTCCAGAAAGCTGAGGCCATGGCCATCGACGTGAACGCTCTCCGGGCCCACTTCCCCTCCCTGGACCACGGGTTTGCCTTCTTCGACGGTCCGGGCGGGACGCAGACCCCGCGCCCGGTCGCCGACGCCATGGTCGCGACGCTGACGGGCCCTCTGTCCAACCGGGGGGTTGTCAGCCGCTCCGAGCTCAACGCCGAGCGCGCCGTCACGGACTTCCGCGCCGCCTACGCGGACCTGCTCGATGTGCCCGCCGACGGTGTCGTCCACGGGCGCAGCGCGACCCAGCTGACGTATGACTTCTCCCGCCACCTGGCCAAGGGCTGGAAAGCGGGCGACGAGATCGTCCTCAGCCGCCTGGACCACGACTCCAACGTCCGCCCCTGGGTACAAGCGGCCGAGCGTGCCGGAGTGGTGGTCCGCTGGATCGAAATCGACAGCGAGAGCATGGAGCTCGACCTCGATTCGTTCGAGCGGGCGCTGTCGCCGCGGACGCGCCTGGTCGCGGTGACGGCGGCTTCGAACGTGCTGGGCACCAAGCCGCCCCTGCGCCACATCGCCGGCCGGGCGCACGAAGCCGGCGCCCTGGTGTACGTGGACGGGGTGCACTACGCCGCCCACCATCTGGTCGACGTGCCCGCGCTGGGCGCGGACCTCTTCGTCTGCTCCCCGTACAAATTCCTCGGACCGCACTGCGGCGTGCTCGCGGCGGCGCCCGAACTCCTCGACACCGTCCACCCCGACAAGCTCGCGCCTTCCCCCGACACCGTGCCGGAGCGCTTCGAGTTCGGCACCCTGCCGTACGAAGTCCTGGCGGGAGCCACCGCGGCCGTGGACTTCCTCGCCGCGATCGACCCGGGCACGGGGGCCGCACGCAGGGAGCGGCTCGCCCATTCGCTGGGCTCCCTGCACGAGCACGAGCGGGCGCTGCGCACGAGGCTCGAAGAAGGGCTGCGCGCTCTGGGTGACGCCGTCACGCTGCACTCGAAGGCGGCGGACCGCACCCCGACCCTCCTGATGACGATCGAAGGCCGCGACGCCGCCGAGGCCCAGGTCCATCTCGCCGCACGCGACGTCGTGGCCCCCGCCGGGTCGTTCTACGCCTACGAGACCTTCAACGCGCTGAAGCTGGAGAACCCCGCCCTTCGAGTGGGTCTGGCGCCGTACAACTCCGCCGAAGACGTGGACAGGTTCCTCGACGGGCTCGGGTCTTTCCTCTGACCCGCTGTTCCTGTGTGTGGCCGGCAGGGCCTCGATCGACCGGTCGTCCCGCCCCGGGCGCGGTGACCTGGGTCGCGCCGGGATTGCCGCGGTGAGGTGCGCACCGTCCTTGAGGCTTGCACGCCCGAGGTGTGCGGCAACCGTCGCAACCTGTCGCACCACCGCGCCCGTCGGCTCGTCGGTGGGGACGGGCAGCCCTCTCGGGCCGCGGGGCCCAAGGGCTGACAGAGCAGGCCCTCGATCCCGGCGGCGCCGACGCCGGTGCCGGGCCGGGCCGCCGCGGCCCGGCCCTGAGCGGTCAGTGCTCCGGCTCGGAGGCCGTCAGCCGGAGGCCGTTCTCCCAGATCTTGTTGAGTGTCGTGACGAGCCGCTCGAAGGGAATGCGCTGGCCCAGCACGAACACCATGTAGGCCATGCGGCTCACCATCACGGACAGGGCGTGCGCCGTGACCAGTGGATCCAGGCTCGTGTCGGCCTCGCCGCTCTCCTGCAGCGTCTGGATCAGCTTGGCGTTGCGGCGCGCGAACGCGTTCCCGCGCTCGATGCGCAGCGCCATGAACTTCTCGTCGACCTGGGCCACTTGCTCGAACAGTGCCATCAGGCGCGCGTTCTTCTTGTACGCACGCAAGTACTCACGGTTCGACGCGTCGATGAGCTGCCGGGTGTCGGTGATCCCGGTGCGCTCGCGCAGGTGCGGGTGGAGCATCTCCTCCTGCACCTGCTCGACGAGCGCCTGGAAGATCTCTTCCTTGCTGTTGAAGTACGTGTAGAAGGACCCGGAGGCGACATGCGCCGCCTTGGAGATGTCCGTGATCCGGGCGTCCAGATATCCGTCGCGTTCGAAGACCTCTCGGGCGGCGGTGATCAGCGCGTTACGTGTCCGGACGCCGCGCGGGCTGCGTGGCGTGATCGGTTGTTTCTGGCCGCCGTCTGCGGCCGGGGCCTGGGCAGCCACTGGGGTCCATCCACTCTTGATCGATCACATACATCACCGGTAGCGGCGGATATTATCAGCCGAGGGTGGAGAGGAACTCCAGCAGCGCGGTGTTCACCTCCTCCGCCCGCTCCTGTTGGATCCAGTGCCCGGCACCGTCGAGGACGACGTGTCCACGGAGGTCGGTGAGCATCGTGTCGAGGTGCGCGGGCATGAACTTCCCCACCGGGTCCTTCGACCCGGTGATGAAGAGTGACGGCCGGCCGATGAGGCGGCCGTCCAGGTGCTCGGTCAGCGCCCAGTTGCGATCGAGGTTGCGGTAGTAGTTGAGGCCACCGGTGAAGCCGGTCTCCTCGAACGTCTTGACGTAGTAGGTGAGTTCCTCGTCGCCCATCCATCGCGGAGGCGGCAACTGCTCGTCGGCCCCGGCGGCCCACTGGGCGGAGTAGATCTCCCTGGTGACGAGGGTCCTGCGCACGTTCTGGCTCAGCGCCCGGTCGGCGACACCCGGCTCCTGGAACCACACGATGTAGAAGTCGTCGCCGTTGCGTGAGCGCAGGATGGGCAGCGGCGGGGCCGGGGCGCGCGGCGTCGGCGGCACGCTCATCCCCGCCACCGCGCGTACGCGCTCGGGGTGGAGCAGCGCCATGTTCCACACCACGGCGGCGCCCCAGTCGTGCCCGACGAAGACGGCGTCGTCCGCGCCGACGTCGTCGAGGAGTCCGGCCAGGTCGGCGCAGAGCGTCAGGATGTCGTAGGCGTCGACATCGTCGGGGCGTGAGCTGCCGCCGTACCCGCGCATGTCGGGAACCAGGACGCGGTGTCCGGCTTCGGCGAGCGCGAAAACCTGATGCCGCCAGGAAAAGGCCAGCTCGGGAAAGCCGTGGCACAGGACCACGGGAGGCCTGTCCGGTCGCCCTTCGCCGTGTTCGAAGACGCGGAGGGTGATGCCGTTGGTCGTGACATCCCGCGCCGCGACGCGTTCCCAGTCGGTGATCGGCATATGTGTCGTCATGTGCCCGGAACTCCTGTCGTTCGCATGCCGGCCGGCGCAAGGAACTCACGCCGGTAAGGGGCGTGTTGTAGGTGTTGAACTTGACGTTGGGTTCAAATATACATGAGGCGGGCCCCGGAGGCTCGAACCGCTGAAGAGGAGACGACGACGGTGACCGGAAGCATCCCAGCAGCCCAGTCGACGACGGTCCTGGCCGAACGGCGAGGTTCCGTGCTCGTGCTGACGCTCAACCGCCCGGACCGTCTCAACGCCTGGACCGACGAGCTGGAAGAGCGCTACTTCGGCCTCCTTGATCAAGCCGAGGCGGATCCCGAGGTGCGGGCGATCGTCCTGACCGGAGCGGGCCGCGGCTTCTGCGCGGGAGCCGACATGGACGAACTGCGACAGGCCGCTGCGACAGTGGAGTCGCTGGATGGCGCGATGCCGAAGAGCGAGCGTCCCCGGTGGTTCCCGCTGACGCTGCGCAAGCCCCTCATCGCGGCTGTCAACGGGGCCGCCGCCGGGCTCGGCCTCGTCGAGGCCCTCTACTGCGACATCCGCTTCAGTACACCCGATGCCAAGTTCACGACGGCGTTCGCGCGCCGCGGCCTGATCGCCGAGTACGGCATCGCCTGGCTGCTGCCGCGCCTCATCGGCCAGAGCCGGGCCATGGACCTGCTGCTGTCCGGACGAGTGGTGCGCGGTACGGAGGCGTACGAAATGGGGCTGGTCAACAAGGTCGTCGACGCGGATCAGCTCCTCGACGTCGCAGTCGAGTACGCCACCGAACTGGCCACCTGGTCCTCGCCCGCGTCGATGACCGTCATGAAGCGCCAGGTGCTCCAGGCTCTCGACACCGACTTCGCCACGGCCGCCGACGCGGCGGACGCCCTCATGCCGGAAGCCTTCCGCCGACCCGACGCCGCCGAGGGCGTCGCCAGCTATCTGGAAGGCCGCGCGCCCGCATTCAGCCCCCTCGACCCCAAGTGAACACGGAAGGTCGCCCCGCATGACCAACGCTGCCGCACCAGTCTGGAATCACGCCTCGTCGACACCCGACCGCATCGCCCTGCGCGGGGCGGGCGGCGAGGAGTGGACCTACGGGCGCCTCCGTGAGCGCGCCGCCGCCGTCGCGGGCCGCCTGGCGGAGCACGGCGTACGCCCCGGCGACCGCGTCCTGCTCGTCGCGCCTTCCGTGCCCGAATTCGCCTTCGCCTACTACGGGATCCTCGCCGCCGGAGCGATCGTCGTCACCGCCAACACCATGGCGCCGCAGAGGGAGTTGGCGTTCATAGCGGGTGATGCGGAGGTGTCGCTCGTCCTGGGCTGGCACGCGATCACTCCGGCACCCGAGCAGGCCGCGGGCGAACTGTCCGTACCCTACTGGGAGTTGCAGCCCGCTCTCGCCGAAACGGGTCCGACAGGGACCCCCTCGACTCTTGAGGTGCACCCGAGCGAGGACGACGACACGGCCGCTCTCCTCTACACCTCCGGCACCACCGGACGGCCCAAGGGCGCCCAGCTCACCCACGGCAATCTCAACGCCTGCGCGGCGGTCTTCTGCGACGTGCACGCCATCACCGCCGAGGACTGCGCCGTGACCGGCCTGCCCCTGTTCCACGTCTTCGGGCAGGCGTGCGTGATGGGGACCACCATGCGCGCCGGCGGCAGCCTCACCCTCCTCGAACGCTTCCACCCGTCGACCATGCTGGATGTGATCCGCCGCGACCGTCCCACCTTCATCGCGGGCGTACCCACCATGTGGAACGCGGTCCTGCGCGTCGCCGACGACACCGGCGCCGGCTTCACCGGGCTGCGCCTCGCGTCCTCCGGAGGCGCCTCACTGCCGGTGGAGGTGATGCGCGCCTTCGAGAAGCGGTTCGGCTGCACCATCGTCGAGGGATACGGCCTGACGGAGACCACCGGCGCCGCTACCTGCCATCTCGCGGGCCGGCAGGCGAAGCCGGGACACGTGGGACGCGCCCTGCCGGGCTGTGCCATCTCCGTACGGGACGACGACGGTCACGAACTGCCGCCCGGCCAGGTCGGCGAGGTCCACATCAAGGGCCCCGTGGTGATGAAGGGCTACTGGAACCGCCCCGACGCCACCGCCGAGGCCCTGCGTGACGGATGGCTGCGCACCGGCGACCTCGGCGCCACGGACGACGACGGAGACCTGCGCATCGTCGACCGCAAGAAGGACCTTGTCATCCGCGGTGGCTACAACGTCTACCCGCGCGAGGTCGAGGAGGTCCTGTACGAACACCCCGACATCGTCGAAGCCGCCGTCATAGGAGTCCCCGACGAGTTCTACGGCGAAGAGGTCGCGGCCGTCATCGCGGTACGGCCGGGCGTCCGCCTCGGCGTGGCCGAACTGCGCGCATGGGCCAAGGAGCGTCTCTCCGCCTACAAGGTGCCCCATCTCGTCGCCGTCGTGGACGAGTTGCCGAAGGGAGCGACCGGGAAGATCCTCAAGCGCGCGATCGATCCCGCCCTGCTGAAGGCGGACACGAGCACGGCCGACGCGCCGGGGACGATACTGCGGGACTGAGCGACTGCGCTTCCTGGAACGCCTCGAACCAGCGACGGGACATCCGCATGACGACGACACACGCACCTGCCTACGCCCGCCGGACCTGGCAGACGGTCGAGCCCTACCACGGTGCGGTCTATTTCTCGGCCGAGGCGCACGCCGCCTATGCGGCTCTGGGGGTGGAGAGCGGGCCCGGATACTTCGCCTCCCGCGCGGCGGCCCTGGGCCCGGTCGCACCGGAAGTCGTGATCGCCACCTTCTACAACTTCAGCCCGAAGGCCGTACGGGCTGCGCTGCCCGCCGCCTGGCGGACCGCTCCGCCCGAGGCGTTCCTCGCCGCGCGGCTCGCCGGCATCGACGGGACGCTTCGCAGGATTCTCGGAGCGGAGGTTCTCGCGTCGGAAGAGATCGGGCGGGCCGCGGAGTTGGCCAGGCGCGCCGCGGATGCCGCGCTGCCGTACCTGCACGGACGGCCCCTGTTCGCCGCGCACGCCGCGCTGCCCTGGCCCGACGAGCCGCATCTCGTGCTCTGGCATGCCCAGACGCTGCTGCGTGAATTCCGGGGAGACGGCCACGTGACGGCGCTCCTGGACGCCGGGCTGAACAATGTCGAGGCGCTGGTCACCCATGCCGCGGCCGGGCCGGTGGGGGCCGAGACCCTTCGGACGACGCGCTCCTGGTCACTGGACGAATGGGCGGAGGCGGTGGAGGGACTGCGCAGGCGGGGGTGGCTCGCCGGCGGCCCTGACCTGGCCTTCACCGTGGAAGGGGAGGAGCGGAGATCGGCGGTCGAGGAGGCAACCGACCGATTGGCCGCCGCGCCCTACACGGCCCTGGGTCCGGACGGCTGCGCCGAGTTGCGCGACCTGGTACGTCCCTGGAGCCAGTCCCTGGCAGTGGAGTTGATGCCGTGGGCGGCGACGCGGCTGAAGGGCTGACGTGCGCTGCGCGCGGTTCCGGTCCACGGCCACGAAGCATTGAAGGTGACACCGGATTCAATTACGGTGCAGGGGCCGCAGGAGAGACCGTCGAGCAACGGAACGGGAGAGTTCGTGCAGATCAACGGGAAAGTCGCGATCGTCACGGGAGCGGCGGGCGGCATCGGCGCCGCCATCGCGCAGCGCCTCCTCGAACACGACGCTCTAGGCGTCCTGCTGACGGACCTCGACGCCGGCCGCCTCGACGCGACGGTCAAGCAGCTGGCCGGTTCGCACGGCGAGCGGGTCGGGAGAGTGGCGGGCAACGCCGCGTCGACGGCCGACCTGGAGCGGATCGTCGACGCGGCCGAGGAGTGGTTCGGGCCGGTCGACCTGTACTTCGCCAACGCGGGTGTCGGCGGTGGCGCGGGGCTCGACGCGAGCGAGGACGAGTGGAGCCGCGCGCTCGACGTCAACGTGATGGCGCACGTGCGCGCCGCGAAGCTGCTGGTGCCACGCTGGACGGAGCGCGGCGCAGGCTACTTCTTCAGTACGGCGTCGGCTGCCGGGCTGCTCACACAGATCGGCTCCGCGACGTACTCCGTCAGCAAGCACGGCGCGGTGGCCTTCGCCGAATGGCTCTCGGTGACGTACGGGGACAGCGGGGTGCGGGTGAGCTGCCTGTGCCCGCAGGGCGTCGAGACCGAACTGCTCATGGCCGGCACCCGCTCGGACGATCCGGTCGAACGCGCCGCCGCCCGCGCCGTGTTGGACTCCGGTGAGCTGCTGCGGCCGCTCGATGTCGCCGACCGCGTGATGGAGGCGGTCGAGGACGAACGCTTCCTCGTCCTTCCGCACCCGCAGGTACTCGATTTCTACCGCCACAAGGGAAGCGACTACGACCGGTGGCTCCGCGGCATGCGGCGCTATCAGGCGTCTGTGAAGTGATCTGAAACAGCACGTACCCGTCGCGCACTGCCACCTGAGGCCTGATGACGGAGGACCTCGCGCCGGGCGGCCGTCGGTGAAACCGCAAGAGACACGACCGTTGGAGGATGCGTGGTCGAGCTGTCCGACCGGGGGAACGAGCGCGAGGCGGAAGTCGTCGTCGCCGGCGCGCCGACGGGCACCGACCCCGGCGCGCTCGCCCGATGGCTGGGGGAGCGGGGCGAGCAGGTCACCGGCCCGCTCACCGCTCGGCGCATCGGCCTCGGCCAGAGCAACCTCACCTACCGCGTCGACGACGCCGACGGCCACTGCTGGGTGGTGCGCCGTCCTCCGCACGGCCCCCTCCTGCCCACCGCCCACGACATCGGGCGCGAACACCGCATCATGGCGGCCCTCGCCGGCACCCAGGTCCCGGTACCCGCCGTGGTCGGCCTGTGTGACAACGACGGCGTGCACCACCTGGTGATGGAGCACGTCGACGGGATCGTGCTCGACGGCCTGGAAGTGGCCAAGGCTCTGCCCACCCGGGTACGGGCAGGCGTGGGCCCGTCACTGACACGCACCCTCGCCGCCATCCACGCGGTGAACCTGGAGACGACGGGCCTGCACGACCTCGCCAGTCACCGGCCGTACGCCGAACGGCAGTTGAAACGGTGGTCCCGGCAGTGGGAACAGAGCCGCACCCGCGACCAGCCCGCCCTCCACCGGCTGACCGAACTGCTGCGCCGCCGCGTACCCGAGCGACAGAGCCTCGTCCTCGTCCACGGCGACCTGCACGTCCGCAACGTGATCTGCTCGCCGGACACCGGCGCCGTGCGCGCGGCGCTCGACTGGGAGCTGTCGACGCTCGGCGACCCGATGGCCGACCTGGGCACCCTGCTCGCCTATTGGCCCGAGCCCGGCGAAGTCCCGCCCGACCGCCCCGCCCTCGGCGTCACGGCGCTGGACGGCTTCGCCCGACGCGACGAACTCGTCGACAGCTACGCCCGGTCGAGCGGCCGTGACATCGGGCCGGAACTCGCCTTCTGGCACGTACTCGCCGTGTGGAAGGTGGCGGTCATCGGCGAGGGCGTCCTGCGGCGCGCGCTCGACGAGCCACGCAACGCCGCGGAGGGCGGCCCGCCCAGCACCGCCTACATCGACCAGATGGTCGACCATGCCTGGGCACTGGCCACCCACTACGGCCTCTGACACCGCACCGTTCCCCGCCCCGCCTGCCATCGATCCATCGATCACCCAGGAGAAGCAGCTCATGTCGTACGTCGTCATCGCCACCATGATCGCCAAGCCCGGTCAGGAAGAACTCGTCGAGAAGACGCTGCGAGCGGCCGCTGCCGATGTGCACGCGGAGCCGGGGTGCGCCCGCTGGGCCCTGCACCGAAAGACCGGCACCACCGGCCACTTCGTCATGGTCGAGAAGTGGCAGTCCAAGGAGGCGCTCCACACCCACGGCAAGGGTGCCGCACTCGCCGGGATCGGACGCGTGCTGAAGGACGCGCTGGAGGGACCGGCGGACGTCGCGGTCTTCGACGCGCTTCCTGCGGGAGACGATGAGAAGGGCGCGCTGTAGGCACACACGATCCGTCAGGGCCTCACACTCGCCGCGGCATACGGCGACCGCACCGCCGCGCTCCACCACGGCCGCGTCGCCGCGACCGGCACCCCGTCCGAGATCTCCGACGAGCCGCTCCTCGGCGACGCATACCGTCGGCCCCGTGGAGGCACTGCCCCATCCCCGCACGGGCACCCGCGTGGTCATCCCGCGCCGGAGCCGCTGACACCGGGGTGCCACGGCGCCGACCACAGCGGTACACCGGGGACGCATGCGGCACGCGATCACCACCCCCTATTCTTCCGCTGATCGCAGCACATACAGCTGCAGGGCCAAGGTGGGGGACGACACATGACATACCGGCGTTCGGTGATTCCGGCACTGGTCGGAGGCCTGCTCATCACGCTGTTGCTGTGGTGGGCGGGGGCGAGCACGCAGGCATTGCAACTGCGCGGCACCACGAGCGTGTTCGATCCACAGTCCGTGAGCGAACTCCTGCGCTGGCTCGCACCCTGGTCGTGGGACTCCCCGGCGGACCTGATGTCCGGCGGGCCCGTGGGTGACACCACAGCGGCGGGCGCAAGCGCCCAGTACGCCGATCTGTACAGCACCGCGATGCAGATCAGATTCGTGGCGGTCTTCGTGTTCTTCCTCGCCGGCGCGCTGCTTCTGGTCCGCAGGATCCCGCCGACGCAGGGCCGCACGCCGGCCACCCTGCTCGCGCTGTGGGCCTGGGCCCCGGTGGCAGGAACATTGGCCGTCACGGTCTCCGCGCCGTGGCTGATCGCATCCAGGGGGCACGGCAGCTACCGGGTCCTGCCGGCAGTGGCGAGTGCGGTCGCGTCGAGCGGCCCGGTCACGGTGTTCGCAGGACTGTTGACCGCCGCGGTCACGGTGCTCGTGGCGCGTGTCACCGCCAAGGGTGAGGAGCCGCTGCCCCGGCAGAGTGTGCCACCGCGCCCGGCCCGCCTGGCCGCGAGCGTGGGGACGGCGGTGGTCGCGCTGTCGCTGGTGGTCCTCTCGTACCAATCGGTGGCGGCCTGGATCCAGACCTCGTTCGGCGGCGCGGGAATGCTGTCCGAGCCCGGCGACCTGCTGCGCCAGTGGCTGCTGCTCGGCGGCTGGACGGGCCCCGGAGGCACCGGGTTCGGGGACTGGCTGCTGTACCGCGCCGTCGACGTGCTCCTGCTGGCCGTGGTGTGGTGGGCGCTGCGTCTGCTGCCCGGCCTGCTCACACGCACGACGGCGCCGGCGATGGCGGTGGGCGCGGTCTGCGCAACCGTACTGGGACTGATGGCGAGCCAAGTGCTGCACATGGCGATCGACGACACGGCCACCGTGTACGGGCCTGTTCACGTGTTCTCGACGCTGGGCAACGGCGTCCCGGCCGGGCTCACCTTTGGCCTCGCGGCGGGCCTTGCGGCCGTTGCCACACTGCGGCTGGCCGGGAGCCGGGAGACTGCTGACGTACCCGGTTAGCGACCCGGGTGGGGGTGTTGCCGGCACCACCCCCACCCGGGGCTCAGGCCGACTGACTCTCCGTCGGCCGCGCGGCAGGCTTTTCCCAGCACCGGCGAGGACCGCCGGGCACGGGCCAGGGACGGGGAAGAGCGATGAGCAGTCACACACGCCGAAGGATCCTCCAGGGAGCGGCAGTCGCGGCAGCCGGCAGCGTCGTCGGGGGCTACGGTCCCGGCCGCTTCGCCACCGAGGCACGGGCCGCGACCCGTGCCAAGGGGGCCGCGCCAGGTGGGTCGACTCCCTTCCTGGAGGGCGCGTTCGCTCCGGTCACCGAGGAACTCACCGCGTTCGGCCTAGAGGTGACCGGCCGGGTACCGCGCGATCTGGACGGCCGCTATCTGCGAACCGGCCCCAACGCACTGGGAGTCGAGGACCCCCGCGCCCACCACTGGATGCTCGGGGACGGCATGGTGCACGGGGTGCGGCTGCGCGGCGGGCGTGCCGAGTGGTACCGCAACCGCTGGGTGCGTTCCTCGCAGGTGGCACGGAAACTGGGCGAGCCGTACCCGGGCGAGGTGCCGCCGGACGACTTCGCCTGCAACACCCACGTCATCCCGTACAAGGGGCGCATCCTGGCCCTCCAGGAGAGCGGCCCGCTGCCGTACGAACTGGACGGCGAGCTCGACACGGTGCGGCCCTACGACTTCCGCTCCACGCTGGAAGGTGCGTTCACCGCGCACACCAAGTACGACGCGGCGGCGGACGAACTGCACGCGGTGACGTACTACCCGACCTGGGACCACGTGCGGCACCTCGTGATCGACGGGACCGGCCGGGTGGCACGGACCACCAGGATCCAGGTCGCGGACGCGCCGATGATGCACGATTTCGCCCTGACCGGGAAGTACGTGGTGATCGTCGACGTGCCGATCACCTTCGACACGGCAGCCGCCGAAGCGGGCGCACCCGTGCCCTACGTGTGGAACCCGAAGCACCCGATGCGGGTGGGCGTGATGCCGCGGACCGGCGGCGCCACCCGCTGGTTCGAGATCGATCCGGTGTTCTACTCGCACACGCTCAACGCGTACGACCAGGGCGACACCGTCGTCATGGAACTCACCACCATGCCCGCGCCGTTCTACGCCGCGGGCCGGGGCAACGGCGGGCCCTCGGCGACCGGTGCACCGGCGCTCGACCGCTGGACGATCGACCTGCGTGCCGGACGCGTGACCAGCACCCGGCTCGACGACCTGCCGCAGGAGTTCCCGCGCGTCAACGAGTCCCTTGTGTCGCGGCGGCACCGCTTCGCGTACACGGCGAGCGCCGCGGAGATGTGGCGCGCCTACGAAACGGTCGACGGGGTGCCGCCGGACGACAAGTTCACCAACTGCCTGGTCAAGCACGACATGCTGCGAGGCAGCCGGCAGGTGCACCGCTTCCCGCACGGCGCGGCGGCCGGAGAGCCCGTGTTCGTACCCCGTCGCGGAGCACGGGACGAGGACGACGGCTACGTCCTGTCCTACGTCCACAACCCCGACCGCGGAGCCAGTGACCTGGTCGTCCTCTCCGCCGCGGACTTCACCGCCCGCCCCCTGGCCCGCATCCACCTGCCGGGGCGGGTACCGCTCGGCTTCCACGGGAGCTGGGTCCCGGACGCGTGAGGCCAGAACTCTGTGCGTGTCACTGCTCGAGAGTCCCGGAGCGGCTGAGTCCGTCGACCGCCTGCGCGCGCTCTCGGCGTCGGCCCCCCAGACGCTGGCGACCGGCCGGAGTCGAGATAGAGGCGGAGGGCGGCCCTGCGCGCGGCGCCGGTTGTGGCGGGTGCGGTATCGGCCAGCCGCCGGGCGTGGACGCGCACCAGGTCGTGCATCCGGTAGCGGCCCGGACGCGGCTGCTGCAGAAGACTCGTGTCCACCAGACTCTCCAGGACCAGCTCGGCGTTCTGGGGCGACCAGCCCAGCATGGCCGCTGGAGTCCGCAGATCGAACTCGACCGTCGGTGCCAGACCCAGGGTGCGAAATCCCTGCTGCTGCGTCGGTGAGAGCTGCTCGTAGGACAGGCGGAAGGCCGCCTCCACGCTGCGGTCCCCGGCGCTCAGTTCGCCCAGACGGTGCGCGTCGCCCGTCATGCGTTCCACGAGGTAGGCCAGCGTCCAGGCCGGGCGGGTCTGCAGTCGCGTACCGGCGATGCGCAGTGCGAGTGGCAGCCCGTCGCACATCCGGACCAACTCACCTGTGGCCTCGGGCTCTTGATCGGTGCGCTCCTGCCCGACGATGTGCCGGATCAGGCGTGTCGCGTCGCCGGTGCCCAGAGTGTCCGGGGTGACCCGCCGATCGGCATCCAGCGCGGGCAGTCGCTGCCGGCTGGCCACGATCACGCTGCTACCCGGGCCGGCCGGGAGCAGCGGCTGTACCTGCCGCGTGCCCAGGGCATCGTCGAGCACGAGCAGCAGTCGCAGGGAGCTGGTTGCGGTGCGCCACTGCGTCATGAGTTCGTCGAGGTCGTTCGGCACTTCACGGTCGTCCGCACCGATGGAGCGCAGCAATCGCCTCAGCACTCGCTGCGGCGAGAGCTTCTGACGCGCTGTGCTGTGCGCGTGCAGGTCCACGAACAGGCAGCCGTCCGGGTAGCGGTCGCGGATGTGCTGGGCCGCGCGCACGACGAGCGCGGGCTTGCCGACCCCTGCCGGACCGTCCACCGCCACGACGGAGACCGAGTCGGGCTCGCAGGACGCCGTCAGGAGAGCCAGTTCGTCCTTACGCCCGACGAGCTGCCCGGTGTCGCCCGGCAGCTGATTGACGGTGGGGCGAGGCCGGGACCGGTCCGGCGCATCGGCCGGGCCCGCCGCGGAACCGAGGAGAGTGGCGTTGTCCCGACGCAGCACGGCGTCGTGGATCCGGCTGAGCTCCTCACCGGGATGGACGCCGAGCTCGTCCCGCAGCCGTACACGCAGGTCCTCATAGGCGTTCAGGGCCTCCGCCTGGCGCTCGCAGTGGTACAGGGCGCGCATCCGCAAGGCCATCAGCGATTCGTCGTACCGGTCTGACTCGGGCAGGCAGGCCAGGTCGTCCAGGGCGTCAGCGAACCGGCCGAGCAGAACGAGACATTCGAGCCGGGCCAGCCGCAGCGTTCGCCGGCGCTCGAGCAGACGCTGCCGCTCGGCCTGCGCGAACGGTCGCGGCAGGTTGGCCAGGGGCTCGCCCTGGAACAGCGCGAGCGCTGCCCGACAGCTGCTCCGCGGCGCTGGGCAGATCGCCCGATGCCTTCGTACGCAGCGCCCCGTCGCCCCGTTCGGCCAGGTCCGCCACGTCGAGACGGATCTCGTCGGCCGCGCAGCGGTACCAGCCTTTGCCGCTGAGGATCACCGACTCTGCGGGCCGGGTGCCTGCGGCGTCGAGTGCTCTGCGCAACGGATTGACGTGACTGGCCAGCACCTTGCGACCGGTTGCGGGAGGATCGGCCCCCCACACTCCGTCGAGCAGCCGCTCGTGACTCACGACGGCCCCGTGGCGGAGCAACAACGCGGCGAGTACGGCCTGCCGTTTGGCCGGCCCCAGGTCCAGGGGTGTCTCGCCCCGCCAGGCTCGCAACGGCCCGAGCACCTCGATGCGAAGCCGCTGAGGCGGTCTCCCGTCCACCCCCGACCTCCACTCCCGTACATCATCGGGTTTTCGTCAGCATTGCAGCACGCCCGGTCGGGAAGGCGGACCTAGATCGCACAATCCGCACAACTGAAGGTGGTTCGAGCAAGCGTCGGCCGAGCTGCCGGTGGCTCCTGAGCAGGCGCTGACCGGATACGAACTCGACTCCGTACGCACGCACCCGTCGCGATCTTCGGGTGGGGGCGGACGATCCGTGCTCGGACCGATGGGGAGCGGCCCGCCGTCGCGAGAGCAGGGCGACAACCACTTCGCCTGGTTGGTCTCCGGGGCGCCACCGAAGGGCGCATGGCGGTCACCGCCGAGGTCGGGCAGAGCGGGCCTGACACCGCTCCCGGCGGATATGGCCCTTGGCTGACGGTCGGCCGCCTCACGTGGCGATGTGTATGGGTTTCGGACACTGTGGAGGTAAAAGCGTCGGAAGGGTGAACGCGATGGACAGGGTGCCGAGGATCGTAGTGGGCGTCGACGGTTCTCCCTCTTCGCAGGCCGCGCTGCGCTGGGCGGTCCGGTACGCGGGCCTGGTGGGCGGGAGAGTGGAGGCGGTCACGGCGTGGGAGGTACCCGGCATGGCCTCGTGGTCGGCGCCGGCGGTGGACACCGAATTCGACGAGGGCGTGGCCGAGCAGGGTCTGATCGAGGAGGTCCGCGCCGTCCTCGGCGAGAACGGCGGCTCCCTGGTGCACGAACGCCTGGTGCGTGGCAATGCGGCCGAGGTGCTGGTGGATGCCGCCGAGGGGGCCGAGATGCTGGTCGTGGGCGGCCGCGGCCACGGCAGCTTCCGACGGGCGCTGCTCGGGTCGGTCAGTCAGCGGGTGGCGCAGCACGCTCCGTGCGCGGTGACGATCATCCGGCCGGACGTGCCTGTCGAGTGACCGCCCGCCCGTAGTGCCAGTCGGCCTCACCCCTGGGTCAGAAGTGTTCCGGCGTCACGCGCCGGCCGAGTGATCGGTGATGTTGTCAGCGTCGTCGGAGTCATGGTCGACGGCGCTGTTTGCCATCAGTCCTGTCCGGCCGAGCGAAGGGCGGGTATCGGTCGGCCAAGAGTGTGGCGCTCGCATGGACCCGGGACTCTTACGCCGGGACGAAACCGCGGAACGAGAAGATCCCGTCCGCCCGACGCCCCGTGGGCAAGGCACCGGCACGCTGTGCCCTTCCGGCCGCATCCGCGCGGGCACGGAGCCGAACGGAGGCGGGCAGGGAGGCGCGGGGGAGCCCGCCACTTGGGCCCCGTGCCACGACCGGCACCGGGCCCAAGCGCTACCTCGTGCCACCCGGCCTCTCGGTCACACGGCCGCCGGCGTGTCCGCCTCCCGTGCCTGCGTCGCCGGGAGCCGGAATTCCTGGCCCGCCAGGGACTCGTAGAGACGGACCGGGCTCATCTCGCCGGCCAGGTCGCCGTGCTGGGCCTTGGAGCGGCGGTAGATCTGCTCGACCAGGGCCGACAGTTCGGTGGGGACGCCGATGTCGCGGCCCAGGTCCACGGCGAGCCCGAGGTCCTTGCAGGCGAGTGCCATGGCGAAGGAGTCGTCGTAGTCCCCGTCGGTCAGGATGGACATGATGTCGTTCTCGAGGAAGTTCGAGGCGGCCGGGCTGGCCAGGAGCGCGTTGCGCAGGGTGTCCAGGCCGACGCCCGCCTTCACGCCCATCGCCAGGACCTCGGCGGAGGCCGTGAGGTGGGTGAACCAGAGCAGGTTGATCATGAGTTTGACCGTGTAACCGGCGCCCAGCGGACCCACGTGGAGGATGCGGTCGGGGTCACCCATCACCTCGAGCACGGGCAGCGCCGCCGCGAAGTCGGCATCGGAGCCACCGACGAAGATCTGCAGCATCCCGGCCCTGGCACCGTGCGCCATACCGCTCACCGGTGCGTCGATCCGGCGCACACCGCGCTTGTCGAGCACCTCGGCGGCGACCCGGTCGGCGGCGGCCGGCGTGGACGTCGACATGTCGATCCACAGTGACCCGACGGGCAGCGCCTCGGCGACCGCGCCGCGCAGCAACACGTCCTCGACGATGCGCGGGTTGGGCAGCATCGTCACCAGGACCTCGGCGTCGCTCGCGCACAGAGCGGCGGTCTCCGCCCACGCGGCACCGAGTGCCACGTGCTCGGCGGCCGTCTCGGGGCGGGTGTCGTGCACCGTCACCTGGTGCCCCGCCTGGATGAGATGACGGGCCATGTGGCCGCCCATGTTGCCGAGACCGATGAATCCGATCCTCATGATCTTTCCTTACTGCAGCGGCGTACGAGGGTGTAAGGGGAATGCCGTAAGTGTGGTGCGGGGGTGGGGAGTTGAACGGATGGTCAGGCCTTGGGCGCCGAGTCCGCGAGCTGCTGTGCCGACGGCGTGTAGAACGGGTTGGTGACGCCGGACTTGACCGCGTCGATCACGTCCCCGGCTGTCGGCCGGCCCTCGACGGCGGCGCGCAGCGCCTGGTGGGCGGCGACGCGCTGGTTACGGAAGGACTCGTCGAGGTCGTCGACGCCCGGGTTGACCCAGATCGCGGCGATGATCAGCAGGTCGTCCGCCTCGTCGGCGGGGACGGTGCCGTCGAGCACGGCGTCGGCGACTCCCTGTGCGAGGCCCGCCTGGGCCGAGCCCCAGGTGGCGCGCTCGTGCAGTTCCCCGACGGCAGCCGCCTTGTTGACGAACAGTGTCAGCGGCTTCACCGGCACCGAGGGGCGTACGACCGTCATGAACGGCACGTGCCCCGCGCTCGGCGTGGCCAGGGCGGTGGCCCAGGCGGTCTCCACCGGACCGCCCTTGCGGCCGAGGACGATGTTGGTGTGTGCGGCATTGACGCCGTCACCGACGAAGGCTTCACCGATGAGGGCGGTGGAGGCGAAGGGCATGGTGGTGCTCCCGTACGAGGATCAGGGCGAGACAGGGTGGGGTCGGGCCAGGGGCGCGGAAGGCCCAACAGGCGGGCACGCCGGACGAGTTGAAGGGTGTGCCGACTCGCGGCACGAGACGCTGCCACACCGGCGGGACGTACCCGCCTTCGGCCGGCTGCTCGGCGAAACTAGGCCGCCGCGCGACCGGCGTGCAAGCCCGCACCGGAAATCGAAACCGGGGTTGCGATGCGCGCAACCCCCACGCTCCCACCCGCGCCGGCCCCTCGTGTGACCACACTCTGACCAGGCACTTCGCCGATGGGCCGACCCTTTACGATGCGAGCGTGAACGAAGCGAACGTCCCCCGGTCCGTCCGCAGCCAAGGCCACGGCCTGCGCCGCGACGTCGACCTCCTCGAAGCCCTCGGCTCGCCCGAGGCCCACCGCACCGGCGGCCTCGGCGTCGTACGCATAGCCCAGCTGGTGGGGCGCGACAAGAGTCAGGTGTCCCGGGCGCTCAAGGCGCTCGCCGACGAGGGCATCGTCGAGAGGGACCCCGACAGCCTCGAGTACCGGCTCGGCTGGCGGCTGTTCTCGCTGGTCGCGCGGACCTCGGAGAGCCGGGTCGTACGCGTGGCGGGGCCCGTCATGCACCGGCTGGCCGCGGACCTGGAGGAGACCACCCACCTGTGCGTGCTGCACGACAGGGAGGTGCGCACCCTGCTCTCGGTGTCCGGACACTCCTACCGGCTGCGCGAATGGGAGGGCCGCGGCTGTTCCGCCTGGATCACCTCCGCGGGGCCGGTGCTTCTGGAGGGCGCCAGCCCCGATGATCTGTATGTGCGGTTCGGCGCCACCGAAGAGGTGTCGGTACCCGACCTCTGGTCCCGCATCCGGCGGGCCGAGGCGGAGGGATTCGCCCGGGAGGTCGAGGAGTTCGAGCCCGGGCTCGTCGGTGTCTCCGCCGCGGTGCGCGACTTCCGCGGCCGGGTCGTGGCCGCCCTCAACGTCACCGCGCCCGCCGAGCGGTTCGCGGAGCGCCTCGACCACGCGGGACGAGCCGCCGCGGCCGCCGCGGCGAAGGTGTCGGCCCAGCTCGGCTGGGAGCCGCGGCAGTAGGCGGAGGCACGGGGGAGCGGTTGCGCTGAGCGCAACTCACGTCTCGATCGCCACAGACGTCTTGTTCCCGGCGGTTAACGGCCCGTAAATTCCTCGCATCCCGGCCCCAGCGCGACGGACAGAGACCCCAGAGACGTCCCCGCCCCGCACCGGGCCTGCCCTTCGGCACGCCCTTTTCGGCCGGTCTGCTTGGCAACACTTTCTTCCACCTGCCGGTTCCGTGCGCCCTGAGCGCCCGCGACCCGGTGCAAGGAGCAGTCCATGGACATCGACCCCGGCGTCGGAACCGACCTCGCCACCGATATCGAGAGCATCGTCAAGTCGCCTTATGGAGAAGGGGACTTGTGGATCGGCGGGCAGTGGCGTGCCGCGTCCGACGGCCGCACGTACCCGGTGTACGACCCGGCCACCGGTGAGGTCGTCCGTGAGGTCGGCGCCGCCTCGGCGAAGGACGCGGCCGACGCCCTCGACGCCGCGTCGGCCGCGGCCGAGGAGTGGCGGCGCACCCCGGCCCGCCGCCGCTCCGAGATCCTCACCGGCGCCTTCCGCCTGATGCACGAGCACAGCGACGCCCTCGCCCGGCTCATCACCCTGGAGAACGGCAAGGCGTACCGCGACGCCAAGGCCGAGGTCGGCTACGCCGCCGAGTTCTTCCGCTGGTTCGCCGAGGAGGCCGTGCGCATCGGCTCCGGCTTCGGCGAGGCACCGGCGGGCGGCTTCCGGCACGCGATCCTCAAGGCACCCGTCGGCGTCACCGCGTTCGTGACGCCGTGGAACTTCCCCGCCGCTATGGCCACCCGCAAGATCGCCCCGGCGCTCGCGGCCGGCTGCCCCGTCGTGCTCAAGCCGGCGCCCGAGACCCCCCTGACCGCGCTGGCCGTCGCCGCGCTGCTCGCCGAGGCGGGACTGCCGGCCGGCCTGCTCAACGTACTGCCGACCGACCGCGCCCCCGAGACCGTCTCCGCCTGGCTGGACGACGAGCGAGTCCGCAAGTTCTCCTTCACCGGCTCCACCGCCACCGGCCGCGTCCTGCTGCGCCAGTGCGCCGACCACGTCGTCAACGTGACGATGGAACTCGGCGGCAACGCCCCGTTCGTGGTCCTCGCCGACGCCGACATCGACGCCGCCGTACGCGGTGCGATGGACGCCAAGATGCGTGGCGGGGGAGAGGTGTGCATCGCCGCCAACCGGTTCTACGTGCACGCCGACGTCGCCGCGGAGTTCACCGAGAAGTTCGGCGCCGCGATGCGTGAGGTCAAGGCCGGGCCCGGCTTCGCCGAGGGCGTCACCCTCGGCCCGATGATCAACCCGGCGGCGGTGGAACGCATCTCCGGCCTCGTCGCCGACGCCGTGAACCGCGGCGCCCGGATCGCCGCGCAGGGCGAGGTCCCCGCCGACGGCGGCTGGTACCACCCGGCCACCGTCCTCACCGACGTCCCCGCCGACGCCGACATCCTGCACACCGAGGTCTTCGGCCCGGTCGCGCCCATCGTCACCTTCACCGACGAAGAGGAGATGCTCGCCGCCGCCAACGACACCGCGTACGGCCTCGCCTCGTACGTCTACACCCGCGACCTGGCCCGCGGCCTGCGGATCGCCGAGCGCCTGGAGACCGGCATGGTCGGCCTCAACCGCGGCCTGATCTCCGACACGGCCGCCCCCTTCGGCGGCGTCAAGCAGTCCGGCATCGGCCGCGAGGGAGGCCGCGAAGGAATCGAGGCGTTCCTGGAGACCAAGTACGTAGCCCTGGACTGGCCCACCCTCTGATTCCCGGCCCGCCCCTGTCCCCACAACCTACGGAGTCCCCATGGCAATGACGCCTGTCTCCCAGCGCCCCCACGGCTCGCCGACGGCGGGCAGCCCCCGCGACCGGGCCCGGCTGCACTTCCGCCTGAAGACCGCGACCCAGTTGGGCCAGGGCCTGGACGGCTACGTCATCGGCGGCATCGGCATGGCGATGACCGCGCTCACCGCGGACCTGCATCTGGGCACGGTCGCCCAGGGTCTGGTCGGAGCCTCGCCGCTGATCGGCATCTTCTTCGGCGGACCGGTCTTCGGCTGGCTCGCCGACCGGTTCGGGCGCCGCCCCGTCTTCATGGTCGACATGCTGATCTTCCTGATCAGCTCGGTGGCGCAGTTCTTCGTGGGGGACGGCACCCAACTCTTCCTGATCCGCCTGGTGATGGGCCTGGCGATCGGCGGCGAGTACGCGGTGGGCGCACCTCTGCTGTCCGAGTACGCGCCCAGCAAGGGCCGCGGCCGACTGCTCGGCAGCCTGGAGATCAGTTGGTACGGGGGATACGCCCTGGCCACCGTGGTCGGCGCCCTCTTCGCCGAGATGGACGGCGGCTGGCGCTGGTCCCTGTCCAGCGGCGCGGTCATCGCCGTCGTCTGTCTGGCACTGCGCGGGGGCGTGCCGGAGTCGGCGCGCTGGCTCCTCAGCAAGGGCCGCACCGAGGAGGCCCAGACGCTCATCGAGCGGTACGGCATCGAGCTCGACGCGGACGCCGAACTCGCCGAGACCGGTGAACAGGCGGGATTCCGAGCCCTGTTCAGCCGCAAGCACCTTCGGGCGACCGTCTTCGCCGGCACTTTCTGGGCGGCGCTCGTCCTGCCGTACTTCGCGATCGGCGCCTTCTGGAGCGAGGTGTTCGAGGCACTGAACATGGGCGACAACGCGGTCGCCGCACTCCTCGTCTACGCGTTCACCGCCGTCGCGGGCGTCACGCTCGGCTGCCTCGTCGTCGAGCGCATCGGCCGCCGCAAGCTCCTGATCCCCCCGTTCTGGATCACCGCGGTCTGCCTCGCTCTGGTGGCCATGTGGCCGGACGTCACGCCCGTCGTGGTGGGCGGTTTCCTGTTCTTCATCTTCCTCAACGCGGCGTCCAGCGCGCTGACGGCGGTGTATCCGCTGGAGGTCTTCCCCACCGCGCTGCGCACCACGGGCGTCGGATTCGCTGCGGCCATCAGCCGGGTGGGTGCCGCGATCGGTACGTTCCTGCTGCCGATGGGACTGGAACACGTGGGCCCGCGATTCGTCCTGCTGGTCGGCGCGGCGGTGCTCGCGCTCGGCGGTCTGGTATCCCACTTCCTGGCCCCGGAGACGACGGACATGGACCTCGCCCACACGGCGCGCGCGGGGCGCTGACACGGGCCCCTGCCTCGATCTCGGCCTCCGGCTCTCGCTCTGCCTATGTGCTCCGACCACCCGAGGGTGGCCGGGGGCATGGGCCGCCGGCGAGGCCGGGGGCCGACCGTGCGGCTCCGAATGTCAGCCGTTCAGGGCGTCGATGAGGGCCTTGACGACGTCATCGGTGGATGCGGTCCCGCCCACATCGCGGGTCAGGATGCCGGCCGCGGTCGTGGTCTCGATGGCTCGGTGCAGCCGGGCGGCCTGTTCGGGCAGGCCGAAGTGATCCAGCATGAGCGCCGCGCTGCCCACCGCGCCGATCGGGTTTGCCAGGCCCTGGCCGGCGATGTCCGGCGCCGAACCGTGCACGGGCTCGAACATGCTGGGGAAGCGGCGCTCGGGGTTCAGGTTGGCGCTCGCGGCCAGTCCGAGGCTGCCCGCCAGAGCGCTGCCGAGGTCGGAGAGGATGTCGGCGTTGAGGTTGGAGGCGACAACGACCGACAGGTCCTCGGGGCGCAGGACGAACTTCGCCGACATGGCGTCGACGAGGACGCTCTCGGTCTCCACGTCGGGGTATTCGGCGGCGACGCGCTTGAAGACGTCGTCCCAGAGGACCATGCCGTACTGCTGGGCGTTGCTCTTGGTGACGCTCGAGACCTTGCGCCGGTCGCGGGTGCGGGCGAGTTCGAAGGCGAAGCGCATGATGCGTTCGCATCCGACTTCGGTGAACAGGGCGGACTGGACGGCGACTTCGCCGCCGGGGCCGCGACCCGCGAGGTTTCGTCCGCCCAGGCCGGCGTACTCGCCCTCGCTGTTCTCGCGCACGACGACCCAGCCGAGGTCGGTGTCGTCGGCCTTGCGCAGCGGGCTCCGGACACCGGGCAGGAAGTGGACGGGGCGGACGTTGGCCCACTGGTCGAAGCTCTGGCAGATCTTGAGACGCAGGCCCCAGAGGCTGATGTGGTCGGGGACGGTGGGCCAGCCGACGGCGCCGAAGTAGAGGGCGTCGAAGTCCTTGAGGCGGTCGAGGCCGTCGTCGTCCATCATCTTGCCGGTCTTGGTGTAGTGGTCGCACCCCCAGGGGAACTCCTGCCAGGCGAAGGAGAAGGCGCCGCCCGAGTCCTGGGCCAGGGCGTCCAGCACGGTGCGGCCCGCGGCGACGACTTCCGCGCCGACGCCGTCGGCGGGAATGGCGGCGATCCTGAAGATCTGGGGTGTGGTCACACGGGCCTCCGGCGATGAGCGGGCACATGGGGTGCGTGGCTGGACGTCCACGAGTCAACACAGGGGCCCGGCACGGCGTCCAAGACCTGCTTTCGATGCGACCCATAGCCGCAGCCGATGGGTGGGGCCGCAGGGCAGGGTGAACCGTCCGGCGGTGTCCGGCGGGTGGCGCGGGGGCCGTGCAGGGGAGGCCGGCGTATCGCCCGACGAGTGAAACGGCGGTTGCTCAGGAGAGGTTGGCGCGGTCCTCGGCGGTTCGCTGCCTGGCCAGGGAGCGGGTCAGGTCCAGGAACGAGCGAGCGGCGGGGGTCAGATGCGCGGGCAGGCTGATCATGGCGATGTGCAGGTGCGCGGTGGGCTCGATGGGTGCGACGGCGGCTCCGCACCGGCGGGCAAGGCGCGTCCAGGCCGCCGGGAGTACGGCAATGCCCACACCGCTCAGAACGAGCGGGAGGATCGACGTGCGATGGTCGACCACGACGACGATGTCGGTGTCTGTTCCGGCCTGGTGATGTCGTCGACGATGGTGCGCATCAGGCTGCCCGGGCGGGACGCTATGAGTTTGCTCCCAGCGAGGTCCTCCGGGCGCAGGGGGACAGCGTCCTGGATCTTCCCTCCCGGCGCGGAGACGGCGACGAACGGCTGGACCTCGACGGGCAGGACCTCGATCCCCGGGGCGTCGACCGGGCTGGCCGCTCCGAGCAGGCCGAGCTCACAGGCGCCGGTGCGCACGAGAGAGATCACTTCTTCGGGTGTGAACGCGGCCCGGGTGCTGACCGTCAGCGAGGGGTGGAGCTCGGTGAATCGCTGGGTCAGGGTGGTCAGCGGCTCGATACCGGGGGACGGCATGACCGCTGTCTCGACGGTCCCGCCGTGCAGCCCCGACAGGCCCGCCGCCTTCTCGCGCACGGCCTCGAGATCCCGCAGGACTCGTCGACTGGGCTCCAGGAGCTCGGCGCCGGCCTCACTGAGCACCACGCCGCGGCCCAGCCGGTGAAAGAGCGAGACGCCCAGATCGGCCTCGAGGTTCGCCATCGCCTGCGACAGCGAGGGCTGTGCGACATGGAGCGCGGCCGCCGCCCTGCTGAACCCGCCGTGCTCCACGATCGCGAGGAAGTACTCGAGCTGCCGGGCGTCCACGGCGCCTCCCCGACCCGTAGACGACAGAGCGATAGCCGCAGCCTATCGGTCAGGCTGCGGCGCAAGCGGCTGGCGTACGGGTGCCGAGTGCTCAGGCATCCGTGACCGGGACACCGTCGTCGACAAGAGACACGCGTGGTCAGCTGCTTCTCTTCTGATGCCGCTGTCGTCGACTCTCACGTGCGCCGAGTGGTCGTGAATGTCTGCGCTTTGGAGTGACGACGCGGCCCGGCTTCGGTGTGCCTGCTGCCCCGTGCCCGAGGCTGTCGGGCGACCGGACCCGCTCCGGTCTTGCAGCCGCTGGGCTACGGGAGGTTGCGGTGCACATTCTGCTGGTGGCGAGCGCGTTCAACAGTCTCACTCAGCGTGTCCACGCCGAATTGCGGGACCGAGGCCACAGTCTGGACGTACATCTCGCATCCACTGACGATGCGCTGCGCGACGCACTCGGCGCCTGCCGGCCGGAGCTGGTCATCGCGCCCATGCTGAAGAGGGCCATCCCCGAGGATGTGTGGCGGGGACACACCTGCCTCATCGTTCACCCCGGCCCCGTCGGTGACCGGGGCCCCTCCTCACTCGACTGGGCGATCAGCGCGGGCGTGGACCGTTGGGGCGTCACCGTGCTCCAGGCCAACCGCGAGATGGACGCCGGCGACGTGTGGGCATCGGCCGTCTTCCAGGTGTCTCCGGTCGGCAAGAGCGACCTGTACCGCAACGAGGTGTCGGACGCCGCGTTGGACGCGGTGCTCCTGGCCGTCGACCGATTTGCCTCGGGCACCTACGCGCCCCTGCCCCAGGCTCAGGTGAGAAACAGGGCCGCGGCGGGAACCCGCCCCTCCTACCCCCAAGGCCTGCGGCGCATCCGCTGGTCGCGCGACAGCACCGAGACCGTGGTGCGCAAGCTGCGCGCTGCCGACTCGTCCCCGGGCGTGCTGGACGAACTCCTGGGCAACGAGTGGCACTTGCACGGGGGCTATCCGGAGGACGAACTGAAGGGGCGCCCAGGGGAGTTGCTCGCCACCAGGGCCGGGGCGATCTGCCGGGCGACAGTGGACGGCGCCGTATGGATTCCCGAACTGAGGCGCCGCCGCAGACCGGGGGAGCCCAGGCCGTTCAAACTGCCGGCCGTTCAGGCCCTCGCCGACCGGATCCCCGAGCTTCCGGAGAGCGTCTTCGCGCCTGACGCGGACCGCGACCGGCGTACCTGGTCCGACATCAGCTACCGCGAGGAGGGGGCGGTCGGGTTCCTGTCCTTCTCCTTCCCGGGCGGCGCCATGAGCACGTCGCACTGCCGGCGCCTGCTCGACGCCTACCGGGCCGCCTGCTCGCGACCCACTGCCGTGCTCGTCCTCGGCGGCACCCGGGACTTCTTCTCCAACGGAATCCATCTGAACGTGATCGAGGCGGCCGATGATCCGGGCGCCGAGTCCTGGGCCAACATCAACGCGATGAACGACCTGGTCGAGGCCGTCCTGACCACCACTGACCGCCTGGTGGTCAGCGCCCTGGGCGGCAACGCGGCCGCGGGCGGGGCCATGCTGGCCCTCGCCGCGGACGAAGTGTGGTGCCGCGCGGGCGTGGTACTCAACCCGCACTACCGTCTGATGGGGCTGTACGGGTCCGAGTACTGGACCTATACGCTGCCGCGCCGCGTGGGCGCCGACGTGGCCGACCGGCTGACGCAGGAGGCGCTGCCGGTGAGCGCGTTGGTGGGGCTGCGGGCGGGTCTGGTGGACCGCCTCGTCGAGTGCTGTCCCCAGGACTTTTCCGCCGAGGTGACCCGTTTGGCCGTCCGGCTCGCCCATTCCTCCGGGATGCAGGAGCGCATCGCGGCGAAGAAGCGGACACGGGAGCGGGACGAAGCCGTCAAGCCGCTGTCCCTCTACCGGGAAGCCGAGCTCTCCAGCATGCTCCGCACCTTCTCGGATCCCCAGGCCCCCTACCACGCGTTGCGGCGCGCATTCGTGCGCAAGGAGCCCTCCACCGAGGCGCCGTCCCACCTGATCCGCGCCGGTGCGGGGGGTCGGTGACCTGTCCGGGTGGTCTGCGCGTGCCCGCGCACGGCCGCGTCGCGCACCGACCGGGTGCCTGCTATCAAGGAATACGAGGGCAGGTTTGTGCCCTTTCGTCGCATCCGTCCCCCTAGGAGGCATCCCTATGGATGCAGCAACGCCGACCGTGGTCGACTCCGACGTACCCGATCTGCCGACAGAGGAAGAATCCCCGACGATTCACATCCTCTGGATCAACGCGGGGCTGAGCTGCGACGGCGACTCCGTGGCCCTGACGGCGGCCATGCAGCCGAGCATCGAGGAGATCGTGCTCGGCGTGCTGCCCGGCCTGCCGAAGATCGCCGTCCACTGGCCGCTGATCGACTTCGAATGCGGACCCGTCGGCGGTGCGGACACCTTCATCGAGTGGTTCTTCAAGGGGGAGCGCGGCGAGATCGACCCCTTCGTGCTGGTCGTCGAGGGATCGATCCCCAACGAGTCCATCAAGCCGGAGGGTTACTGGTGCGGTTTCGGTGACGATCCGGAGACGGGCCAACCGATCACGACGAGCGAGTGGATCGACCGGCTCGCGCCCAAGGCGCTGGCCGTCGTGGCCATCGGGACCTGCGCCACCTACGGCGGCATCCACGCGATGGCGGGCAACCCGACCGGCGCCATGGGCGTGCCCGACTACCTCGGCTGGGACTGGAAGTCCCAGGCAGGCATCCCGATCGTGTGCGTACCGGGATGTCCCATCCAGCCGGACAACTTCTCCGAGACTCTGACCTATCTGCTCTACCAGGCGGCAGGCTCGGCCCCGATGATTCCGCTGGACGACAAGCTGCGTCCGACCTGGCTGTTCGGGGCCACCGTCCACGAGGGCTGCGACCGGGCCGGCTACTACGAGCAGGGCCAGTTCGCCACCACCTACGACTCACCCAAGTGCCTCGTCAAACTGGGCTGCTGGGGACCCGTCGTCAAGTGCAATGTGCCCAAGCGCGGCTGGATGAACGGCATCGGCGGCTGTCCGAACGTCGGTGGCATCTGCATCGCCTGCACCATGCCCGGCTTCCCCGACAAGTTCATGCCGTTCATGGACGAGCCGCCCGGCGGCAAGCTGTCCAGCGCGGCGAGCGGCGCGTACGGGTCGTTGATCCGAAAGCTCCGCTCCATCACGGCCAACACCGTGGACAAGGAGCCCAAGTGGCGCCACCGCGGCGAGGAGTTGACGACCGGATACCGGCCGCCGTGGTGAATGGATGTCCCGCACGGCGCCCTCGGGTGGCCGTCCCAGGTGATCCGACCTCCCGTACGAAGACTTGACGAAGGGCGCTGCACAGAAGATGGCACCGAAGACGAAGACCGACGGCAACGAACTGGTGGAGATGTCCTGGGATCCGATCACCCGGATCGTGGGAAGCCTCGGCATCCACACCAAGATCGACTTCAAGCAGAAGCGGGTGGCGGAGTGCTACAGCACGTCGTCGGTCTTCCGCGGCTACAGCGTGTTCATGCGGGGCAAGGACCCCCGCGACGCGCACTTCATCACCAGCCGCATCTGCGGCATCTGCGGCGACAACCACGCCACCTGCTCCGTGTACGCGCAGAACATGGCGTACGGAGTGAAGCCGCCGCACCTCGCCGAGTGGATCATCAACCTCGGCGAGTCCGCTGAGTACATGTTCGACCACAACATCTTCCAGGAGAACCTGGTCGGGGTCGACTACTGCGAGAAGATGGTCCGCGAGACCAACCCCGGCGTGCTGGAACTCGCCGAGCGCACCGAGGCGCCGCACGCCGCGGAACACGGCTACCGCACGATCGCCGACATCATGCGCTCGCTCAACCCGCTCGAGGGTGAGTTCTACCGCGAGGCCCTCCAGGTCAGCCGCTACACCCGGGAGATGTTCTGCCTGATGGAGGGCCGCCATGTGCACCCCTCCACGCTCTACCCGGGCGGTGTGGGCACCATCGCGTCGGTCCAGCTCTTCACCGACTACATGAGCCGCCTCATGCGGTACGTGGAGTTCATGAAGCGCGTCGTTCCCCTGCACGACGACCTGTTCGACTTCTTCTACGAGGCACTGCCCGGGTACGAGGAAGTCGGCCGCCGCCGCGTGCTGCTCGGCTGCTGGGGCGCGCTCAACGACCCCGAGTACTGCGACTTCACGTACGCCAACATGAGCAACTGGGGACGGAAGATGTTCGTCACCCCGGGCATCATCGTGGACGGCAAACTCGTCACGAACGACCTCACCGAGATCAACCTCGGCATCCGGATCCTGCTCGGCAGCTCGTACTACGAGGACTGGCAGGGCCAGGAACAGTTCGTCACCCACGACCCGCTCGGCAATCCGGTCGACCCGCGCCACCCCTGGAACCAGCACACGATCCCCGCTCCCCAGAAGCGCGACTTCGAGGGCAACTACAGCTGGGTGATGTCCCCTCGCTGGTTCGACGGCAAGGACTACCTGGCGCTCGACACCGGCGGTGGCCCCATCGCCCGCCTGTGGTCGACCGCGCTGTCGGGACTCGTCGACACCGACTACGTCAAGGCCACGGGCGACAGCGTCGTCATCACCCTGCCCCGCACGATGACCAAGCCCGAGACGCGCTTCGAGTGGAAGATCCCGAAGTGGAGCAACGCGCTGGAGCGGAACAGGGCCCGTACGTACTTCCAGGCCTACGCCGCCGCCATCGCGCTGCACTGCGCCGAGAAGGGCCTGGCGGAAGTCCGCGCCGGACGTACCCAGACCTGGGAGAAGTTCGAGGTGCCGGACGAGGGACTGGGCGTCGGCTTCACCGAGGCGGTGCGCGGAGTCCTGTCCCACCACATGGTGATCCGCGACGGCAAGATCGCCAACTACCATCCCTATCCGCCGACTCCGTGGAACGCCAGCGTGCGGGACACCTACGGGACGCCCGGCCCGTACGAGGACGCCGTGCAGAACACCCCGATCTTCGAGGAGAACACCCCGGAGAACTTCAAGGGCATCGACATCATGAGGGCCGTGCGCAGCTTCGACCCCTGTCTGCCCTGCGGCGTCCACATGTACGTCGGTGGCGGCAAGACCGTGCAGAAGATGCACGTGCCGACCGGACTGAGCGGCCTGGCCGGATGAGCGCGGCCACCACCACGGCCCGGCCGCAGGGAAAGACGGCGGTGAACGCGGCGGAGGCCGGCCGGCGAGTCGAGGAGATCATCGACCACCTGACCTCCGAGGACGACTCCGAAGCCGCCCGGGCGGCCGAGGAACTGGTGCGCGTACTGATGGACTTCTACGGCACCGGCCTGGCCCGCATGGTCGCGCTGCTCGACGCGGCCGAGTCCGAGGGCGAACCGCTCGCCGCACTGCTCGACGACGAACTGGTCACCAGCCTGCTCGTCCTGCACGACCTGCACCCCGAGGACACCGCCACGCGCATCTCCCGTGCCCTGGGCAGCGTGCGCAGCCATCCCGTCGAGCTGGTGAGCTTCGACGAAGCCACCGGCACGTTGCACCTGCGCTCCGCGGAGAGCTCGGGCTGCGGCTGCGCGAGCACCGCGGCGGCCGGCCGTCAGGCGGTGGAGGATGCACTCGCCTGCTTCGCGCCGGAAGTGACGACGGTCGAGATTCAGGGGGCGGAATCCTCCCAGGAACCCCCTCTGCTGCAGATCTCGCGGCGGCCCTCAACTGCTGCCGGCAGCGCGCCCGTCTCGCCGAAGGCACCATGAGTACGCCGCACGAGCGGACTCGTCCGCCCGCATCGGGGCTGCGGCGGTTCGCGGCGCCGCGCACGCCTCGGCCCGAGACGTGCGAACTGTGCGGAGCGCCGATCGACGACGGCAACCACCGGCACATGGTCGACACGGAGAACCGCGCCCTCGCCTGCGCCTGCACGCCGTGCGCCATGCTCTTCGAGCAGAGCGGCGCGGGTGGCGGGAGGTTCCGCACCGTCCCGGACCGCTATATGGCCGACCCGGACCATCACCTGGACCCCGGTGCCTGGGAGCTCCTGCAGATCCCGGTCAGCGTCGCGTTCTTCTTCCGCAATGCCTCGCTCGACAGACTGGTCGCGCTCTACCCCAGCCCGGCGGGCGCCACCGAGAGCGAACTCGACCCGTCCACCTGGCAGACCGCACTCGGCAAGAGCCGTCTGGCCGAACTGCTCGAACCCGACGTGGAGGCGTTGCTCCTGCGGCGGGTGGAGGAGCGGACCGAGTGCTATCTCGTGCCGGTCGACATCTGCTACGAACTCGTGGGACGGATGCGCATGCTGTGGCAGGGCTTCGACGGCGGGGCGGAGGCCCGTGCCGATCTGACCGCGTTCTTCGATCACATCGCGCAGCGGGCCAGGACACCTGAGGAGGCGCACCGTCGATGACGGAGTTCTCGTTCTCCTGCGTGGGCGTGCGCGCAGACCAGTACGCCGCCGGCCCCACCCTGGTCTTCCGGCTGCGCATCGACGCGTCCGAGCAGACGCGCGTGCACGCGCTCGCCCTGCGCTGCCAGATGCGCATCGAACCGGCCAAGCGCGGCTATGACGCCGACGAGGCCGAAGGACTGCATGACCTCTTCGGCCAACGAGCCCGCTGGGGCAGCACCCTGCAGCCGCTGCAGTTCGCACAAATCTCCCTCATGGTCCCCAGTTTCACCGGGCAGACCGACGTCGACCTGGTCGTGCCCTGCACGTACGACATGGACGTCGCCGCGACCCGCTACTTCCACGCTCTGTCGAGTGGCGACGTGCCGCTCCTCATGCTCTTCTCCGGGACCGCGTTCACCGGGGCCGGAGGGTTCCACGTCGAGCCCGTGCCCTGGGACCGGGAGGCCGCCTGTCTCATGCCGGTCAAGGTGTGGCAGGAGATGATCGACCAGCACTTCCCGGGAACCGGCTGGATGAGGCTGCCCCGCGACACCATGGACGATCTGCTGGCGTTCCGTTCGCGGCTGGCGTTGTCCTCCTGGGAAGCGACGGTGCGCACCCTCCTGGAATCCTCTGACGCGGACGCTCTGTCCCGGACCACCGAGAGGTCGGCGCCGTGACGACAGCCATGTTCAGCCAGGAGACCGAGTCACGGTTCGCCGCCGCCCGCGCGGTGGCCGACGCGGTGCTGTTCGAGGGCTACGTGCTCTACCCGTATCGGGCGTCGGCGGCCAAGAACCGGCTGCGCTGGCAGTTCGGAGTGCTGGTCCCGCCCGCCTGGGGTGCGGACTGCGACGAGCACGACTTCCAGCACACCGAGTGTCTGGTGGAGCCCAGGGCGGGCGCCACCCTGTCGGTCGAGGTGCGTTTCCTGCATGCTCAGCGCCGCACGGTGCAACGGGCCTGCCAGGACGGCTCGTTCGAGGACACGTCCGAACTGTCGCTCCCGGACCGTGTGCTGGTTCCCTGGGACGAGGGCGCGGAGGAACGCGTCGAAGTGACCGCCACCGTGGCCGAGCTCGCCGGCGACGGAGTCACAGTCCCCTTCAACCGCCCCGCGCGCGAGGAGACCGAACTCGTACATGACGCCGAGGGCCGACTGGTGGGACGACTCGTCCGCCGGTGCGAAGAGGTCAGCGGAGTCGTACGCCTCTCCACGAGCGAAGTCGACGGCCCCTACCGGGTCTCACGGCTGACCGCCGTGGTGGAGAACACCAGCACCTGGTCCCCGGACGACGGGAGAGCCGACCGTGACGCCGCGCTCCCGCACTCGCTCGTCGCCGCACACCTGTTGCTGTGTCTCAGCGCAGGCTCGTTCCTCTCCATGACCGATCCCCCGGAATGGGCCAAAGGCGCTGTCGCCGCGTGCCGCAACCTGCACACCTGGCCGGTACTCGCCGGCGAGCCGGGCCAGGCGGACCTGATGCTCTCCTCGCCGATCATCCTGGAGGATCATCCGGCCGTCGCCCCCGAAAGTCCCGGAGCGCTGTACGACGCCACCGAGATCGACGAGATCCTGGCCCTGCGCACCGCGGCCCTCACGGATCAGGAGAAGCGTGAGGCCCGCGGCACGGACGCGAAGGCCGCCGCCGTGATCGACCTGGCCGAATCCATGCCTCCCGAGGTGCTGGAACGCCTGCACGGCGCGGTTCGCTCACTGCGGGAAGTGACGGGCTCTGCCCCGAAAGCGCCCGGCGACGAGGTCGAAGCGGACCTTCTCGTCGAGCCGGGTCAGCCGCATGTCGTCATGCCCGAGACCCCCTGGTGGAATCCGGAGGGCGACACCGGCCTGGACCCGGCCCGCGACGAGATCTCGGTCGACGGCCGGCCGGTGAGTGCCGGAAGCCGGGTGATCCTGCGCCCGGGCCGGCGTCGCACCGACGCCCAGGACCTGTTCCTGCACGGACGCACCGCGCTCGTCGAGGCCGTGTTGCACGATGTCGACGGGGGCGTGCATCTGGCGGTGACCGTCGACGGCGACCCGGGCGCCGACATCCGTCGCGAGCAGGGACGTTTTCTGTACTTCCAGCCCGACGAGATCGCACTACTGGAGGACGAGTGACCGGGGACGACAAGACCGGCGCTCGAACGCTCGTCGCCGGCGTGGGGAACATTTTTCTCGGCGACGACGGATTCGGCGTCGAGACGGTGCGCGTACTCGCAACACACCATCTTCCCGAGCACGTCGAGGTCATGGACATCGGCGTACGGGGGGTGCACCTCGCGTACCAACTGCTCGACGGATACGACACCCTCGTGCTCGTCGACGCCACCGCCCGCGGCGGTGACCCAGGCACGCTCTACCGCATCGAAGTCGACTCGCCCGGTGACATCGCGCCGCAAGGACCCGTGCTCGACGGCCACCACATGTCGCCGGACGCGGTCCTGGCCCTGCTGGAGACCCTCTGCTCCGGGACCGGCGGGACACCTCCCGGCCGCACCGTCGTGGTCGGCTGCGAGCCCGCATCCCTGGAGGAAGGCATCGGTCTGAGCGCTCCGGTGGCCGCCGCGGTTCCGGAAGCCGTGCGTCTGATCCAGACGATCGTGAGTGAGGGCGAGGCGCCCGTGGTCGGTACCGCTGCCCATGAGGCCCGTAAATGAGGAGAGGTTCATGAAGAAGTCCGTGATCGGGGCCATCGCCGTCGTCGCGCTCGCCGTGCTGGCACGGCAGTTCGTGCCCGACGTCCAGCGCTACCTGCGAATGAGAAGCATGTGACGACCTGCTTGCGCCGAACGGTGCACCCGGGCAGGGGATTCGGCGAGCCCCGCGGCCGCTCGGCAGCGGGCCCCCTGTAATGGAGCCGAGCGCAATGGCCGCCCTGCGATCGGCCTCTGCCAGGACGGAGACCGATGCACGAGATGTCCATCGCCATGGCTGTCGTCGGCCAGGTGCAAGAGGCGGCGGAACTGAACGGCGGGGTCACCGCGGTCAGTTCGGTGCGACTGCAGGTCGGCGAGCTCGCCGGCGTCGTCCCGGACGCGCTGTCCTTCTGCTTCGAACTCGCCTGTGCCGAAACCCTCCTCGAGGGGGCCGAGCTTGTCACCGAGTCCGTGCCCGGCCGGGCACGCTGCTCACCTTGTGCCGACGAATGGGAGGTGGGCATGCCCCCGCGACTGTGCTGTCCGCGCTGCGGTGAACCGACGCCGGAACTGCTGGCGGGCCGAGAGCTGCAGATCGTCAGCGTGCGCTGGGAGGAAGAGCCGGCCACCCGACGACGAACCTGCGAACCGATCTCCGAGGAGCGCTGAGTCATGTGCCGAACCGTGGACCTGCACCAGGCGGTGCTCGCGAAGAACGACGCGACCGCACACGCTCTACGCGCCGAACTCGCGGGCCGCGGCACCACGATGGTCAATCTGCTGTCCAGCCCCGGGAGCGGGAAGACGGCCCTGCTGGAACGCGAACTCCTGCGCGCCCGTGAGCGCGGAGTGCCGACCGCCGCGCTGACCGCCGACCTCGCCACCGAGAACGACGCCAGACGACTGGCCCGGTCCGGCGTGCCGGTCAAGCAGGTGCTCACCGACGGGCTGTGCCACCTCGAAGCCTCGATGCTCGGGCGGCACCTGGAAGGCTGGCTGCCGGAAGCCACCCGCCTGCTGTTCGTGGAGAACGTCGGGAACCTGGTCTGCCCGGCCTCCTACGACCTCGGAGAGGACCTTCGAGTCGTCCTCGCTTCCGTCACCGAAGGCGAGGACAAGCCTCTGAAGTATCCCACTGCCTTCGGCCTCGCGCACCTGGTCGTGGTCACCAAGGCCGACATCGCCGAAGCGGTCGAGTTCGACGAGGAGGCCTTCCGCGCGCACGTCGAGCAGGTCAATCCCGGAGTGGAGGTCGTCCTGACCTCGGCCCGACGGGGCAGCGGTGTGGGGGAGTTGCTCGATCGCGCCCTCGCGGTCGCGGACGGCGGGGCCGTCCACGAGCCGGTCATGGCCGCACAGCCGCACGAGCACCACCACCACGATCACGTGGACGACGTCGTCCTGACGCGGCCCCTCCCGTGAGCACACTTCAGCCCGGCCCGGCCGTGGCCCAGGCGGTTCAGCGCCGTCGCGTCACCGTACGAGGTGTCGTACAGGGTGTCGGGTTCCGTCCTTTCCTGTACACCCTGGCCACGTCGCTGGAGCTGGCCGGGCATGTGACGAACACCGAGGACGGTGTCGTCGCCGAGGTAGAGGGAGATCACTCCGCCGTCGCCCGGTTCTGCGACCGGATCGCTCAACAGGCCCCGCCACTGGCCCTGGTGGAGTCCGTGGAACACGAGCAGGTCCCCGTCGTGGGCGGCAGCGGATTCGCCATCGTCGTCTCGCGGTCGCAGGGAACGTCACGCACTCTCGTCTCCCCTGACACGGCCACCTGTGCCGCGTGCCTCGCCGAAATGGCCGACCCCGGAGACCGCCGGCACCGTCACCCGTTCATCACGTGCACACACTGCGGGCCGCGCTTCACCATTGTCACCGGACTCCCTTACGACCGTGCGCACACCACCATGGCCGGTTTCCCGATGTGCGCCGACTGCACACGCGAGTACACGGACCCGGCCGACCGCCGATTCCACGCCCAGCCCGTCTCCTGCCGCTCCTGCGGCCCGCGCCTGAGCCTCGTGCACGCGGCGCCCCGACCTGATACCGACGCCGACCCGATCCACGAGGCACGCGCCCTCCTGGCTGCCGGCGCCATCCTCGCCGTCAAGGGCATCGGCGGCTACCACCTCGCTTGCGACGCCGAGAACTCCCGGGCCGTGTCCGCGCTCCGCAGCCGCAAGGGGCGGGGCGACAAGCCGTTCGCGGTGATGGTGAAGAGCCTCGCCGACATCGAGCACCTGGTGCACATCAGTCCCCCCGAGCGGAGCCTTCTCACTGGTGGTGTCCGCCCGATTGTTCTGCTGAGAAGTCGAGTTGATGCCCCGCCAGGGGAGCTTCGGCTCTCGGACGCGGTGGCGCCGGGCAGTCCCGATCTGGGGGTCATGCTTCCGTACACCCCCGTGCACCACTTGCTGCTCGGCCTGCCCGGGGACCCGGACGGGCCGCGCGTGCTGGTGATGACCAGCGGCAACGTGGCCGGTGAGCCCATCGTCACCGACGACGCCGAGGCATTGGAGCGGCTGGCGCCGCTGGCCGACGCCTGGCTCACCCACGACCGCCCCATCCACGTGCCCTGCGACGACTCCGTGGTGCGCGTGTGCGACGGGGAACGGATGACGGTACGTCGCGCGCGTGGCTATGCCCCGCTGCCGGTCTCCCTGCCGGTGCCCGTCACGCCCACGCTCGCCGTGGGGGGAGACCTCAAGAACACCTTCTGCCTCGGCGAAGGCAGGAGGGCCTGGCTGTCCGCGCACATCGGGGACATGGACACCCTTCAGACCCAGCACGCCTTCGCGCGCGCAGAACGGCAGTTGGAGACGATCACAGGTGTGGAACCCGGACTGCTGGCGGCGGACCGGCACCCCGGCTACCGATCCGGGCAGTGGGCCGAACGGCACGCGAACACCCGCCGGGTCGTACGCGTGCAGCACCATCACGCCCATGTCGCCGCGGTCATGGCCGAGCATGGCCTCGACGGCACCGGGCCTGTCATCGGCATCGCATTCGACGGCACGGGATACGGCGACGACGGGGCGGTGTGGGGCGGCGAGATCCTGCTCGCGGAATACGACACGTCCCGGCGTCTCGGGCATCTGGCGTACGTCCCCCTGCCGGGAGGCGACGCCGCCGTGAGCCGCCCGTACCGGATGGCGCTCGCGCATCTGAGGGAAGCGGGCATCGCATGGGCGGACGACCTGCCCAGTGTGGCCGCCTGCCCGCACGACGAACGGCGGGTACTGGCCCAGCAGTTGGAGCGGAATCTGAACTGTGTGCCGACGTCGAGCATGGGCCGGCTCTTCGACGCCGTCTCCTCGCTGGCAGGCGTGTGCCACCGGGTGGGATACGAGGCACAGGCCGCCATCGAGCTGGAGGCGGCCGCACTGCGGGCGGCCGCGGACGAAGATAGCGCCGGCTACCGGTTCGCGCTGAGTCCGAAGACGTCGGAGCCGATGACCGCCGACCCCGGACCTGTGGTGCGAGCCGTGGTCGAGGACGTCCGCGCAGGCGCGGAGCCGGAGGTCGTCGCGGCCCGCTTCCATGCGGGAGTGGCAGATCTCGTACGCCGGATCTGTGCGGTGGCGCGCGACCGGCACGGCACGGCCACTGTCGTCCTGACCGGTGGTGTGTTCGCCAACGCCCTGCTGTCCTCGGCATGCGCACGGGGGCTCCGGCGGGACGGATTCACGGTGCTGCGCGCCGGCGAAGTCCCGCCGAACGACGGGGGACTGGCGCTCGGTCAGTTGATGATCGCGGGGCGTGCAATCCCCGTATGACTCTGCAGTCGGCAAGCCGGATCGGACCACCACAGCGAGGAGAGTCCCCATGTGCCTGGCGGTACCCGGGAGAGTGACGGAAATCGAGGATCGAGACGGCACCCGCATGGCCACCGTCGACTTCGGCGGCGTGGTCAAGGAGGTGTGCCTGGAGTACCTGCCGGACCTTCAGGTGGGCGAATACGCCATCGTCCATGTGGGATTCGCGCTCCAGAAACTGGACGAGGAATCGGCCAGGCAGACGCTGGAGCTCTTCGAGAGTCTCGGCATGCTCCAGGAGGAGTTCGGCGACCCGTGGGAGCTTGCGGCCGAAGCAAGCGGACCTCAGTGGGCCGACGACGAGGAAGTACCACAGGAGGCCCGACAGTGAAGTACCTCGACGAGTTCCAGGATCCGGACCTGGCGCGGCGTCTGCTCGACGACATCCACTCCGTGGTGACCAGGCCGTGGGCCCTCATGGAGGTGTGCGGCGGACAGACGCACACCATCATCCGGCACGGGATCGACCAACTCCTGCCCGATCAGGTGGAGTTGATCCACGGGCCGGGGTGTCCCGTGTGCGTCACCCCGCTCGAGGTCATCGACAAGGCTCTCGAGATCGCCTCCCGGCCGGGAGTGATCTTCTGCTCCTTCGGCGACATGCTCCGGGTGCCGGGGACCGGCCGAGACCTCTTCCAGGTGCGCGGTGAGGGCGGCGACGTGCGCGTCGTGTACTCGCCGCTGGACGCCCTGCACATCGCCCGGCAGAACCCCGACCGGGAAGTGGTGTTCTTCGGCATCGGCTTCGAAACCACGGCCCCGCCCAATGCCATGACGGTCTATCAGGCACGCAAGATGGGCATCAGGAACTTCAGTCTCCTGGTGTCGCACGTGCGGGTCCCGCCGGCGATCGAGGCGATCATGGAGTCCCCGAACTGCCGGGTCCAGGGATTCCTCGCCGCCGGACATGTCTGCAGCGTGATGGGCATCGGCGAGTATCCCGGACTCGCGGACCGCTATCGCGTTCCGATCGTGGTCACCGGCTTCGAACCTCTCGACATTCTGGAAGGCGTACGCCGGACCGTGCGGCAACTGGAGCGGGGTGAGCACACGGTCGACAACGCCTATCCGCGCGCTGTCCGGCCCGAGGGAAATGCCGCGGCCCAGGCCATGTTGGCGGACGTCTTCGAGGGCACCGACCGGGCCTGGCGCGGCATCGGTGTCATCCCGAACAGCGGCTGGCGGCTCTCCTCCCGGTACCGCGACTTCGACGCCGAGCACCGATTCTCCGTGGCCGGCATCGACACCCGTGAACCCGCGGAGTGCCGCAGCGGCGAGGTTCTGCAGGGCCTGCTGAAGCCGAACGAGTGCGCCGCGTTCGGCACCACCTGCACACCGCGCAATCCACTCGGAGCCACGATGGTCTCCAGCGAGGGTGCGTGTGCCGCCTACTACCTGTACCGACGCCTCGACATCACCACCGCGCCGCTGGAGGCGAGCCCCGTTGCCTGAGACCACCACCCAAGTGACAGCCGTGGATCCGACCGCATGGACCTGCCCGGTGGCGTTGCGTGATCATCCGAGGGTGGTGATGGGACACGGCGGGGGAGGGGCACTCTCCGCCGAACTGGTGCAGCACGTCTTCGCGCCCGCCTTCGGCGGCGAGACGCTGTCGCAGCTCGGTGACTCCGCCGCCATCTCCCTCGGCGGTGCCCGGATGGCGTTCTCCACCGATTCCTACGTGGTGCGGCCCCTGTTCTTCCCGGGCGGCAGCATCGGCGACCTCGCGGTCAACGGCACCGTCAACGACCTCGCGATGAGCGGCGCGCGGGCCGCCTACCTGTCCTGCGGCTTCATCCTGGAAGAGGGTGTCGAGATGTCCGTCGTGGCCCGGGTCGCCGAGACTCTCGGCGCGGCCGCACGGACCGCGGGCGTCGAGGTGGTGACCGGTGACACGAAGGTCGTCGAGAGCGGTCACGGAGACGGTGTCTTCATCAACACCGCCGGGATCGGGCTCATCCCGTCAGGCGTGGACATCCGCCCCCAACGTGTCGTCCCCGGCGACGTAGTCATCGTCAGCGGTGACATCGGCGTTCACGGAGTGGCGATCATGAGCGTGCGTGAGGGTCTGGAATTCGGTGTCGAGATCGAGAGCGACTGTGCGGCGCTGGGCGGCCTGGTGGACTGCATGCTCGCCGTGACACCGGACCTCCACGTGCTGCGCGACCCCACCCGGGGCGGACTGGCCGCCGCGCTCAACGAGATCGCGGTCGCCTCCGGCGCCGGCGTCGTCATCCGGGAAGGTGACGTGCCAGTCCCGCCCGCCGTGGCCAACGCCTGCGCGATCCTGGGTCTCGACCCCCTCTACGTGGCCAATGAGGGAAAACTCGTGGCGTTCGTTCCGCGCGAACACGCGGACGCCGTCCTCGACGCGATGCGCGCTCATCCACTGGGTGCGAACGCGCGAGTGATCGGCGAGGCCGTCGCGGAGCATCCGGGCATGGTCGTCGCCCGCACCGGCCTGGGCGGCACACGCGTCGTCGACCTGCCGATCGGTGAACAACTCCCGAGGATCTGCTGACGATCGGAGCACTCGGACAGGAGGTGCGACGGAGCGTGGACGAGGGCGGCGGTGCCCGATGAGAGCACCGCCGCCGGGCCGGGGGCCGCACCGTCGCAAGCGACATGGCAGCTGTGTCGCCGAGGGCACCGTCGCAGGACACACAGACCTCTCGACCTCGCTGATGGCCTCGCGCGTGGGATCTGGAGCACCCAGCCGGCCAACGGAACAGACGACCGAGGTCCCCTCGTCTGCACACACGCATCACCTGGAGCCGCGGGTCGGAGGGTCGATCACCAGCACGAGCTTCCCGCGCACGTGGCCGTCTTCGCCGACTCGGTGCGCTTTGGCGACTTCGGCGAGCGGGAAGGTCTGCGCGACGGGCAGTGAGAAGCGCCCGGACTCGATCAACTCACCGATCTCGCCGAGCACATGGACCGCACGGCCGCTGTCCCCCCGGCTGAATGTGACCCCGTGCTCCTGAGCGCCGGTGAAGTCGGCGATCGTCACCACATGCCCCGGGCCGCCCGCGAGCCCGATGAGCTCGGGCAGGATGCCGCTCCCGGCCACGTCGAGTGCGAGATCGACGCCTTCGGGCGCGAGTGCGTGAACCCGGTCGACAAGGCCCTCGCCGTAGGCCACGGGTTCGGCCCCCAGCGAGCGAAGATACTCATGGTTCGACGGACTCGCGGTGCCGATCACGCGCGCACCGCGCACCACGGCGAACTGAACCGCGGCGCTGCCGACACTTCCGGAGGCCCCGTTGATCAGCAGCGTGCTGCCGCTTGCTACGCCGAGCTGGTCGAGCGCGCGCACGGCCGTCTCGTTGGCGGCCGGCAGCGCGGCAGCGCTGGGAAAGTCGAGTGACGGCGGGATCGGCGCATAGTGGGACAGCACCGCCAGCCCGGCCTGGGCCGCCCCCTCGGTGGAGAAGCCGAACACGCGATCGCCGACGACCACGTCCGTAACGCCGTCGCCCAGTTCGTCGACGACGCCCGCCGCTTCGTAGCCCAGAGTCTGCGGAAGCTCCTCATCCATCAGGCCCTTGCGCTTCTTCCAGTCGCTCGCGTTGATGCCGGCTGCGCGCACCTCGATCCGGACCTCGCCCGGACCCGGATGCGGATCGGGCAGATCCACGATCTCCAGAACCTCCGGGCCACCGAACCGACTGAAACGGACTGCCCTCATCATTCACTCCGATCTCGACCCCGAGGTGTCGCGGTTGCCGCGCATGGACAGCCTGCCACCCTCGCCTGCCGGACCCGAGTCAGCGCCACATGCCCGGTGGCCGGAGGGCGGGCAGTGCGTGGGCCCCGCTCATGCCGTCCGATACTGCCTCCAGCACCGTGAGCAGGAAGGCTTACGGAGCCATGCACTGTGACCGCACCGCACCGCACGGCAGCCGCTCTCAAGGACCATGCGCTGTCAACGCGCCCATGCCTACCTGGAGATGAGCAATCGGGTCCCCTGCTATGGTGCGCCGATGTCATCGATCAAGAAGTTCCAAGTCACCTTCGACTGCGCGGATCCTGAGCGCGTCGCTCGCTTTTGGTGCGAGGTGTTGGGATACGTCGTACCGCCGGCGCCGGAGGGGTTTGCCACCTGGGACGATTACAACCGCTCGCTGCCGCCTGAGCGTCAGGGTGCAGGGTTTGTCTGCATGGAACCCTCAGGTGTGGGCCCGCGCATGTACTTCCAGCGTGTCCCCGAAGGGAAGGTTGTCAAGAACCGGGTGCATCTTGACGTGCGGGTCGCCACCGGGCTCGTGGGTGAAGAGCGGCTCGCCGCACTCGAGGCCGAGTGTGCGCGTCTGGTCCCGCTCGGCGCGGTGCGCGGGCAACTGCTGATTGCCGATGAGTACAACGAGTCGTGCCTCGTCATGCAGGACATCGAGGGCAACGAGTTCTGCCTCGACTGAGCATCCTCCGAGCCGGCAAGGTGGAGAGATGTCTCCCTGTTTGCGGGGGTCGAAGTCGCCGCGGGGCGGGTTGAACATGTGGTGCACGGCCACATCCCATTCACCGGGTGCCGCATCGTCGATGTAGGCGAGTGGCGCTCGGCCATCAGCCTCTCGGCGGGCTAGGTCCACTGCGGCGTGGTGCGTGACCCGAAGTCGTTCCGCAACTTGGGGACTTGTGTCGCGCCAGCCCTGCGCGCGCCGTGGTGCCCGCGGGCGCCCGCCAGGGGCGTAGGAGCCGGGGGCGTCAACGTTACCTACCGGTCGGTGCGAACCCCACGCCGCAGGCCCATGCCGTCGATCGCGGCAGTGCTTCTCGTCGCAGCTGAACTCTTGCGGGCGCCCCGGTGAAACGTGATCGATCTTGGCTCGGATCTGATGAATGATGATTAGTCTCCGCTGCCATGAAACAAATACGCGCAGCGGGCGGGCTCTGTCTCGTACTGCTGTTCCTCGTCCTGGGTGCCGGCGCCCAGCCGGCCATGGCGCATGTCTCGCGCGAGCATGCCGAGCTCGTCGTTTCCACCGGTGTCAACGTGACCAGCGGCCGTCTCATCGTGCACCGCGACGTGGTGTCCCCCGTCGATGCCGGTGCCTGGGCAGCCAGGGTGCTGCCCGCCGGCTGCCCGGCCACCGGCTCGGGTGTGCCCGGCGACGACGGCGGGGTTCCCGGCGGTGTCGTGATCGAGCTGGCGTGGAGTTGCCACCTCGACGCGCTCGACCTGAGCACGCTGCTGAAGAAGGGCGGACTGAACCAGGTCGTGGTCGAGTTCGACGGCACCGCGGTCGACGCCGACGCGGCCGCGCCCCTCGTCGACGCGAAGGGCGCACACGCGCCACCGGAGTTCCCCTGGCTCACCGTCGCACTCGTGGCGGCGGGCGGGGTCGCACTCGTCCTCGTGGCCCGGTCCTTGCCGACCCTGCTCCGTGGCCTGCGCACAGGCCGCCGTATCCGTGTCGCGACCGCCGGAGTGGTCGTCCTGTCCTTCCTCGCGCCCCAGGCGGCGTTCGCCGACGACACGGCGCCGGGCGTCGACACCGTCACTGTCGAGGGCACCGTCTTCAGGGACGGCAACGCCAACGGCAAGCGGGACAGGGACGAGCGGGCGATGCCCGGCGTCGATGTCACCGACGGCGCCGCCTGGACGACGACGCGCGCCGACGGCTCGTACACCCTGGAGATCGATCCGGCGCGCCGCGAAACGGACCTCGTCAGCATCGTCTCGCCCGACGGGTACACCCCGGCCCTGCGCAAGGACTACATCCCGCAGTTCTTCCACAAGGTCCCCGAGACCGGTGGCAGTGGCGTCGACTTCGCGCTCGTTCCGGACCGCAACGCCTCTCGCCCCACCGAGAAGTGGGTGATGAACTCCGACCCCGAGGTCGGCAACCGCACCGACGCCGAGGCCCGCACCGCACTGCCCCAGTGGACCGGCCAGGTGCGGGCGATGTCGGAGGTCGACGGCGCGACGATGCAGATCGCGACCGGGGACCTGACCGTCACGGACTACGCGGAAGAGCCACGACGCCAGGGCGCGTACGACCTGTTCAGCAAGGGGCTCGAGACGGGGCGGCTCGGCCACCCCTTCTACCCCGTGATGGGCAACCACGACTTCGGCGGCACGGCCACCTCCAAGGGCTATGCCGGCAGCCTGGAGTACTTCCGCCGCAACCTCGCCCCCGAGTGGTACAGCTTCGACCGCAACGGCCGCCACGTCGTGGTGCTGGAGGACAACTACGACGCCAGCGGGCTCGGACCGCAGCTGGAATGGCTGCGCAGAGACCTCGCCCGGCACGCGGTCGGCAAGCAGGTGCTGGTCTTCGCGCACCGCTCGCTGTTCACCCAGTGGGGCCCCGGCGCGGGCATGCAGCCGACCATCGACGAACTGGCCAAGTACGACGTACGGATGGTCGCGGCCGGGCACAACCAGCAGGCGGAGTTCCGTCGCGGCGCCTTCAAGCGGGCGGTCGAGATCAACAATCAGGGCACGTACGGCATCGACGGCGCCCACCCCGACTACAAGGTGCTCGACTTCAGCGGGATCACCGACGATCCTCGCACGAGCCGCAACGAGGACACCGGCCATGTGACAGGCATTCACCGGCAGTTCGACATCGACGACGACTCCGCACTCGTCAGCCCGGCTCAGGACAGCGTCCACGGGGCGAGGGCCGGGGTGCCCGTCGAGGTGTACGCGGAGGACGACGGCCGTACCCCCGCGAAGGCCGCGCTGACCGTGCGGGACGGCCGAGGCCATGTCGTGAAGCGGACGAACACGCGGTTCGGCACGGGAGCCGCCAAGCCCGGCATCCAGAACTGCTACACCCCGCCCGGCGGCAAGACCGAACCCTGCCCCGACGCTCGCGGGGCATGGACCCGGGCGAGCGGCACGCCGCTGCGCGGACTGCGGCCCGGCACCTACACCGCCGAGGCGACGGCGTACGACACCAGGGGCAAGGCGTTCCCGGTGCAGAAGAGCACCTTCGACGTCGTCGCCGACTCCGAGCTGACCAAGCCGAAGACCGGTCAGGACTGGCTGAGGCAGGGCGGCGACGAGGCAGGACGTTCCGCGAGCGGCGACGACCCGGGCGAACGGCTCGACCTCAAGTGGACCCGGCACACCGGCGAGCAGTTCAACCTGAACGGCTCGGTGATCGCGGACGGCAGACTCATCGTCTCCTCCCGCGCCTTCGACTCGCCGTACAGCATGATGCTCGCGTACGACATCGCATCCGGCCGGGAAATCTGGCGTACCTACCTGGACGGCGACGCCGAATCGGCGCCGACCCTCCACGGGGGACGGGTCTATCTGACGACCGGAGTCGGACGGATCTATGCCCTGGACGCCAAGGACGGGCACGTCGCCTGGGAGTCGATCGACCGTGAGGAGACCCACGGCGACACCGTGCGCCGCTACGGACGCGCGGGCGGACCGGTGAGCGTCTTCCAGCTCACCGGCCAGGACCGTACCGTCGCCGTCTACCAGGACGTGAACATGGTCCGCTGCCGGGACGCCAGGACCGGCGCGCTGCTGCCGGGCGGCTTCGGGGCCGCGTTCTCCTGGGGCCAGGCGCACAGCACCGCCGTCCGCGAGCCGGGTTCCGACACGGCCTATCTGCACTCCATGTCGAGCAACACCGTCGTCGCGATGGACCTCGCGAAGTGCACCCAGCTGTGGGCGAAGGACACCGCGGGTGACATCGACAGCCACTCCTCGCCGGTGCTGACGCAGCCCGTGTCGGGCCCGGCGAAGCTGGTGACGTTCACGGCGTACGGCGTCCGTGGGCACGACCCGCAGACGGGCGCGGTGACCTGGGAGTCCAAGCTCGGCGGCGGCAGCGTCTGCGAGCCCGGCCGGGCCCCGCTCACCAGCCCCGCCGTGTGGGGTGACATGGCCTATGTCGCGGGCCGCGACGGTGTGGTGCGCGGCTACGACACGAGTGCGTCCGATCCGTCGAAGCCGGTGTGGGAGACCAAGGCCGGGTACCTGCCGGGCAAGAGTCCACTGGACGACCCCTGGCGGGTCGCCATGGGCTGTGACACCGGCGCGGGATCACCCACGATGCACCCCTTGGTGACGAAGTCCCTGGTGTACGTGGGGACATGGGACGGCCGTCTGCTCGTGCTCGACCGGGCCACCGGCAGGCAGCAGGCCGCGTACAACCTCGGCGGGGGAGTGGCTTCAGCGCTCTCCGTCAGCGGTGACTGGGTCTTCGCCCTCACGGACGACGGCACGGTCCACGCGCTGGCCGCGCGCCGGGACTGAGAGGAAGCATCAGCGTGCAATCACTCCGTACCGGGGTGCTGCTCCTGCTGGCCGCCGTCCCCGTGCTGCTCTTCGGCAGCGCGGGGACGGCGCAGGCGCACCCCTTCGGCACCCCGCCCGTCGTCAGGATCGAGGCGGACGGCCCGGTCGTGGACGCGGCCTGGTCCGCGCAGAAGGACGACATCGCCGTCGTGAAGAAGCATTCCGGTGGCGACGTGGCTCGATATCTGCGCTCGCACATCGTCGTACGTCAGGACGGAGCCCTCTGCCGCGTCGCGAAGGCGGACGGCATGAGACTCCGCTTCGTCTGCCGCCGTCCGGTGGACCGCATCACCCTGACGGTCACCGCGCTGACAGACGTCAACCCCGCCTACCGCACGCTCTCCGTGACGGACCAGGGCGGCGGCGGACTGCACACGGCGAAGGAGCCCACGCGGGAGCTCTCCCTCGTGTCGGGCGAATCCGGTGCGGGATCCGGCTCGCCGGCTCCGAACGGGATGTGGACGACCGACCTGGCGTCATTGCTCGACCATGGCGCGGCGCTTCCCACGGCGCTGCTCGTGGCTGCGGCTGTGGGCGCGCTCCATGCCTGTGCGCCCGGACACGGCAAGTCGCTGGCCGCCGGCTATCTCGTGGGCGGCCGGGGCAGGCCCCGCGACGCGATGTGGCTCGGCGGGATCGTCGCTGTGATGCACACGTTCTCTGTCGCGGTCCTGGCCGTCGGCTGGTGGCTGCTGGCCAAGAGCACGCCGGACATGGCGACGCTCACGGGATGGCTGCAACTGGTCGCGGCGCTGGTGGTGGTGGGGGTGGGTGTGCGCCTGCTGTACACGCATCTACGTCACCGCAAGCAGGTCGATGCGCATGCACAGGCGGATCACGGGACCGGGCAGGGTGGTCGTCGTGATCACGGCCACGGGCATGGGCATGGGCATGGGCATGGGTACGGCGGTGGTCGTGATCACGGGCACAGCCACAGTCACCACATCCCCGACGCGCCGTCCCTGCTCACCTGGCGGGGGCTCGTCCTGCTCGGCGCGGCCGGCGGGCTGCTGCCCTCGCCCTCGGCGTTCCTCGTCCTGCTGGCCGGGCTCCTCACCGGCAAGGTGGCCGTTGCCTTGGTGTTGGTCGCCGCGTTCGGCGTCGGTATGGCCGTGACGCTCACCGGCGTCGGAGTGCTTGTGCTGCACAGTCGTGACGCCTTTCTCGACCGGCTCTCGCGCTCACGGGCCCTGCGCACCTGGAGCATGAGAATTCCGCTGTTCGCGGCCTCGGCAGTGGTGGTCGGCGGGACGGTGGCGTCGGCACTGGCCGCGGGACAACTCCTGGCACCCTGATTGATGCACCGGGCTGGGCGTCTGGGGCATCGTCGGAATTCATTCCATGTCGGCCGGTGGTGGTCGTGAGTCTTCCGGCAGTGGTCACCAAGACGTCCAGCGAGGCCCGTCACGAACTCCCGTGCTTCCGTCAGGATGGTCGATGCGGAGTCGAGCGCCCGGGTCCGACGTGCCACGCGGGATCTCACCGGTCGAGGCCCTGCGCAACACTGTGGCGGTGGAACTGGAAGACGCTGAGCCGCAAGAGGAGTTGTGGCGCCGGCGCCTGGACGCCCAGGTGCTGTGCGCACTGCCGGATCCTCTCGCGCGCTCTGTCGGCGCCGACTTGGCCGACGGGACCGGGCCGCCGGAACCGACCTGGACCGCCCGGGGCCTCAAAATGCCGTCGAGACTTCAACCGGAACAACAGCATCCCTGTGGCGGGCTGCCGCCAGGGGTCAAGAGAGGTGTCATGAAACAAGAATTCGAGTTCTTTGCGGGAGACACTGCGCCGTGGCGGGAAGCCGCGCAGCCGGGCACCGAGGAGAAGGTGTTGTCGCGGGACCCGGATGACCCCGATGTGCTGACCCGGCTCGTGCGCTGGCTGCCCGGTCTCGACGCCAGTGCCGCTGGAGTGATCACCCACGACTATGTCGAGGAGGTGTACCTGCTGGAAGGCGACCTGGTCGACCTCACGCTCGGGCAGACGTTCGGGCCAGGCCACTACGCGAGTCGCCGGCCCGGGATGCGCCACGGCCCCTACCGCACTCCGGCCGGCTGCACCATGCTCGAAATCCGCTACCGCGCCTGATCTGCGACCAGGGTGAGGGCGCTGCGGTCGAACGACCCGCCCTGCGTTGCGGCGTACGCGACGGGGCAGTGCCGGCCGTCGGGTCGGAAGGACCGTTTGCGTCAGTGAGCCAGCGGCGTGGGGAACGCCGCGTCCGATCTGCCCGGCGGTGGCAGGACCGACGCAGGCGCCTCGCATTCCAGGGAGGTCCCGGGTCGTGCCCCGTCCGTCAGCCCCGCCGTTTCGGTCGCAGCAGTTGTTCCCGTAGCGCCGTGAGCTGGTGGGAGGAGTCCACCGCGCGGGACTCGTCGAGCGTGGCGAGCGCGAGCAGGAGTGCGTCGGCGACGAGGAGGCCGGTCAGTGACTCCGCCGTGATGCCGGTCGGGGTGTGCGGCGCGGTCAGGACCGCCTCGACGAGGTCCTCGTAGGCTTCGCCCAGTTCGTCCGTCACCAGGACGACCTTGGCGCCGACCGCACGGGCCCGCTCCATCATCACGGTGAGCTCCACGAGTTGGCGGCCGGGCTGGAAGATGACCACCGCGTCGCCCTGCCCGAGGGCGAGAAGCCGGTCGGCAAGGGCGAAGCCGGTCTCGGAGACGAATCGGGCCCGGCGGCCGATGCGGCCGAGTGCGAGGGCCAGGTGGCGAGCGCCCGGTTCCGAGGCGGCGACGCCGTAGCAGAACACCTCGTGGGCTTCGGCGAGTGCGGTCACCGCGCGCTTCAGGGCGTCCGGTTCGGTGAGGCGCCGGGTCTGGTCGATGCGCTCGCGGGCCTCGTCGAAGACGTCGCTCCAGATGGAGGAGAGGTCCCGGCCCACGTGCGCGATGCGCTGTTTGAGGCGGACCTCGGGGGCGACGGTGGAGGTGAAATCGTTGGCCAGCTCGCGCTTGAGGGCCGGCAGGCCCGCGTAGCCGAGGCGCTGGAGCGCCCGGACGACGGTGGCGTTACTGGTGGAGCTCGCCGTACCCAACTCCTGCGCGCTGGCGAAGAGCAGCTGCTCGACGGGTGCGCTGGCCAGGTACTGCGCCACGGCACGCTCGGAGGTGGACAGTTCCTCCCATTGGTCGCGAATCGCTGCCCGGAGACGCGTCGCGCCGGCCCCATCCTCTGAAATTTCCATTACAACCATTGACTTTCGTGTGATCGGCGTTACTGTCCTGGGCAGAACGTTCCAAGTGGAGCTCTTTCTGAAATCGACGTTACAGGATCCTCCGGTCCTCCGCCGTCGTTCGGGAGCGCTCCGTCGCGAGGAGAACAATGACACCCCGTCCCACGGAAACCGCCCCCACCCGGGTCCTTCCGGTCATCGAGATCTCCGGCAGCCCGCTCGACCGGGGCCGGCAGTACGGCGAGGCCGTGCGGCCCCAACTGCACGCCGCCCTCGCCTACTACGAGGAGGCCTTCGGCCAGTCCGCCGGACTGACCTGGGACCGCGTCACCGCACGCGCCGCCCGCTGGCTGGAGCCCGTACGCGACTACGCACCCCACCTCGTCGACGAGATGCGGGGCATCGCGGACGGCGCCGGAGTCGACCTGCTCGACGTCCTCGCCCTGAACGCGCGGGGCGAGGTCATCTACGACAAGTCCTTCGCGCAGATGGAGGCCGACGGCAGGACAGCCGAGGAGGAGCCCGCCGAGGGCTGCACCTCCTTCGCCGCCTACGGCGAAGCCAGCGGCGACGGGCACGTCTACGCCGGGCAGAACTGGGACTGGCGAGCCGGGGTCGCGGACACCGTCGTCATGATCCGGATCGTCCAGCCCCCCAAGCCGACCCTGATCATGCAGGTCGAGGCCGGCCAGATCGGGCGCCAGGGCGCCAACTCCGCCGGGATCGCCTTCAACGCCAACGGGCTCGGCGGCCGCTTCGACGACGCGATCGGCCTGCCCCAGACCGTCGTGCGCCGCAGCGTCCTCGACCAGAGCAACATCACCGACGCCCTCGACGTGCTCTGCCGCACCCGCGCCCACATCGCCAGCAACGCCCTGCTGACCTGCCGCGAGGGCTTCGCCATCGACCTGGAGACGACGCCGGCGGGACACGGCTGGATGTATCCGACCGACGGCCTGCTGGTGCACGGCAACCACTACCAGGCAGGCATCCCCGCCCAGTTGGCGACCGCCGGCTACCGGCCCATGTCGTCCGACTCTCTGGTCCGCGTGCCGCGCGCCGAGCAGGGACTCAGGGCGTTGCGCGGCTCCGCCGGGCCCGACGAATCTCGCAAGATCATCCGCCATGCCATGTCGGACCACCTCGGTCTCCCCGAGTCCCTGTGCACGCACCCGGACCCCCGGCAGCCGGCCCTCAAGCACTGGATGACGCTCGTCTCCTCCCTGGCCGACCTGACCACCGGCGACTACCACGTGACCGCCGGAACCCCTTGCGACCGCGAGTACCAGCACCTCCCCTGGAACCTCTACGACGGCCCGTACGGCCAGAACTGACAGGAAATCAGCGATGACCCACACCAGTTCCAGAAGAAGGGCGGCCGTGGCCGCGGGCCTCGTCGCCGCGACGATCGCCGCGGCCGCGGGCTGCAGCGGAGCCACCCGGAACACCGCGGGCGGCTCCGCGACCGCCGACGCCGCCAAGCTCACCCTCACCCCCACGACCACCGCCGCCAACGGTGAACTGGCCAACGCCAATTGGCTCCTGGAGGACGAGCCCGACTCACTCGACCTGGACACCCAGGGCACCAGCGCGGGCCGCGTCGTCCTCACCAACGTCTGCGAACGCCTCTATCAACTGCAGCCCGACATGTCGACGAAGCCCCTCCTCGCCGAGAAGGCCCGTACACCGGACGACAAGACCCTCGTCCTCACCCTGCGCTCGGGCGTCACCTTCCACGACGGCACCCCGATGACCGCCGACGACGTGCTGTGGAGCCTGAAGCGGCACGCCGACCCCGACATGGAACAGGGCGACGAGTTCGGCAACATCGCCGCGATGAAGAAGACCGGCGTCCGCCAGATCACGATCACCTTCAAGGCACCGGACGCCATGTTCTTCAAGGCACTCGCGGGCGACGCGGGCATCGTATGGAACAAGGAGCAGGTCGAGAAGGCCGGCAAGGACTTCGGCACCCCCGGACAGCCCGACGCCTGCACCGGTCCGTACGAGCTGAGCAGCTGGAAGTCCGGCGACTCCATCACCATCCGCCGCTACGACTCCTACTGGGGCAGGAAGCCGCTGACGAAGCAGGTCACCTTCCGCTGGGCCGCCGACAGTGCGCTCGTCAACGCCCTGACGACCGGCGCGGCGGACGGCGCGTACGCCGAATCGCCCAACACCGCCGCCGCCCTCCAGGGCAAGAAGGGCATCGAGCAGTACTACGGCCCCTCCACCGCGTCGCTCGTCCTCATTCCCACCGAGCGCGGCGGACTGAAGGACGCCAAGGTCCGCCGGGCGCTGTCCCTCGCGCTCGACCGCAAGGGCATCGCCGCGTCCGGCTACGGCGGCATGGTCCAGCCCTGGGGCACCCCGGTCGGCTCAGGCGCCTGGGGCTACGAGAAGCCCGTCTTCGAAACCGCCCAGAAGGCCGTCGACTACGCCCCCGCCAGCCCCTCGGCCGACGATCTCGCCACCGCCAAGCAGCTGGTGAAGGAGTCCGGGACCGATGCCGCCACCCCGATCGTGATCGGCACGGACGCCAGCCAGGGCCGCACCGTCATCGCCAACGCAGTGCGCGCGGCCCTCCAGCGGATCGGCCTCAAGGGGCAGATCAAGACGGTCCCGACCTCGCAGTTCGAGCAGTTCTACAGCGACCCGCAGGCCCGCGCCGACATCGACGTCCTGGCCGGCGACTGGTACATCTCCAAGGCCGACCCGATGGGCTTCTACGACAACGCCCTGTCGGACTCCTCGAACAACTGGGTCGGCTTCAAGGACGCGGCGTACGACACCGAGGTGAAGAAGGCACTCGCCACCCTCGACGACGCACAGCGGGCCAAGCTCGCGGTCGACGTCCAGAAGAAGTTCACCGACGCCGCCGTGTGGATCTCCGTCGCCCAGGTCCCGTCCGTCCTCGTCCTCAACTCGAAGCTCACCGGACCGCCCGCCTCCATGGCGTACCTCTACTACCCGTGGGCCGCCGAACTCGGCGCGAAGAAGGGCTGACCACCGATGCTTGCCCGGATCTCCCGGCGCCTCGCCGGACTGCTCGCCACCCTAGTCGCCGCGTCCTTCGTCATCTTCGCCGCCGTGTACGCGGCACCCGGCGACCCCGCCGTCTTCCTGGCCGGCGGCCGTGACAAGCTCACCCCCGAAAAGCTCGACCTGGTGCGCGCGCAGTACCACCTCGACGAGCCGCTCGTCGTGCAGTACGGGCGCTGGCTCGGCGACTGTCTCCACTTCGACCTCGGCCGGTCCTTCAAGTACGGCGACCAGGTAGCCGACCTGGTCAGCGCCCGCTTGCCGACGACGCTCGGCCTCGTCGCCTACGCGACCGTGCTCTTCGTCGTCCTCGGCGTCGGCGCGGGAATCCTCGCCGCCGTGCGCCGCGGCACCTGGATCGACTCGGCGGTCGTCGGCGGCACGACACTCGCCGCGTCGGTGCCCTCGTTCGTCTCGGCGATCGCCCTGGTCGCCCTGTTCGGAGTCCAGCTCGGCTGGTTCCCGGTGTCGGGCAGCGGCGAGGGCCTAGCCGGCGGACTGCACCATCTGACCCTGCCCGCCTTGTCGCTCGCACTGGGGGCGCTCGCTCTGATCAGCCGCGTCACCCGGCAGTCGATGGTCGACGCGGGTGCGGCCGACCACGTGGAGGCCGCCCGTGCCTCCGGCATCCCTGAGAGCGAGATCGTGCGCCGGCACATCCTGCGCAACGCACTCGGCCCGATCGTCACCATGTGCGGCCTCGTCATGGCGGGCATGCTCGCCGGCACCGTCGTCGTCGAGACGGCGTTCGGGATCAGCGGCGTCGGATCACTGCTCGTCGGCGCGATCAACACCCACGACTTCCCGGTCGCACAGGCCGTACTCCTCCTCATGGTCACCGGCTACATCGTGGTCACCACCCTCGTCGACCTGGTCCACCCGCTGCTCGACCCGCGGGTGAAGGAGGCCGCCGCATGAGCGCCCAGACCCTCGCACCCATCGGCCTGAAACCCGCGAAGGGCCGGCGCCCCTTCGGCGTCGTCGTCGCGGGCGGCGTGATGACCCTCGTCGTACTCGCCGCAGTCCTCGCACCCCTGCTCGCCCCGTACGCACCCGACACCATCGACCTCTCGGCGTCCCTCGTCGGCACAAGCGGCGACCATCTTCTCGGCACCGACTCCTCCGGGCAGGACCTGCTCTCCCGAGTCCTGTACGGAGCCCGCACCAGCCTCATCGCCCCGATCCTGCTGCTGGCCATCGCGGCACTCCTCGGTGTCACCCTCGGCACGCTCGCCGCCTGGCGCGGCGGCTGGGCGGACACCCTCGTCTCCCGCCTCACCGACGTCATGTACGCGTTCCCCGGGCTCCTGTTCACCGTCCTGATCATCGCTGTGTTCGGCTCCGGCATGACGACGTCCGTGCTGGCGCTCGGCCTCGCGTACACCCCGACCGTCGCCAAGTACACCCGCTCGGTGGCGCTCGCCGAGCGCCGCAAGCCGTACATCGACGCCTACCGGGTCCTGGGCATGGGCGGCGCACGGATCTGCGCCCGCTTCCTCGTCCCCAACCTCGGCCGGTCCGTCGTCGGCTATCTCGTCGTCCTCTTCGGCGAGGCCCTGATGTCCCTGGCCACGCTCTCCTACCTGGGATTCGGCGCCCAGCCGCCCAGCTCCGACTGGGGACTGATGGTCCAGGAGGGGCAGGCCGCCGTCGTCCAGGGCGCGCTCCTGCCCGCACTGGTCCCGGGCTTCGCCATCGCCCTCGTCGTGGTGTCCTTCAACGTCGTCGGGGTCTGGGCCGCCGACCGACTCGGCAGCAGGAAGTAGCCATGCTCCTCGACATCGACAACCTCACCCTCCAACTGCCCGGCACCGCCCGGCCGGTCCTCAGCGGCGTCTCCCTCCAGGTGGCGAGCGGCGAAGTGGTCGGCCTGGTGGGCGAGTCCGGCTCGGGCAAGTCGACCACCGCCAAGGCGGCCCTGCGCACGCTTCCCGACGGAACAGCCCTGTCCGGATCCGTACGCGTCGACGGTACGGACGTCCTCGACCTGACCGGCGACGACCTGCGCCGCCACCGTTCCCGTACGGTCGCCATGGTCCACCAGGACCCGCGCTCCGTCCTCAACCCGGTCCGCCGGGTCGGCGACTTCCTCGTCGAACGATTGACGGGAACCGGCCTCGACAAGAAGACGGCCCGCACCCGCGCCGTCGAACTCCTCGACACCGTCGGCCTCTCCGACCCCGAACGCCGGGCCCGCCAGCGCCCGCACGAACTGTCCGGAGGCATGCTCCAGCGCGTCGTCATCGCCGGCGCCCTCGCCGCCGAACCCCGGCTCCTGCTCGCCGACGAGGCGACCAGCGCTCTGGACGTCACGACCCAGGCGGAAATCCTCTCGCTGCTGCGTACCCTGCGCGCCGACCGGAGCCTGGGCCTGCTGTTCATCACGCACGACCTCCACCTGGCCGCCGCGTACTGCGACCGCGTGTACGTCATGTACGCGGGCCGCGTTGTCGAGCAACAGCCCGCCACCCGGCTCTTCGACCGGCCACGTCACCCCTACACGAAGGGACTGCTCGCCTGTTCGCCGACGCTGGGGGAGGGGCGTCGCGAGTTGCGTCCGATCCCCGGGCGCCCACCGTCCCTCGCGGACACGTTCGGCGGCTGCGAGTTCGCGGACCGCTGCGCCGACGCGGAACCGGCGTGCTCGACCTGGACGCCCGAGCCGTCGCCCCTGTCCGGCGGGGGCAGCGCTGCCTGTCGCCGACTGCCCGAACTCGCCGGCCCGGGCCCGGCCCTGTCGAAGAGGAGCGCCCGATGACCGCCGAAGTGCCGCAGGACGTACCGCTGTTGGCGGTGGAAGGACTGCACAAGACGTACGGTCTGCCCGGCGGGGGGCGTCTCACCGCAGCCGACAGTGTCACCTTCACCGTCCCGGCGGGCGGCTCGCTCGGCATCGTCGGCGAGTCCGGATCCGGCAAGACGACCGTCGCGCGCATGCTCGTCGGCCTCGTACGGCCGGACGCCGGCACCGTCTCCGTCGCCGGCTGGACCCGCACACCACGCACCCCGCGCGGCAGCCGGGCACGCCTCGCGCGGGCCCGCGAGATCCAGATGGTCTTCCAGGACCCGTACGTGTCCCTGGACCCCCGGCTCACGTCCAGACAGTGCCTGACCACGGCCCTGCGCCTGCACGGCCGGGAGGAGTCCCTCGCCGACGGACTTCTGGAACAGGTAGGCCTCGGCGCACGTGAGTCGGGGGCCAGGCCGCACGGCCTGTCCGGCGGCCAGCGCCAGCGGCTCGCCATCGCGCGGGCGCTGGCGGTCGACCCCGAGGTGCTGGTCCTAGACGAGGCGGTGGCCGCGCTCGACGTGTCGATCCAGGCGCAGATCCTGCACCTGCTCGAAGAGATCCGCCGCGACACCGGGGTCGCTCTCGTCTTCGTCAGCCACGACCTGGCGGTCGTCCAGCACATCACGGACGAGGTCGTGGTCATGCGCCGAGGCACCGTGGTCGAACAGGGCCCGACGGCCGATGTCCTGGCCGGCCCGCAGGACCCGTACACGCGGCTGTTGCTCGCCTCGGTGCCACGCGCGGGCTGGGACCCGGCGGACGCGGTCAGGGCGCGAGCGGCCACGGTGTGAACGATCTGATCGGCCGAGCCCGTCCCCTGCGCCGGTGAGCGGCACCCTGCCGACGGCCCGGTGTGCGGACCGTCGCCAGGGTGCCCTGCGGAATCAGCCGTGTCAGGACAGTGGCTCCACCCACACGTCCCGGAATCGCACCTTGTTCCCGTGGTCCTGGAGCCGGATCGCGCCGGCCGCCGCGGACTCCGGGTCACCCGCGCCCGTCGGGCCGTCGACCGCCACGTTGTCATGGACCTTCTTGCCGTTCCACACCACCGTGATCCTTGCGTCGGACGTCTTCTTGCCGTCCGTGTCGAAGCGGGCCGCGCGGAACGTGATGTCGTACGTCTGCCAAGTCTCCGGCGCAGTGGACGCGTTGAGATCGGCGGCCTTCTTCAGGTAGATCGCCCCCGCCTCGTTGTCCGCGAGTTTCTCCACACCGAACGAGTCGAGGATCTGCACCTCGTAACGCTCCTGGAGATAGACCCCGCTGTTGCCCCGGTTCTGTCCGGTCACGTCGTCCGGGAGCTTCGGCACGCGGAACTCGACGTGCAGCTTGAAGTCCTGGAAGTGCTGCTTCGTGCGCAGGTCGCCGCAGCAGACCTCCATGGACCTCTCCGCGGTGTGCGGCCATTCCGCGCTGCGGCCGTCGGAGTGCTGCCAGGCGGTGGAGATGCTCCCGCCGGAGAACAGGTCGATCCGGGCGCCGGGCCGGCGCACGTCGAGCGCGTCGAGATTCACATGACCGGTGTCATCGGACCCGACGGAGTACGTGATCGTGTTGCGGCCCTTGCGCAGTTCGAGCCGCTCGGTCCTGGTGGACCAGCGGTTCCACTCGCCCGTGGACGGCAGGCTCGTCCGCTTCGGTTCGCCGCCGTTGACAGTGACGCTGATCGTCTTCGTGCCCGGCGCGGGGTGCGGGCCGTTCGCGTACCGCAGGCCCACGTCGTACATGCCCTTCTTGTCGACCGTGACGTCGAAGCTCGCTTTCGCCCCCTGCTCACCGAAGCCGTCGACGAACCCCCCGCCGGTGTAGCCGGCGTGCTCCGTGTCGATGCCGGCAGTGCCGGAGAGCTTCGCGGCCTCGGCGTCGTACGTGGTGACCGGCTCCTCGGGGCCAGGCTTGGCGTTGAGCGTGTACCAGGCCTCGGTCGACCACAGCTGCTCGCCCTCGGACGACGAGAACGGACGGGGCGAGCGCACGTGCACCACGCGGTCCGGCTTCAGGCCCGGGACGGTGAGCCGGACCTTGCGGCGGTCGTCGGAGAGCATCGCCGACGCGACCGGCAGCGACTCCTCGTCGACCTTCGGCCCGCCGTACGCGGGTGTCGGCACATAGCGCCACTGCTCGACGGAGTACGCGCCCTCGGTCAGCTTGGTCGCGGTCTCCTCGGACAGGGGCTTGGTGTAGGTGAGTTCGAAGCCGTCGCGGGTGGCGCGCATCGTCTTGATGTCGAAGGCGGTCTTCCCGGTCGGCGTCAGCTTCTGCAGTCCGAAACGGAGCTTGCCCTCCTGGCCCCAGTTGCCGTCGGCGCCGAGCCCGCCGGTGTAGATCGCGCCGTCGGGCCCGGTGCTGATCCGGGTGACGCCGGACTCGAGGCCCTGCGTGTGCCGGAACACCGCGCCCTGGTACTCGCCGGCGACCTTCTCCAGGTCGGCCCGCTGGAGTCCTCCGTAGGTGACGTCACCGAAGACCATCTGCCCGGCGAACGGCCCCTTCTTCAACTGCATAGGTGTACTGGGGGAGTTGGCGATCTCGTTCTGCGGAAGCCAGAGCGCCGGCTTGGTGACGGGCTTGTCGTCGAACGGACCGTCCGGGTTCATGTAGTGGTTGAAGAACCGGTCCTGCTTGATGTGTACCAGCTTGGACGCGGGCAGCCAGCCGCCCTGGTTGTCCGCGACGAACAGATCGTCGCCCGGTCCGCGCCCGATCCCGTTCGGGGTGCGCAGGCCGCCGGCGAGGTAACTGACCTTGCCCGACGCCTTGTTGACCTTGATGGTCGTACCGCGGTTCGGCGCGGGCTGCGGATCGGTGCTCGCTCCGCCGTAGTTGATCGCGACCGAAAGGTTCAGATAGAAGTCGCCCTTGTCGTAGAGCAGCCCGAAGGCGAACTCGTGGAAGTTCCCGCCGTACGGCCACTCGGCGATTTTCCGCTTCTCGTCGACGACGTCGTCGCCGTCGGTGTCGTCGAGTTCGGTCAGTTGATGCTTCTCGGAGACATACAGCTTTCCGTCCACGTACTTGATCCCCATCGGCTCCTTGAGCCCGTCGGCGATCTTCTTGTACGTGACCTTGTCGGGCCCGGTGTCGCCGGTGACGTGGTCGAGGAGGTACACCTCGCCCTTCGTCTCGGTGCTGCCGCCCCAGGTGGTGATCGCAAGGCGGTCGTCGGGCAGCCAGTCCATCGCGGAGACCTGCGGCTCGAAGCCCTTGGGCCGCAGGTCGGTCAGCTTGTACCCCGGGTTGACCTCGGTCAGCGGCAGCCCGTCTCCGGGGGTGTCGTACGTTCCCTCGCACTCCTTGCGACCGGGCGCCGTCACGCGTACGACATCGGCGTCCGTGCTCAGCACGGAGTTCGGCACCGTGGTGAACCCATCCGCTCCCGGCGGCTTCCACTGCAGGGTGACCTGCTGGCCGCCACCCGCGTCGAAGTGGTCGATGCGCAGCGACTGGTAACCGGCGTTCAGCGTGATCTCGCCGTCCTTGGGCTCGGCTCCGTGCAGCCCGTCGTGATCGATGACCTTCTGTTCGCCGAGGAAGAGCCGCGACCCGTCGTCGCTGATCAGACGGAAGCCGTACGAGCCGGCCTCCGGCACCTTCAGATTGCCGGTGATCTGCGACACGAAGTTGTTCTCGAACCCGAACCCGTCGGTGGAGTTCCAGTCGGCGGTGGGGATCAGCTTGTCGACGTTCGGGGTCTGCGCGGGTTTGAGGTCGCAGAGTTTGCTCAGTGGTGACCGGACGTCGAAGACGCGCAGGGTCACGCCCGGTTCCTGCGGGGGCAGATCCGCGAACGGCCGCGGACTGTCATCGGCCGCGCCCGGCGTCGGGGCGACCAGGCCGGTACCGAGGAGTGCGGTGAGCAGCAGCCCGGTGGCTCTTCGGGCGCCGCGACGTCTGGAGCGGGACATGTGCACGGGGCGTGGTGTCACTCTTCCTCCTGCGTGGTTCCGCTGTGGGTAACGCAGACTTCTGTGGCCGAGCGACGCTCAGCGTAGGGACGGGGTCGCGGAGCGTCCACGCTTTGTCCACAGAAAAGAAAAACTGAAAGGGAGTTGGCCGAGACGCTGCCACCTGAACGCTCTTGCGCCACGCTCGGTCCTGGTCGGCCGCCGCCGCGTTCCCCTGCGCCTCGTGTGTGCTCCACCATGCGGCTGTGTCACCCGGGAGCGCGCCGGGCCGGCACGGCGCGCTGATGTCGTGGCCCTTCCGAGCGGCGCAACGGTGACGGCCCACAGTCCACGTCCCTTCGAGGTGGGGCGCGTCTCCATTACGGTCGCCGACCGGCCGGACGTAACTTCCCTGCAACTCCTGGGACATGTACCGCTGTCCGATGCCGGGCGGCCAGGGCCGGGGGTTGTCCGTCTCCCCATCCCTCGCGATCACCTGGTGGCACGATGCATCCTGCTTCCCCCCACTCCTCGCGGCGCGGCTTCCGACGCGTGCTGCGGCCTGCCGACCGCGGACGGCGGTCGCGTTCCGGGTCCGCGGTCGCGCTGGTGCTGTCCGTGGTGGCCCTGGTTCTCGGGCTGCTGTCCCCGGCGCCGGCGCAAGCCGCGTCCCTGCAGGAGGTGACGAGTTTCGGCTCCAACCCCGGCAGTCTGCAGATGTTCCGCTACGTCCCCGACGGGTTGCCGTCCGGGCGCCCGCTGGTGGTCGCCATGCACGGCTGCACCCAGTCGGCCTCGGCGTTCGACGACGAGACCGGCTGGACGAAGTGGGCCGATGCCTGGGGCTTCGCGCTGGTGCTGCCCCAGCAGAAGAGCGCCAACAACGCCAACTCGTGCTTCAACTGGTTCCAGTCGTCCGACTTCTCGCGCGGTCAGGGCGAGGCCTTGTCCATCAAGCAGATGGTCGACAAGACGGCGGCCGACTACGGGACCGATCCCGCACGTGTCTATGTCACCGGCCTGTCCGCGGGAGGGGCCATGACCGCGGTCATGGCGGCCTCCTACCCGGACGTCTTCTCCGGCGCGGCGGTGGCCGCCGGCCTTCCCTTCGACTGCGCCCGCAGCGTCACCGAGGGGCTGAGCTGTATGAACCCCGGCAGCAACCTCACCCCGCAGCAGTGGGGCGACAAGGTACGCGCGGCCGATCCCGGCTACAGCGGTCCCTACCCGACGGTGGCGGTGTGGCAGGGCTCCCAGGACACGACTGTCGCGCCGATGAACATGACCGAGCTCGTGGAGCAGTGGACCAACGTCCACGGCACCGACACCACGGCCGACGTGAGCGACACCGTGCAGGGCTTCCCGCACAAGGTCTACCAGGACGCTTCCGGCCGCGCCGTCGTCGAGTCGTACAGCATCACGGGCATGTCCCACGGTCAGCCGGTCGACCCCGGCACCGGAGCCACCCAGTGCGGCACGGCCAGCCAGTACCTGCCGGACATGAACATCTGCGCCTCGTACTGGATCGGACACTCCTGGGGGCTCGACGCCACCGACGGCGGTGGCTCCCTGCCCGCCCCGACAGGGCTCACCGTCAGCGCCACCACCGACACCTCGGCGTCCCTGTCCTGGACCGCCGTCGACGGTGCGGCCTCCTACCGCGTCTACCGCGGCGGCACCCAGGTCGGCTCGCCTGCCTCGACCTCGTTCACCGACACCGGGCTCGCCCCCGGCACGACGTACAGCTACACCGTGGCCGCCGTGGACGGCTCCGGGGCCGTAGGCGCGTCCTCCACCGGGGCACAGGCGACCACGACCGGGGCCACCCACCACTGCTACACCGACAACAACTACAACCAGGTCGCCGCCGGACGTGCCCACCAGAGCCTCGGCTACGTCTATGCCAACGGCTCCAACCAGAACATGGGCCTGTACAACCTCTACGTCACCCACACCCTGGAGGAGACCTCGCCCGGCAGCTTCGTGATCGCCGACTCGGGGTGCCCGTCCTGACGGACCCATCCGCTGCGGCGGCTTCACCTTCACTGGGTGAAGCCGCCGCAGCACGTCATCACCTGTCCTGTGATGGGGGCGATTTGTGCGGTGGTCTCAGCAGGCACCGCGTCTCCGGCCGCCTCCTCACCGACCGAGTCGGCCGGTCTCGGCTCCAGCGCCAACAGCTCCGCGCTCAGTTGAACGGGTATGTCCTGGACATCCGGACCTGGGCGTCTCGGCCAGGGTGTCTGAAGAGCTTCGGTGTGCGACGTGACAAGAGTCGCACCGATGTGAGCACGGAGTGAAGGGCCGATGCTCGAAAGTCCCTTGCACCAGGGCCTTACCGTCCAGTAACCCGCCTGCGGGCGAATTCCGCAGCCCCTGGACAGAGATCCACTGCGTGCTAGCGTCCCGGTCGCCGGGGGGCCGACACAGAACAGTGAGAGGAAACCCGTGGGTCACATGCATCACATGGCCGGAGGCTGGGCGACGCCGGTCCTGTCGTATGCCATGGCAGTCGTCGGATCCGCGCTGGGGTTGCGCTGCACCGTGCGTGCCGTGACAAGCGGGGGACGGTCCAAGAGGAACTGGCTGGTCAGCGCGTCGATCGCGATCGGTGCCGGAATCTGGACCATGCACTTCATCGCGATGCTCGGCTACACCGTCGACGGCACCGCGATCCGCTACGACATCCCGCTCACCCTTCTCAGCCTGCTGGTCGCCATCGCCGTCGTAGGCGCCGGAGTCTTCACCGCCGGATACGGCAAGTCCCGCGTGCGCTCCATCCTGTTCGGTGGCGTCGGCACCGGACTCGGGGTGGCCGCGATGCACTACATCGGCATGGCCGCCGTACAGCTCAACGGCACGATCTCCTACGACCCGGCTGTCGTCACGGCCTCCGTCGTCATCGCGATCGCCGCGTCCTCCGCGGCGCTGTGGGCCGCGCTCTCCGTACGGGGCCCAGCCGTCGCCGCCGTCGCCGCCCTCGTGATGGGACTCGCGGTGAGCAGCATGCACTACACCGGCATGGCCGCGGTCACCGTGGACGTGCATGCGAGCAATGCACCCCTGCCGGGCGCGAGTGCCACCGCGTTCATCCTGCCGCTCGCCGTGGTCCTCGGTTCCTTCCTGTTCCTCACCTGCGCCTTCGTGGCTCTGTCCCCGACGGCGCGGGAACGCGCCGAGGGCGAGGCCGCCGCGCGACCGCTGCACGAGGTCGAGCTTCCGGTCGCCTGATCCGGACTCCCTGAGCAGCCTTCCACCACGGCGCGCGTCCCGCCTTCGCCGCCGCCGTTCCCCGGGCCGAACGCCACTGCGCGCGCCCTCAACACTCCTGCACCGCCAAGGAGATCCCTGTCATGCCCGCACGCTTTCCGCTGCCCGAACGGTGGCGTCCCAAGTCGATCCGAGCGAAGGTCGTCACCCTGCTGACGGTGCCGGTCCTCTCCCTGATGGCCCTGTGGGGGCACGCCGCCGTCACCACCGCGTCGCAGGTCTCGTCCACCGAGCAGTTGCGGCAGATCAACTCGGCCCTGGTGAAGCCGGTCGCGGACTTCACCACCGCGGTCCAGGACGAGCGTGCCGCCGCCCTGAAGTACCGGGCCGCTTCCGGCCCGTCCGCCCGCCACGACTTCGACGCCGCGCGGTCCCGCACGGACAGGGCCGTCACGGCCCTGCGCGCGGGCATCCGCTCCAGCAGCACCGATCTCGCCGCCCTCGACGCCCAGCTGCCCGACCGGATCAGCGCTCTGCTGAAGAGCGCGGGGTCCCTCCCCGAGCAGCGCGGGACGCACCACGACTCCGCCGCCGTGTTCTCCGGCTACGGCACGGCCGTCGACCGGGCCTTCGCGGTGCGCGCGGGGCTCGCGGGCGCCGACCGCCCCGACCGCGCCTCCCACACCCGCACCGTCCTCGAACTGGCCCGTGCCCGTGAGGCGTTGAGCCGCCAGGACGCCGTGCTCGGAGCCGCGCAGGCGCGCGGCACCATGTCAGCCGCCCAGTACCGAGTGTTCATCGGCGACGTCGCCCAGCAGCGCGGGCTCACCAAGGCCGCGGTGCCCGACCTTCGGGCCGAGGGCGCCGCCCGCTACCGCGCCGTCCTCGCGTCCCGCAGCGCCACCGAACTCACCACCGCTCAGGACGCCGTCCTCGACGCCGGTCAGCGAGGGGCCGTCTCCGCCGTCTCGGCAGGGGACTGGCACTCCGACGTGGGACACACCCTGGCCGGGCTCGCCACGGCGGAGCGGGCCGCCATCGACACGGGCGCCGACACGGAGCCGTACTCCCTTGCGACCCTGGGCAGCTCCGGCCTCGCTGTGGCCCTAGGCCTGCTCGGTGTGGTCGTCTCACTGCTGCTCTCCGTACGCATCGGGCGCGGCCTCGTCGACGACCTCACCGGACTGCGGAACTCCGCCCTGGAACTCGCCGCCACCCGGCTGCCGGACGCGATCCGCCGCATCCACAGTGGCGACGAACTCGACCTCGAAGCCGAGGCCCCGCTCGCCCGCACCCCCATCCGGGACGAGATCGGCCAGGTCGGCGCCGCGCTGACCACCGTGCAGCGGGCCGCCCTGCGGGCCGTCGCGGGACGCGCCGCCGTCCTCACCGGAGTCTCCGGCGTGTACGTCAGCCTCGCCCGCCGCAGCCAGGTGCTGCTCCACCGCCAGCTGGAGCTCCTCGACGCGATGGAACGCCGTACCGAGAACCCCACGGACCTGGAAGACCTGTTCCGTCTCGACCACTTGACGACCAGGATGCGCCGCCACGCCGAGTCCCTGCTCATCCTGTCCGGCTCCGCACCCGGCCGTGCCTGGCGCAACCCCGTCCCGCTGATCGACGCCGTACGCGCGGGCATCGCGGAGACGGCAGACATCGACCGCGTCCAGCTGCACGACATCCCCGACCTGAGTCTGGCCGGCACGGCGGTGGCCGACCTGATCCACCTGATCGCCGAACTCACCGAGAACGCCGCCGCGTTCTCGCCGCCGCACACCCCCGTGGTGGTGCGCGGAGAAGAGGTCGGGGCCGGTGCCGTCCTGGAGATCGAGGACCGCGGCCTCGGTATGGGCGACGAGGCGCTCGCCGCGGCCAACGAGAAGATCCGGGCCGCGGACATCGACCTCCTCGACTCGCGTCGCCTCGGCCTGTTCGTGGTCAACCGCCTCGCCGAGCGCCAGCAGGTGGACGTCACCCTGCGCCGCTCGGTCTACGGCGGCGTCACCGCCGTCGTCTTCCTTCCGCAGCAGCTCCTCGAGGCACCGCACCCGGGCCTGCGGCCCCTGCCGGAGCAGCCGGCGCTGGAGTCCGGTCACGTACCGGCCCCTGCTCCGGTCGCCGTTCCCGTGCCGGCACAGCAGCGCCCCGAACAGGAACCGATGGCCCGAACCGAGGGTGAGCCCGAGCCGCCGCTCGTTCGCACCACGCCCCGCCAAGAGCCCACTCACGCCCGTCACGCGGCCCCCCGGCCGGCGCCGCCCTCGCCCGCCCCCACCACGGAAGCCGCCTCGAGCCATGACTTCGAGGACGGTCTGCCGCGCCGCGTGCGCCAGGCCAGCCTCGCCCCCGAACTGCGCGGTGACGAGAACGCGGGCGCTGCTTCACGTCCGGCCCAGGGCCCGGCCGCCCGGTCCCCGGAGGCCGCGCGCGCCACGATGGCGTCCCTGCGCTCCGGCCGGCGCCGCGCGTCCGCGGCTCAGGGCGAGCCGGGCACACCCTCCGGCCCGTCCGGCACCCCGCATGCCGCGCCCCACCCCCGCCACGCGACCGAAGAAGGATCCCAAAACCGATGACCCCGACCTTCAACGTCACGAACCTGGGTGACCACGCCGACGACCATGGCACGGGCGGTGTCGACTGGCTCCTCGACGACCTGGTCCACCGGGTCGGGGAGGTCCGGTCCGTGGTCATGCTGTCCACCGACGGCCTGTGCGTCGGCGCCTCCCGCGGCCTGGGCCGTGACGACTCCGAGCGGTTCGCCGCCATCGCCTCCGGCTTCCACTCCCTCGCCAAGGGCGCGGGCCGTCACTTCGACGCGGGCGGCGTCGTCCAGACGATGGTCGAGCTGCACGGCGGTTTCCTCTTCGTGGTCGCCGCGGGCGACGGGTCCTGCATCGCGGTGTTCACCGACGGGCACGCCGATATCGGCCTCGTGGCGTACGAGATGGCCCTGCTGGTCGAGCGCGTGCGGGAGCACCTCGCCGTACCCGTGCGGACGGACGGCGCCCCGACGCCGGACGGCGGGACGCCGTGACCGACCTGCCACCCGGCCGCCGGCCGACGCCCGGCGTGTCCGACCGGGACCGCGACCCCTGGACCGACCGCTACGACGACGAGGCCGGCCCTCTGGTCCGCCTCTACGCGATGACCGCGGGCCGCGCGCGTACGGACAACGGAGCGGAACGCCTCGACCTGATGGCGATCGTCCGCGCCACGTCCGCAACACCGCGCGGCCCGATCCCGCCCGAGCAGCGCCGCTTGCTGGCGCAGTGCGCTCAAGGGCCGTGCCCCGTAGCGGACTTGGCGTCGGACTCGGGTCTGCCGCTCGGCGTCGTACGCGTCCTGCTCGGCGATCTCACCGCCCAGGGGCTGATCCGCATCACCCCGCCCGAGTCCACCGCCGCCGGGAAAGAATCTCCCCCCGCCCACCTCCTGCGAGAAGTGATCAATGGCCTCCGTGCACTCTGACCGCGCCGCGCACGCGGCGCCCGCCGACTTCACCGCTCTCAAGCTCCTGATCGCCGGCGGCTTCGGCGTGGGGAAGACCACGCTGGTGGAGTCGGTCAGTGAGATCCGCCCGCTGCACACCGAGGAACCCCTGACCGAGGCCTCACGTCCGGTGGACAGCCTGGAGGGCGTGGCCACGAAGTCCACGACGACGGTCGCCATGGACTTCGGCCGTATCACCCTGCGCGACACCCTGGCCCTCTACCTCTTCGGGACTCCGGGCCAGGACCGCTTCTGGTTCGTCTGGGACGAGCTGGCCACGGGCTGCCTGGGCGCGGTCGTCCTCGCCGACACCCGGCGTCTCGCGGACTGCTTCCCCGCCATCGACTACTTCGAGAGCCGCGGCATTCCCTTCATCGTCGCCGTGAACTGCTTCGACGGCATCCGAACGCACAGCCAGGGAGCGGTGGCGCGCGCCCTCGACCTCACCGCCGACACCCCGGTCATCCTGTGCGACGTGCGTGACCGGGAGTCCGGCAAGGAGGTCCTGATCTCCCTGGTCGAGCACGTCCTGGCGCTGGAGTCGGTCACCGACTGACCACCTGCGCAAGGTGCTTGCCCAGGTGCGCCGGGTATCCCGAGGGGCAGCCGATGCACGGCAAGGCGCGGCCGTGGGGGCAGCTTCGGTCCGAGACGCGGCTGAAGATCCTGACCGGCGTCGGAGGCGGCGGGAAGACCCACGCGGCCGAAGGTTCTCGGGTGGGGCCGGCGGACGGCGAATTGAGTTGCACGGGCGGCGGCGCGACTCGCACCATCTGTTCATGACCGCAATCACTGCCTCTCTGCCGCCGGCTCCCTCCCTTCGACGCGGGCGCGTTCAGCAGCAGCCCGGCCGACCGTGGAGGCCGATTCTCGTGCGATCGTGATCGCCGCGGTGGTCGCGGGGCTCCTTGCCGGTTATGGCATCGCCATGCCGGTGGGGGCTGTCGGGACATATCTGGTGGCCCTCACAGCACGGACGGCTTTGAAGATCGGTGCTTGCGCCGCGCTCGGGGTTGCCACCGCGGACGGCCTGTACGCCCTGATCGCCGAGGCCGGGGGTTCGGCGCTCGCCCACACGATCCAGCCGGTGCTGCTGCCGCTGCGCTGGGTATCGGCGGTGGTGCTCGTCACGCTGGCGGCCCGGAGCGGTGCCGCGGCTGTGCGGAAATACCGCAGACGTCACGCGCCCGCCCCGGCGGACGAGGGAGTACCGGTCAGCGCGGCCCGCGCCTATCTGGGGCTCTGTGGGATCACGATGATGAACCCACTGACAGTGATCTACTTCGTGGCGTTGGTACTGGGCGGCCAGGCCTCATCGGCGCCGAGCCACGTGGAGCAGGCCGCCTTCGTCCTTGCCGCCTTCGCCGCGTCCGCCAGCTGGCAACTGCTTCTCGCCGGCGGCGGTGCACTGCTCGGCCGAGCCCTGACCGGCGTTCGCGGGCAGCTCGTCACCGCTCTGGCGTCAAGCTTGCTGATGACGGTCCTTGCGTTCCGCCTCCTGGCCACATCGATCTGATACGCCGAGATCCCGCCCTGACGGGCGATCACCTACCGCGTCCCTGGGTGAAAGCCCGAGGCTGAGCCGCGCCGGAGCCTCGCCCGGCTTCAGATGGCCGAGGAGGTCAGCCGCCCCGTTTGAGTCTTACGACGACGGGGGCGCTGAAGGGGTCGCCGGATTGGTTGACCTGGACGTGTCCGGCACCGAGCCACTCGCCGGTGCCGGGCACCCGGTGGATCTCCCCGAGCCACAGGGACTGGTTCGACACTTTGCGGGCGCCGCTGGACAGGGGGAGACGGTGGCGCTTGATCTTCACGCATGTGCCGTCGTCGGTGAGATACCAATTACCGTCCAGGAAAAGGCCTTTGTCGTCTTCACCGACCGGCGTGCGCACCCCGCAACCGCCCGGCGCGGGCTCCTGCTCGACCCACTCGGAGCCGTCCCAGCGCAGCCGGAGGTACTGGTCCGCGGGTTCGTCGTCGACCTCGCCGTGGTTGAAGGTGTTGATGCCGTACGCGCGGACCTCGCCGCTGTCGAGGGCGAAGACCCGGCTGAGGGCAGCACTGGGCTCCGGCGGGACGGGGTCCTTGAAGTGGGCCTGCGGGGTGTCCACCGGTGTCCAGGACGTACCGTCCCAGTGCATCGAGGCGGGCTGGCTGTAGCCCTCGTCGGTGCCCGGTTCGGTGCCTGGCCCCGTTGAGCGGCTGCCGACCGCCCAGACGTCGGCCGGTCCAACGATCGCCAGGTCGGAGGTTCCGTAGGGCAGTCGGGTCGTGGTCCAGCGGGTGCCGTCCCAGTGCTGTGCGGTCTGCTCGGGGGCGTCGAGGATCCAGATGTCGTCCGGGCCCGTGGCCTCGAAGTCCCCGGCGTCGCCTGGCGGAGGGTTCGGCACCGGCGACCAGCGGGTGCCGTCCCACTGTGCCCAGCGGTTCACGGTGGACGCATCTTCAGCGGTGCGCGGCCGCAGCCACAATGTCTTCTCACCGACCTCTTCGAGGGCGGGCGGGTAGAGGCTGGTGCCCAGGGCTTCGGGCAGAGGCTCGCGCTTCCACTGCGTACCGTCGTAGTGCAGGAGACGGGCCTTGGACTCACCGTTGTTCTCCGTCGCCACCGCCCAGATGTCGTCCTCGGCGAGGGCGGCGACATCGGTGACCTTTCCGCTGAAGTCCGCGATGTGCTCGAACTCCCAGGTGAGGGAGTCGGCAGAGCTCTTCGGCGGCGCGCCTTTGCCGCCGGAGTCCGCCGTGCCGCCGGAGCCCGTGGCGCATCCCGCAGCTGTGAGGAGAGTGGTCAGCACGGCGACGGTCACCCTGCCCATGCCCCCGCGCCCGATGCCTGGCGCTCCGCCCATATCGCACCTCTCCTCGCTCCCCCCGGAGCTGCTCTCCAGCAGGGTCCTTCGACGCCGCGCGCATCTCCTCGCCCAGCCAGGACGGCTCGTGGCCCGCCCGCCACTGGACGACCGGCCACCGCCAAGTCGTCGGTGGCGGCCGGAATCCCTTCCTGCCTGGGACAGACAACAGAAAGCTCCACTGAACACTCTCGCACCTCCGGTGCCGCCCTCTGTAACGCCCGTGCCAGCACTATGATCGTCGCGGATCAGCCCCCATCTGCAGGAGGCCATGATGTCCCACCCCTCCGTCCTTGCCGCACTGACGTCCGCCTTGCGCAGTGGCGCGATCGAGGTCGTCGACCTCACGGCGCCGTTGTCGTCGTCCACACCGGTGCTCCAGCTGCCCGCCCAGTTCGGCCAGACCGCGGTCTTCGAACTCGAGGAGATCAGCCGCTACGACGACCGGGGACCCGCCTGGTACTGGAACAACTTCCGCAGCGGCGAGCACACCGGCACGCACTTCGACGCCCCCAACCACTGGGTCACCGGGCAGGGCCTCGCCGACGTGGCATCCGTGCCCGCACAGCAACTGATCGCCCCGGCAGCCGTGTTGGACTTCTCCGCCGAGGCGGCCGCGAACCCGGACTTCCTGGTCGACGTCGAGCACGTCAAGGCGTGGGAAGCACAGCACGGGCCGCTGCCCGACGGGGGCTGGCTGCTGCTGCGCACAGGATGGGACGATCGCTCGCATGCTCAGCAGGAGTTCCTCAACGCCGATGAGAACGGCCCGCACACCCCGGGGCTTTCGGCGGAGTGCGCCCGCTGGGTCGCCGAAGAGGCGCCCGTGATCGGTCTCGGGGTCGAGACCGTGGGCACCGACGCGGGCCAGGCATCGGGCTTTGATCCCGCCTTCCCGTGCCATTCCTTCCTGATGGGCAGCGGCAAGTACGGCCTGACCCAGCTGCAGCACCTCGCCGCGCTGCCGCCGACCGGCGCCGTTGTCCTGGCCGGGCCGCTGCCCATCGTCACCGGATCCGGCGCGCCCGCCCGCGTGCTCGCACTGGTGGAGCGCGCGTGAAGGTCGCAGAAGCGGTCGGCCGGGCCCTGGCCGCGGCCGGCGTCGACCACGTCTTCGGGGTCGTCGGTTCGGGGAACTTTCACCTGACCAACGCCTTGGTCGCGGCCGGCTCCCGGTACGTCGCGGCCCGCCACGAAGGCGGGGCGGCCACCATGGCCGACGCCTATTCCCGCATGAGCGGCAAGGTGGCGGCGCTGTCGGTGCATCAGGGGTGCGGGCTGACCAATGCCCTCACCGGCATCGCCGAGGCGGCCAAGAGCCGCACCCCGCTGCTCGTTCTGGCGGCGGAGACCACCGAGACCACCTCGAACTTCTACGTCGACCAGGACGCGCTGGCCCACTCGGTGGGTGCCGTCAGCGCGCGTGTGACCTCGGCCGAGGACGCGGTCGAGCAGGCATGCGCCGCCGTGCGGCGAGCCCTGCACGAGCGTCGCACCGTACTGCTCAACCTGCCGCTGGAGATCCAGGCCCTGAATGTTCCCGAGGGCACCTCGATCACGCCGCCTCCCGAACGGACCCCGGTCGAACCGGAGTCGGACGCCGTCGCCCAGCTGGTGCAGACTCTCGAACGCGCGGAGCGCCCAGTCTTCGTCGCCGGACGGGGAGCACGGACGCCGGCCGGCCGCGACGCCCTGGCCGCGCTCGCCGAGCAGCACGGCGCGCTGCTGGCCACCTCTGCCGTCGCCCGCGGCCTGTTCCACGACAACCCGTGGTCGCTCGACGTGTCCGGAGGCTTCGCCTCGCCCCTGACCGCGGAACTCGTCAAGGGCGCGGATGTGATCGTGGGCTGGGGCTGCGCACTGAACATGTGGACGACGCGGCACGGCAGGCTGATCGGCCCGGAGGCCACCGTCGTTCAGATCGACGACGACCCGTCCGCCCTGGGCCGGCACCGCACTGTCCACCTCGGCGTGATCGGCGACGTCGAACGCACGGCACGGAGGGCCCTCGAAGCGAGCGGCGGGCGACGAACCGGCTACCGCACCCCCACCGTCAGAGAGTCCATCGCCGCACGCGTGCGCTGGCGCGACGTGTCCTACGAGGACGAGAGCAGCCATGAGCGCATCGACCCGCGCACTCTGAGCATCGCTCTGGACGACCTCCTGCCCGTCGAGCGCGTGATCGGCGTGGACTCCGGGAACTTCATGGGCTACCCGTCCATGTTCCTGTCGGTGCCCGACCACAACAGCCTGTGCTTCACCCAGGCCTTCCAGTCCATCGGCCTGGGCCTTGCGACGGCGATCGGTGCGGCGCTGGCCCGGCCCGACCGGCTGCCCGTCGCCGCGCTGGGCGACGGCGGCGCGCTGATGAGCGCCGCAGAACTGGACACAGTGCGCCGCCTGGGACTGCCGATGGTGGTCGTCGTCTACAACGACGACGCGTATGGGGCAGAGGTCCATCACTTTTCTCCGGGCCAATTCCCCCTGGACACGGTCGAGTTCCCGCCCACCGATATCGCCGCCATCGCCCGGGGCTACGGCTTCGAAGCGGTCACCGTCCACACTCCCGCCGACCTCGAACCCGTCCGGAACTGGGTCGCCGGGCCCCGTTCCACACCCCTGCTCATCGATGCCAAGGTCACCGCCGAACACGGGGCCTGGTGGCTGGAGGAAGCCTTCCGCGGCCACTGAGAGACGGCGAAAGCACCTTGTTTCCGTCGGATTGTGCAGGAGAGGCCCGGAGTGTGAGGCGTGGGCTGCGAGGCCTGTTGGTGTCCACGGGGGCGTTGGCGAGCCTTGATCCGGCCGAGTCTCGGCCGCTCTCGCAGACTTGTTCGCGGGCGGGCTGAGAGAGGCGGTCGCGGCGGGCGTCCCGGACGCGCATGCCATGACCGTATCGACCGCCGCAGACCCGCACCCGCCCCACCTGGGTGATCAACCAGGACAGCACTCGGCAATCCCGCATCCTTCGGGTCACCGCCCGGTAGGTCTTGTGACCGCTCACTGATGAACTGGTGCCATCCACGCCGACGGCCCGCACCGGCTCTCGCGGACCCGGCCGGTGAATACGGAGAGGTGCTGCGTGGCGCTCGTGGAGTGCGCCACGCACCGCCGCCGACGCATTGCACAAAGCAGAGCGGTACGGCCGCACCCTGGTCAAGATCGGCCGGTTCGAACCGACCTCCCAGACCTGCTCCACCTGCGGCGTCAAGGATGGACCCAAACCCCTCAACGTCCGGGAGTGGACCTGTGCTGCCTGCGGTACGGTCCACGACCGGGACACCAACGCCGCGATCAATGTGAAGACGGCCGCCGGGCTGGCGGTATCGGCCTGCGGAGCGCCGGTAAGACCAGGAGCGATCCCGGCACAGCGCGAAGAACCAGGAAGCCACGGATTCCCGACCGACCCCTTTGCCGCGCAGCGGCACAGCAACGATCGAGAAGGCCAGAATCCTCGGGCTGCAGCCCGAGGAGCAAGTCAACACAACATCGCCGACCCCTGGGCCGGCCAGCGCCATTCGTACCAGGAGGACGACGGCCCGTAACGGGCCGATTCGCCGACACAACCTCCAAGCCGAGCGGCGCACATGCCACGCTTATTGGCCGATCTGCCAAGCATTAGCAAGTTCACTAGGCGATTCCTTGCGGCAGATGCAAGATAGGTATTGCTGTTCGGGGCGCGGACGTGTCACGCCTCGGCCCGGCCCACAAGGCGAGGTCCCTCCATGGTCATGCGCACCCACGACGGCAGCGCCAGCGACGTCGACTACGGCACCATCGGCTCCGGATACGCCTCCTACCGCCGCCCTGACGAGCGCATCGCCCACGTCATCGCTGAGGCCCTCGGCGATGCGCGCACCGTCCTCAATGTCGGGGCGGGAACCGGGTCTTATGAAACCGAGGCGCGCACGATCACGGCGGTTGAGCCCTCCCTGGCCATGCGCGTCCGGCGCCCGGCCCAACTCGCCACCGCGATCGACGCCGTCGCCGAAGCCCTCCCCTTCGCCGACGGGCAGTTCGACGCGGCGATGACCCTCTTCAGCGTCCATCAGTGGTCCGACGTCGAAGCCGGGCTACGGGAGATGCGACGCGTCACCCACGGCCCCGTCGTAATCCTGACCTGCGACCCTGCCCGCGTTCGCGACTTCTGGCTCTACGAGTACGCGCCCGACGTCCTGGAGGTCGAAGCGCGCCGTTACCCTCCCCTGGACCGGCTCAACGCCACGCTCGGCGGCACCACCACCATCAAGCCCGTTCCCATCCCGCTGGACTGCACCGACGGCTTCAATGAGGCGTACTACGGCCGCCCCGAACTCCTCCTCGACCCCGCCGCCCGGCAAGCCTGCTCGGCCTGGAGCTTCGTCGACGACCGCGCCCGCCAGGACTTCGACACCTCGCTGCGCCGCGCCCTCGGCTCGGGCGCCTGGGACGAAGCGTTCGGCCACCTGCGCAGCCGCCCGACCTACAACGGATCCCTTGTCCTGCTGCGTGCCACCCCATGACCACGGCAGCGACACCTCCCGCGGAAAGGGGCGCAGGGTGGACCCGCTCGCACGCCGCCAGATGATCGCCAACGTGCAGGTCGAGCGACAGCGACTGCTGCCGGAACACGAGGAAGCCACGCAGACCACCATCGAGATGCTCCGCGCCGGCACCGGCCGGGCCGGCGACCCCCGGCTGGTTCCGTATCTCAACCTTGCGTTCCTGCTAGGCGTCAAAAGGTCATACGGCGACGACAAGTTGATGGCCCTGGCGCTGTCGGTGGCGAACTGGGCCACCACCGCCATCAACGACCTCGCCCATCACACCGGCCGTACCCCTCAACAGATCATCGACCAGTACGAGACCGACATCATCGCCGGCTACGAGGACCTCACCTGACGCCGGGCGTACGCATCGGCCCATCGTGGTGGCCCCGGCAACAACGGCGGCCTTGCTGTAGCCGTTGGTTCGGCCATGGCCTCGGGGTGCGCGAGGCGGAGCATCGTCACGTTACGTTCTAATCCTCCGGCTCCCAGGCCTGAAGCAGGTCGAAGAGACGTCGGTCGCCGTCGACCTTCAGGGAGTCCGCCGGAATACGGCCGTACACGAAGAGAACCAGCTCGCTGGCCGTGCCGCGAACGGAGACGCCAGCCGCGTCCGGGTCCTCGTCGGCAGCGGTGACAGGCGTCGTGCCGGGCGCGGAGATACGGGTCGAGCGTGCGCCGTCGCCGTCGACCGTGAGGCGCCAGGAGTGGCCCTCGGTGGCGTGGAAGTCGAAGGCAGTGGGCTTGTGCGGCCAGGCGCTCGTCGTTGCGACGCAGGTGAACAGGAACTCCTCGACACCGTCGAGAGCCACCTCGTCCGGCAGTGGCTCCGGGGCACCCACGGTGACCTGGGCGTCGTAGGTGTGCACCGCGATCTGCTGGAGTTGGTGCCGGGCGACGGCGCCACAGGTCTGCGGCGACTGGGACGCACCCCACCACGTCCAGCAACCGCGATCCGGTCCGGCCTCCCGCAGTGCGTCCAGCAACTCCTGCGTCGACGCGGCCAACCAGGCCGGCATGTCCTCGCGCTCCCGAGGCGCAGCCAGGGCGCCCTCTGGTACGGACTTGGCCGGAGCAGGCCCGGCGGCGACGGTGGCGGCCCAGGCACGGCGCCCCTCGCCGATGTGCTGCGCCAGATCGAACAGCGTCCACTCCGGGCAGGTCGGCACCTGTACGTCGAGGCTGGGCGCGGAGGCGACCGCGGCGCGGAAGGCGGTTGACCGTTCGTCGATCAGTCGCAGCAGAGCGGGGAACGTAAGTGTCGTTGTCACATGGACTCTTTATCACCGTGTTCCGACAATCGGACAGTGATTTTCACGGCTGACGCGACAGGCGCGGGCCATGGCGCGGGCCGGCGCCGATGAGCTGGTCGGCGAGGTGGTGTGAGTGGTGCAAATAAGCTTTGGCACATGGGAGTTGCCGGATGCACTGGGCATGCTGGACCTGGCCTTGATGGCGGCGTGCGAGCAGAAGCCCCTCCGACGCCCATCATCTCGGGGACGAGGAGTTCGTCGTGGCCCTTGCCGCCGGAGACGACACCGATGACGGTGAGCTGGTCACCTGGCGAGTCCCACATGCGCAGAGAGCGCTGCTGGCCCACCGTCCCGGTGGACAGCAGCAGAAGGGCGATGTCACCGGCGCCTCGCCCTCCCTGCGTCTTGGATCGCATTCGAGGGCCGGCTCACCTCAGCCGCGACTGAACCCCGACAACGTCGTCAAAGCGGTGTCTGTGGCCCTCTGCCCCGCCGTCCGCATTCGTGAACCCGTTCGGGGTAGGACGGATCGACGGAATATGGGTGGAGCGGGAAAAGGCAGAGTGCGCCGAGTGGACAGGAGTGCCGCAGGTGGGTGGCGGGCGCGAGCACGGCGATTCCGAGGAGTACGACGCCGAGGTGCGCCAGCTCGCGACACTCAACCGTTTGGCGGGCCCGACCGCCGTCGGATCCGGCACGGCGTCCGAGCGGACGCGACACCGCGGAGCCGACCTGCTCGTGACGGGGCATGCCCTGGCGCGGGCCGCATCGCTCGGGGAGGCGCTCACCCTGATCTCCCAGCTGGCAGACGCCGGCCTGCCGTTGTGCGGTCAGGCGGTGTTCCGGTCCGACCGCGAAGTCCTGAAGTGCGTGGGCCAGGTCGGCTTCCGCGACGGCGAGGTCGACGCGCTTCGACTGCCTCTCGGCACGATTCATCCGGCCGCGCAGGTGGCCCGGAGCAGGTCGACACGGTCCTCCTGCTCGTCTCCGAACTCCTCGGGAACGTACTGATCCACACCGATCACGCCGCTGTCCTTCGGGCCGAAATCGGCGGCGCCGCCCAAGGCCGGCGACGACTGCGCGTGGAGGTCACCGACCGCAGCGACGAGGTCCCTCACCGGCGCGCCCCCGGCGAACTCTCCTCCTCCGGACGCGGCCTCGTCCTCCTCGACCTGCTGGCCCACCGCTGGAACATCCGCCCCGAACCGGAGGGGAAGACGGTCTGGTTCGAACTCGACGAGGAGGGCCCGGAAGAACCCTGACCCGCGGCCGACCGAGCGTCTGTGCTGTTCTCTCCGCCGCCCGTCAGCCGATCCAGCCCAGCGCACTGCCATCCGCACCCGAATGGCGCCCTGGTGAGGTCGCTCCCGATCCTGACCGTGAAGGCGCCCGCGGCGAGCCGCTGTGTCTCGTTGTAGCCCGTCACGCCGCCCGGTGCGTGATGTGTACTCCGTCGGCCCGCCATTCCCGGAATGCCAAGATGCGGTAGACGATTTCGTCGTCGGAGCCGTGTCAGCGGTCCCGCGTCCGTGGAGAGCACCTTCGAGGCTCCCGATGAAGAGCGCCTCGCTGGGGCCGAGTTCGCCAAGATGGCGGACGAGCTTAGGCAGTGGAGGCGCGGAGGCCTCGGAAGGCGGGGCGGCCTCTGATTCTTCCTGGCCTGTCACAAGGGCGGCCCTGTGCTTCCGCCTGTCGTGGTGGGAGAGCGGGGGCTTTCGTGCGGGGTGGTGTGGCTATGCGATGGGTGTGGAGCGGATGGCGGAGATGTCGAACTGGAGTCGGACTTTTTCGCTGACCA